>JAFVCX010000064.1 GCA_017478855.1 Muribaculaceae bacterium | reverse complement strand
ACCTGAGTGATCTGACACCCGAAACCATCAAGTCAATGCATGTGCTCAAAGGAGTGCCCGATTCTATCATGATTGAACTGAAAGACCTGATACTCGATAGCTTGGAGAACAAACTGGGAGAACTGGGCATGAAACTGGATGACATGGGTGTGAAGGTGGACTTGAACAAAACTTTTAAGGGGCTGGAAAAGCTGAAAGGCCTCAATGAAAATGCGGTGACATTGAAAATGATGGGTGAGTTCGACGGCATGGAGCCGACCGATGATGTGGAGTGGCTCACGTCGTTCAACCACTACCGCAACGCATTTAAGCGCGCCGCCCAGCACAAGGGCAGTACGGTTTCTTCGTATGCCGCCTCGATTTTGCACTTGTGCAAGAACGTTCAGCAAGTGTCGCTTACCGATGGCGAAATCAGTTTATGCCGCAAGAGTATCGCAGAAATGCAAAAGCTCACTGCCGATGATTTTGTGCGCGGATTGCTGGACGAAGCCATCAAATATCTAAAATAAGATTGCAAATCTTTCCAATTTGAGAGACATCCACCCAAGAAACCTGCAATTTGCTATGAGAACAATGCTTGTCGTTGTGGCCGTGCTGTGCAGCACGGTCGCGTGGGGCGACATAATCCGTGGTCGCGTCACCGACCAAGACACCGGCGAACCTTTGCCCGAAGCCACCGTGCGTTTCATGCGCCAACTGAGCGAAAACAGCTATAACGTTCAAACGGTGCCGGTCGACACAAGCGGCTACTTCACATTCTTTACCGACGGGCGCGGCTCGCTCGACATTTCGGTGCTGGGCTATTATGACAAGAGCCGCACTGTGATGGCATTGTCCGACAGTCGCCGCGACACAATGGACATTGGCAACGCGGGGCTAAAAATATCGCCACAGTTGCTCAAGTTGGTAGAGGTCACCGCCCGGGCGCGTCGGTTCACTATGCGTGGCGACACCATCGTGTTCAATCCGCAGGCCTTCAAGCTGAGCGAAGGCGCACGACTGGATGAACTGATTCGCCAGCTGCCCGGCGTAGAAATGGATAAAGATGGCAAATTGTCGTGGAATGGCAAGCCCATTCGCTTGACGATGGATGGCGAGAGCCTGTTTGGCGGCGATGCCTTGGTCAACCAGTTGCCCGCCGAGGCCGTGCAGAGCATCAAGGCCTACAACAAAGCATCGGAACTGAGCGAGCAAACGGGTCGCAACGACGGCACAGAGGACATGGTGCTGGATTTGAGCATTAAGCCAGGCTTCCTCGATCGCTGGTACGGCGATGTGAAGGCAGGTTTGCAGACCAAAGAGAATTATGAGGGCGAGCTGGTCATGAACCGCTTGTCCAAGAACGACCCGGTGTTGGTATATGCCGATGCCAACAACATGGAAAAAACGCATCGCCGCTACATGAACCGCTCCATGAGTTCGTGGGGTAATGGTTTCGGCAACGAGCAGGGTGCCTCGGCCGGATATCAGCATAATTGGAACAAGATGGCCGATAAGAAAAACTTGCGCAGCTATGTCAGCATTAGCGGAGGGTTGGCGCATGATGACAACTGGAACACCAGTGGAAAGCAAACCGACAACTATTTTCCGAACACTGCGGCCAGCCGCATCAGCACTGAAACTTATCATCGCAAACATGGCCTCAGTCCCACAGTCAACACCAATCTGAGATGGAATGCCGACTCACTCAATTTGTTCTCTCTGCAAGCCAACCTCAGCCACAATCAGCTGCGGTCACACAGCAGCCAAACTTCCGAACAAGAGATGTTTGACCAAGTGGATACCGGCATAGCCAGCCCCACTCTTACACAGCTGACGGCCTCACGTTCGCAAGGCCACGAAACCAAGATGGCTGCGAGAGGCAGTTGGTCGCACAAAATTCATGACGGCAATGTGGTGCTGAATGCCAGCATCAACATGAGTGATCATCAAACCGAGCAATGGACCGACCGCACGATTACTGACTATCGCGCTGGCGATGCGACGACGCTATTGTCGCAGCACTCGACCGATCCGTCATCCTCGCTGGCCACACAGGCTTCGGTCACCTATAAGTACTGGATGAACTCTAAGTGGCTGATGAACATGGCGTATAAAAACACTTATGACCGCCAGTACAAGCGTCGCACTTTTGAAAGCGACGGCTTTCCCGATGCCGCCAACACCTACCGTGACCATTATCACGGCACCGGCCACGCACTGACGCTTGGCTCAACCCTCAACCTGCACGCCGTGAGCTTGGTTCCGCAAGTCGTGGGACGGCTGGCAACGTGAGGCGCAGGATTATCGTCGTGGTGTGCTCGACACTGCCGCCGTTCGCCGCCACTGGCTCTTCGAGCCGAACCTTAAAGCCACTTGGAAACCCAGTCGCAAGGCTGCCCTCGAACTGAACTATGGCTGGTCGACCTATCTGCCGGGCTTGTTGCAGACCATCGGTTATCGCGATAACACCGATCCGCTGTTTGTTGCCGAGGGCAACCCTGACTTGAAAAATTGCCATGCTAATGACCTCTCGCTCAAATTGAGTGTCGTTGACCCCACACGCCAGCTCTCGCTAGGCACAACCCTTAGCCTGAACGTCAGCGACCGCCAAACGGTTTCTGCTTTAGCCTATGACCCTGTGACCGGCATCTACACCAGCCGCCCAATGACCGCCAAGGGAAGCCGTGTGCTGGGCTTGCAGGTCAACTATGACCACGGGTTGGGCGAAAAATGGCGATTGCAAAATGATTTGAAAATGAATGCCGAGCGGCATTATGGCTACCTCACATTGCTGCCCGATGAAACCGAGCGCACGCTCAACCGACAGAGTGCGTTGCATCCTAAAGACAAACTTTTATTGACTTTTGATATTAACTGGTTGCAAACCAAATCGTTTGTTGAAATAGATGCCAACCGATTACACTTTTCGGCATCACCCGAACAAAACACTACGTTGTGGAGCAACAAAATCGGTGTGGAGAGTGAGGCCAAGTGGCGCAATTTCGAATTCAGCACCAGCTTGACTGAGCGCATGCGTCGCGGTTACACCATGAGCGACATGAATCGTGATTGGCTGGAATGGGATGCCAAAATCACTTGGAAAGTGCTCAGCAGCAAAGCTCGCATCACACTTGAGCTGCGCGACATCCTCAACAGCGAAACCGTGTATTGGAGCGACCAAACGGCTTACCAACAGGTGACACAATGGGCAGGTTACCGTCATCATTGGATCGGCATCTCATTTGCCTATCACCTCGATGCCAAAAAGAAAGACTGACCACAGAAAGGTTATCTAAATGGCCACAAATTTAGCGGAGCCCCACATGCGAATAAACGCATGTTACAATAATTTTCTGGCGATGTGGGCGCAGGCTTCGGCATCGGCAAGGGCGTGGTGATGATGCTCTAACCGATAGCCGCAGGCGGCGGCCACGGTGTGGAGCTGATGGTTGGGCAAATGGCGGAGTTTGCGACGCGATGCACACAACGTGTCATAGAACTCATATTCCGGATAATCCATCTGATAGACGCGAAATGCGGCACGCAGGCAACTTTCGTCAAAAGGCCTGTTGTGCGCCACGAGCGGCAAGCCCGCAATCAGAGGCTCAATCTGTTTCCACACTTCGGGAAACACGGGAGCCTCATCGGTGTCTTCACTGCACAAACCATGCACGCGGCTGCACCAATAGCTGTAATAGTTAGGTTCAGGTTGAATGAGTGAATAAAACGAATCTACTATTTCGCCGCCGCGCACGACGACGACTCCCACTGAGCACACCGAAGAACGCTCACCATTGGCAGTTTCAAAGTCGATGGCTGCAAAATCTTTCAGCGCGGAACTGTGTGGCCCGTCAAGATTCTTTTCCATATCAGTCATTTTTGTAGATTTGTGCCATTTGGTTGATGCGCTCGGCGACTTCGCGGCGAAGCCATGCCGGCTCAAGCACCTCCACGCTGTCGCCATTCTTGAGCACTTCCTGCATAAAGTCAAAGGTGGGGCGCAAATGATAAACGAAAACGGTGTAGTCGTCATTCGATAGTTTGGTGTCTTTTTGTTGTGTGGAGTGCAAGGGTAGGGTACTAAAGTAGTAGGCCTGATCGGCACGCACGCGCAGTTTCACGCATTCCACATGGATGTCTTGATCCACAATCACCCCGAAACTATTGGCGAAAAACGATGTGGCATTCCAGCTGCCGGGCAGAGTAAAAGTGTCATCGGTCAGCTCAACGGCCTTGATGCGGTCGAGTGCGAAGACGCGCGGCGACTGCTTGGGGTAGGCCATGACCTTTGCCAGCATATACCACCGCTGGCGATGCAGCTTCACGCACCGAGGCTGCATGTCGAAAACACTTTTGGCTTCTTTGTGAAAGCCCTGATAGGTGACGCGAATGATGCGTTTCTCTCTGATGGCAAGCAGAATCGGTTGCAGAAACTCCTGCCCCGATGGCACTTCTTCCAGCAAAATGCAATCTTTGATGTCGAGGCAGCTGGCCAGCAGTTGGCTGGTGCTGAATGTGTCGAGCAGCCACGACTTGATGCCGTGGTCGTTAATTTCTTCTTCGTTCTCGATGAAATAGCGAAAATCGCCGCAATGCTCATTGCGGATGCTGATGCCGAACACCTCTTTTATGGCCTTCAGCCAGTGCCCAAAGGTGCGCGACGGAATTTTATCGCCGCCACTCATGGCCACATTATTGCGCCATTTCTCATTGATGCCATCAAAAGAAATTCTTCCGGCACGATGGATGGTGTTGACCACCCAAACGTATTTGCTGAACAGATTGGGTTCTTTTTCGAAATAATCCATAACGAATAATTTTTTTGCAAAGATACAAAACAGAACAGCCAAATCATGGCCGAGGTGCAGAATTTTTCTTACCGGCTGCCATCGCGGTTGCTTTAAGCGAAAGGGGCTGAACGTGTAGAAAATGGAAAAACGTTTGTGAGTGTCGGTATATTTCTTTAACTTTGCGGTTGATTAGTGGGCTTCTCCCCGCCAATCGCGACATTGCTGACCCGAAGCGTTATGTTTATTCTTGTAGTCTGAAAACCTGAGAAATTTTCATTAACACAAGAGGATGGCATAGCGGCTCCGCGCCCTTATAGGCGTGGGCTGCATTATTGATACACCCTTTTTGTGTTACGGTTTTCTCAGGACCATCAGACTACGAAGTGTGGCATAAGCAGTCCGCGCTTCGTTTTTTATGTCCCCACAGCTGGACTGCCTTGAAAAAATGATTGTGAAAAAATTTACCTATGCCTTGATATGGCGTACCTCTTAAATAACTTTGCGACATGAGAATGTTTAGCATCATATTAACCATTTTAATCACAAGCATTATGGCAAATTATTATTGCGAATACTGCGGACAACGTTTCAATTCTGTTCAGTCAATGACCGGTATGCCTTGCCACCGTCATCCCAACGGCCCCAACAAAGGCAAGCACAAGCCTTACGAGGGCGGCGAGAAGTCGCGCTACACCTGCAAGTACTGTGGCCAGCAGTTCTCCACCATCCAGCAAATGGCGGGCATGCCCTGTCGCCGTCACCCCGATGGCCCCAACAAGGGCAAACACGCCCCTATGTTGTGACACCCATCGGCAACTTGCCGGAAAAAACTATCAATGAATATTGGTATGTAAATGTTATGAAAAATCTATTGGAACAAGCGGGTTTGCTCTTGCGGCAAACCGAATTAAAACAAGAAGAGGCTAAAAAGCGTGGCGAACGCTTCAATATGTTTGGCGCGTGCGGTGTGAATCACTATGAAACCACACATTCTGCCATCATTGCCTCGCTGCTTGACCCGCTGGGTTCGCATGGACAGGGAAACCTGTTTCTCAAACAGTGGTTGCAAGTCATGGATATGAGCAATGTTGTTGATGCCGAAACCGCACGTGTACAAACAGAGTTCACAACAGATACCGGCCGCATTGATATTTTGATTGAAGATGAAAGCCACCGTGCCGTCATCATCGAGAACAAGATTTACGCCCCTGACCAATACAAGCAACTTGAACGATATGATAAATACGCGAACGATGCGTACCATGGGCGGGAGAATTACAAGATTGTGTATCTAACTCTGTTTGGCAACGAGGCATCACCCCAAAGTGCGAGTGATGTGCAATATGTTCGAGCATCGTATGCTCGCCACATCATCGATTGGCTTGGCGTGTGCATTGATAAAAGCGCGACCTTCCCGCTCATCCGCGAAACATTAATACAATATCGCAATCACATTAAAACATTAACTAATCAAGATATGGAAATCAACGAGAAACAAGAGCTGCTCAAATTGATGGTCGAACATGCGAAAGAAGTAGATGCCATCATGGCGATTGCCAACACAGATTATGGCAAATATGTGTTTGACTCCAAAGTCAAGCCCGAGTTGGAGAAATACGCCGACAGCCGTGACCTCATCTGCAAGTGTGAGAACTTATATGAAACCCGCGGAGAGCGTGGCATCTTTTTCTATCGCCCGGAATGGAAGGGAATGGCCATCCGCTTGTGGAGTTCTTATTCAAGTGAAAGGAGTTTCTTCTGGGGCATCTCAAACTACACTGCCGGCTGCGACATGAGCCGGCTGCGCAACAAGTACAAACTCAAATGCTTGAATGGCGCACCAGAGGACGCATGGCCCTATGGTTGGGAGTACTCTGACCGTCGTTATCGCAACTGGGATTTTGCCAGTGGCACAATTTCTGCCATGTGCAACGGTGAGTTTGTTCAGTATGTGACAAATAAAGTGGACGAGATACTCAAGGAGATTGAACTCCAAAAAGTGGAAATGATTTAGCTTTTTTTGACTTCATCATCATAGCCAACTCAATATGCCGTGCCTGTAACGGGCGCGGCCTGAGAAACACATCATTCTCTTCGGAACATGAAGCTGAGGGGGTGATGTGTTTTTGTCGTCATGGCAAATGAGAGCATGGCGAATCGACGGCCATGCTTGGCCGACCTGCATGCCCAATGAATGTGGTTGACGAGAGGTTTTTGGAGCAAACGCCCGAATGTTCTGAAAAAAAGCATTAATTTTGCAGTGAATAGTTAATTGCATTGGGATGCCTAAAATAGAGGGCCAGTGGTTGCCCACCACCAAGAAAGAGCTGGAACACTTGGGATGGGATGATGTGGACGTGATTCTGTTCACAGGCGATGCCTATATCGACCACCCATCGATGGGGGCCGCTGTGATAGGCCGCGTGCTGGAGGCTCATGGCTATCGGGTGGCCATCGTGCCGCAGCCCAACTGGCGCGATGACCTGCGCGACTTCAAAAAGCTGGGCCGTCCACGCTTGTTCTTTGGTGTGCATGCCGGTGCCATGGACTCGATGGTGAATCACTACACGGCCAACCGCCGGCGTCGCAGCGACGATGCCTACACGCCGGAGGGTAGGGCGGGTGCCCGTCCTGATTATCCCACCATCGTGTATAGCGCGGCCCTGAAAAAACTCTTCCCCGACGTGCCGGTGGTGGCCGGCGGCATTGAGGCCTCGCTGCGGCGGCTCGCGCATTATGACTATTGGCAAGACCGCCTGCGCCCCTCAATTTTGATGGACAGTCCGGCCGATGTGCTTGTGTATGGCATGGGAGAAAAACCCATCTTGGAAATTGCCGAGGCACTGAAGCGCGGTGAGCCAATCGATAGCCTGACCCATATTGCCCAAACGGTGGTGCGCCGTCCGCTCTCCGAAGTGCCTCATGCGGCCGATGGCGACGATGTGGTGCTGCACAGCTTTGCCGAGTGTCAAGCCAGCAAGCGGGCGCAGGCCGAGAACTTTCGCCACATCGAGGTGGAGAGCAACTTGTGGCATGGGCATACGTTGTGGCAGGTCACAGGTGAGGTGGCCATCAAGGTGAATCGCACCAACCCGCCGATGACCACCGAGGAGATTGATGCTTCATTCGACTTGCCCTACACGCGCCTTCCCCATCCGCGATACCACGGCAAGCGCATCCCGGCCTATGAGATGATTCGCCACTCGGTGAACATGCACCGTGGCTGTTTTGGCGGATGCGCGTTTTGCACCATCAGCGCCCATCAGGGCAAATTCATCGCCTCTCGCAGCAAGCGAAGCATTTTGCGCGAGGTGAAGCAGGTGACGCAGATGGAGGATTTTAAGGGCTACATCAGTGATTTGGGCGGTCCCAGCGCCAACATGTATGCCATGCGCGGTCACGACATCGAGCACTGCCAGCGCTGCGCTCGCCCCTCATGCCTGCATCCGCGGCCTTGCTCCAACTTGAACAGCGACCACGGCCCGCTGCTGGATATCTATCATGCGGTGGATGCCTTGCCGCAGGTGAAAAAATCATTCATAGGCAGCGGAGTGCGCTATGACTTGTCGATGCACCGCACGGGCAATCAGCAAGTGGATAAGGTGAATGAGCGATATAATGAGGAGCTGATACGCTTTCACGTGTCGGGCCGCCTCAAGGTGGCTCCCGAGCACACGAGCGACGAGGTGCTGAAAATGATGCGCAAGCCGTCGTTCGACCTGTTTGTGCGGTTCAAGGCACTGTTTGATGAGGTGAATCGCCGGTATGGCCTGAATCAGCAGCTCATACCGTACTTCATCTCGTCGCATCCGGCGTGCACCGAAGAGGCTATGGCTGAGCTGGCCGCCATCACTAAAGATTTGAATTTTCACCTTGAGCAAGTGCAAGACTTCACGCCCACGCCCATGACGGAGAGCACCGAAACCTATTTCACAGGTCTTCATCCCTACACGTTGCAGCCGGTGTTCACTGCCCAGAGCAAAGAAGAGAAACTGGCCCAACGCAAGTATTTCTTTTGGTATGACAAAAACTATAGAAGCGCCATCATCAGCTCATTGCGCCGTTTGCACCGCAACGACCTGATTAAGCGTCTTTACCCTGCGGGAGGAACCGCCTTTGTGGTGAGGAAACGTGGCGGCAAGCCGCGTTCATAGCGACTTCTTGTGGTTTGAAAGGCATTTTTATTTGACGTGTACGGTAGCTGTGCGTTTCAGCAACTCGCCCTGTGCCGTGAGAAACGCGAACGATACTTCAGCTGTCCCTTTGCCCACGCATTCTATCGCCAAGCGACCATCTGCCGTGATTTCGGCACGAGCCACTGTGACATCGCTCGTGGCAACTGACTGAAACACCCCATCATCGAGGCATCGCGCACCATCATAGGGCGTGAGAGTGACGGTTTGCCCCAGAGAGTCATAAATGTCGGCACGAGCCACGCCGGTTCCCCACGTTTGTCCGCGCGAAGTGCAGAAGTGAATGTCGTGTATCCATTGCATCCACTCGTCACCATGAGGCCCACTGATGACGGTCGATTCGCCCACCCGAAGGTTCATGTCCAAGAGGTTGCGCAAGTAAGTTTGTGTGGGCTTGCCGTCTAAATCGTGGTATTCTAGCGTCAGAGGCAGCACTCGCGAGCCACCGTTGGATGGAAATAGGCAGTAGGCGCTGCCGTTGGGGTCCACACCGTCATGAAACTCAAAACTGAGGTCTGTTTTTTGTTCTTTTAGATGGAACTGCGCCGTAGTGAGCACAGAGTCACACACATAAAGATTCTTGATGACAAATGGAGAGGTGACACCGCTAATCGTCACTCGCGACATCATGGGGCGCAATGTGGCGTGCAAGGTCATAATTTGATACTTTCCCACATCGCGAATTAAATAAGTGACGTTTGAGCTGGTGAGCACATTGCCCGATACTGCAATTCCCTCTTGCGCAATGGTGAAGGAATCGGCAAAAAGAGCTGTCGCCGTGCCCGACGGCTTCAATATTTCGACGCTGGCTCCGTCCAAGGCATCAATGCTCCACTCGCCGCCAGAGAATGTGATGACGAATCGCTGCTGCTCATCTCCGTCGAAAGTGAGCAAGATTTGTGAACCTTCACGCCAAAGGGTGTCGGCTTGTTCTGAAAAATCGATGCTGTCGTAGGGCAAATATCGGTAACCTGTCTTGTTGATATTCGACCCTTTGTCGTTCGACGAAACTCGCCCCAAAAGGATGTTAATTATCTGATTCACATCGCTCACGTCAATCAAGTCATCATCGGTGATGAAGATGTGACTTCCATATTTCTCCGCGTCGTCATTGCCCAGAAGCACGTTGATGAGAATGTTCACGTCGGCCACATCGGTCACAAGGTCGGCATTCACGTCACCAAAGGGAAGCCCAAAGTCCACGATGAGCCTGCCGCGATCGCCGGCGGCATGCACACTTGCCGTTCCCGCCCAAAAGCAGAAACACAAAATGATGGCGATATGCCATTTCAGGAAATTCATGTGCCCACAAAGTTAGTAAAAGTTGTCATGCTGGCAAAAAAACGGCTTGAAAAACAATGCCTGATGTGTGATATGGAGCAATTTTTTTATGAAAAAGATGAAATGTGATGAGCATTTTAGAAAATAGTTGTACCTTTGTCAACTTAAAATAATAATTGTTGTGCCGTTGTAGGGTACAACGCAAAAAACTGATTCTAAAGATGATTAACATTCAATTTCCTGACGGAAACGTAAGGCAATACGAAGCGGGCACCACGCCCCTGCAAGTTGCCGAAAGCATTAGCGCTGGACTGGCTCGTAACATTCTGGCCGCTTCACTTAACGATGAGGAGTGGGACATTTCTCGCCCCATCGACCGCGATGGTGCCATCAAATTCTTCAAGTGGGATGACCCTGAAGGCAAGCACGCCTTTTGGCACACCTCGGCCCACTTGTTGGCCGAAGCCTTGCAGGAACTCTACAAAGGCATTCAGTTTGGTATTGGCCCAGCAATCGAAAATGGATTTTACTATGACATAGATCCGGGCGAAAACACAATCACGGCAGCCGATTTTCCGAAAATCGAAAAGAAAATGGCCGAACTTGTGGCTCGCAAGGAGGCAGTGGAACGCCACGACATCAGCAAGATCGACGCGCTCAAGTTCTTTGGCGACGGCGGACAGAGCCTGAAATGTGAGCTGATAAACGAGCTTGAAGACGGCCACATCACCACCTACACGCAGGGCAACTTCACCGACCTGTGCCGTGGCCCGCACATTCCCACCACCGCACCCATCAAGGCCGTGAAAATTCTCTCGCTCGCAGGTGCTTACTGGCGTGGCGATGAAAAACGTCCGCAGCTGGTGCGCGTCTACGGCATCTCATTCCCCAAAAAGTCGATGCTCGATGAGTATCTGGTGATGCTCGAAGAGGCCAAGAAGCGCGATCATCGCAAGATTGGCAAGGAAATGGAGCTGTTTGCATTCTCACAAAATGTGGGAGCCGGCCTGCCCTTATGGCTTCCTAAAGGTGCCGCTCTGCGTAATCGCCTGCAAGATTTCCTCGCCAAGATTCAAAAGAAATACGGTTACCAGCAGGTGGTGACTCCCCATATTGGCAACAAGATGCTCTATGTCACTTCAGGGCACTATGCAAAATATGGCAAAGATTCCTTCCAGCCCATCCACACACCTGAAGAGGGCGAGGAATATTTGCTCAAACCTATGAACTGCCCTCATCACTGCGAAATCTATCGCACCGCACCCCGCAGCTACCGCGACCTGCCTTTGCGCTTTGCCGAGTTTGGCACGGTCTATCGCTATGAGCAAAGCGGTGAGCTGCATGGCCTCACTCGTGTGCGTTGTTTCTGTCAGGACGATGCCCACCTTTTCTGCACCCCCGACCAGCTCAAACAGGAATTCTTGGGTGTGATGGACATCATTTCGTTCATCTTCCGCATCTTCGGCTTCGACTACGAAGCGCAAATTTCACTTCGCGACCCCAACAAGCCTGAAAAATATGTGGGCAGTGATGAGAATTGGCAAAAAGCCGAGCGAGCCATCATCGAGGCTTGCGAAGAAAAGGGACTGAAAGCCCGCCAAGAAACCGGTGAGGCCGCATTCTATGGGCCCAAACTCGACTTTATGGTGAAAGACGCGCTGGGTCGTCGCTGGCAGCTGGGCACGATTCAAGTTGACTATAACTTGCCCGAACGCTTTGGCTTGGAATATACCGGTGCCGATAACCTGAAGCATCGCCCTGTGATGATTCACCGTGCGCCTTTCGGCTCTTTGGAGCGTTTCATCGCAGTGTTGCTTGAGCACACGGCAGGCAAGCTGCCCTTGTGGCTTGTGCCCGACCAGTGTGTGGTGCTGCCCATCAGCGAGAAGTTTAACGACTATGCAAAACATGTGGTGGACGTGCTCAATGAAAACGATGTGCGTGCCATCATCGACGACCGTAACGAAAAGATTGGCAAGAAGATTCGTGACAATGAGTTGAAACGCATTCCCTACCTGCTCATCGTGGGTGAGAAAGAAGCGGCTAGTGGCGAAGTTTCTGTAAGAAAACAGGGTGAAGGTGATAAGGGTTCGAAAAAAATTATTACCTTTGCAGCCGATTTGAATGCCGAAGTTGCCGAGATGACCAAGTTCTAACTTGATTATCTTGCTCATTGTGAGCATCTTCGATAATTATTCATATAAAAATCACTTAATGGAGAAAAAACCATTTTGGACGGGACCCAAACGTCCTTCTACGCCAAATACCGGCAACAACGCCGGTGGACGACGCAACAATGACCGCCGCGCAAACGGCAAAAACGACAAGGACTCGCATGCCATCAATGAGCAGATTCGCGCTCGTGAGGTGAGGCTTGTGGGCGACAATGTGGAAGAAGGCATTTACCCCACATTCAAAGCCCTGAAAATAGCCGAAGAACAGGGACTTGACTTGATTGAGATTGCACCGCAGGCACAGCCTCCCGTGTGCAAAATCATGGACTATCAAAAGTTCCAATACCAGCAGCGCAAACGGCTCAAAGAGCAGAAAGCCAAGTCGACCAAGGTGGTGGTCAAAGAAATTCGTTTCGGGCCTCAGACCGATGAGCACGACTACACCTTCAAGCTCAAGCATGCCATCGGTTTCCTTCAGGAAGGCGCGAAGGTGAAAAGCTACGTTTTCTTCAAAGGACGCAGCATCCTCTTCAAAGAGCAGGGCGAAGTGCTTCTTCTGCGTTTTGCCAACGACCTTGAGGAATATGGAAAAGTTGACCAGATGCCGGTGCTTGAAGGCAAACGCATGACCATCATGCTCTCGCCCAAGAAAGCGACCTCTGGTGGGGGCAAGAAAAAGGAAGCGCAGCAAGCTCCCGCCTCAAAAGCCAAAGATGAGGCCAACGAAGCTCCGGCCGAGTGATTTGAGCGACAAAACGGAAAGAAAAGGGGCATCAGGCTTGGTAAGTGCCTGTTCCTCAAAATGATTAATAACTTTTTTAATAACAATTCAAAAATGCCAAAAATGAAGACTAATTCCGGTGCCAAAAAAAGGTTCTCCTTTACCGGAACAGGGAAGATTAAAAGAAAACATGCGTACAAGAGTCACATCTTGACGAAGAAGACCAAAAAACAAAAACGCAACCTTACTCATGTGAGCATTGTGGATGGCGACAACCTGAAGGCCGTGCGCAAGATGCTTCTGAAGTAATCGGAGCGATCATTTGCATCTTCAACAACTTTTAATCTTAAAGAGATTTTTATCATTTTTATTAACCGAATGCCCAGCTCAAAAGTGCCACTCAGCATGTGGGGCCGCTGGCAATCACAACAACTAAAAAAATGCCAAGATCAGTTAATCATGTAGCTTCAAGAGCTAAACGCAAGAAAATCTTAAAACTTACAAGAGGTTATTTCGGCGCCCGTAAAAACGTTTGGACCGTAGCGAAAAATACTTGGGAAAAAGGTTTGACCTACGCCTACGCTGACCGCAAGAAGAAAAAACGCAACTTCCGTGCGCTTTGGATTCAACGCATCAACGCCGCTGCCCGAATGGAGGATCTGTCTTACAGCAAACTCATGGGCCTCATCCACAAAGCCGGTATCGAAATCAACCGCAAGGTGTTGGCCGATTTGGCCATGAACAACCCGGAGGCTTTCAAGGCTATCGTGGAGAAAGCAAAGAACGCACAATAAGCGGCTGAACGTCTACTTGTTTGCGTTGCCTCGCAACGAAAAAATGGAACCAGAACCCTTGTGTGGTGAGGCTCCATTTTTCGTTTTTTTTCGCCGGAAGGCTTGCGTACATCGGCAAAATGAGCTATCTTTGCAATGTTTTCTAAGTTCAACGTTACACACCACATCAAAGTAGATTGGGATACTCTTCAAATTATTATGAAATGCCGAGATCGGTATTCATGCTAATGGCGGGCCTCAACCGAAAGGTGTTCTCAACGAACCGGAGGATTACAAAGGTATGGATGCTCTCAAAACCTGTTTTTATCGGAGTTTCATCACATCCTTTGATGTGGTTTTTCACCACTGAGGGCGCAGGCGGACTAAGTCACGTTTGCGCCCTCAGTCTTTTTGTGCCTGCACGCACTTGTCCTGCGTTCAAGCAATTATTTGGGCAAAATCATGCATTGTCGAGGCTTTTTTATTAATTTTGCTTGCTTATTCTAATGTGGACGTATGATTAACAACACCGACCAACAATTTGACCATGCTGTGGCACAGTGCCGCCAGCTTTTCATCCTCAAAATGAAGGACTACGGGCCCTCGTGGCGCATTCTGCGGCCGCAATCGGTCACCGACCAGATTTTCATCAAGGCAAAACGCATCAGAACGCTCGAAATTAATAAGGAATCAAAGGTGGGCGAGGGCATTTGGCCTGAGTTCATTGCGATTGTCAACTACGGCATCATTGGCATCATTCAATTGCGTTTGGGCTACTCTGATGTGGTCGATATGGATTCAGACCGCGCTCTGGCTCTCTACGACCAGTGCATGGAAGAAACCAAGACGCTCATGCTGGCCAAGAACACCGATTATGGCGAGGCTTGGCGCGATATGCGCATCTCAAGTTATACCGACCTGATTTTGGCCAAGATTCAGCGCACCAAAGAAATAGAGAATCATAATGGTGCCACCCTCGTGTCGGATGGAATTGAGGCCAATTATCAGGATATGATTAATTACAGTGTGTTTGCCCTCATCAAGCGCGACGAACAGCAATCGAATGGATAACGAACCTGTTGCAACATCCCCTCGGCCCTCGGCCGCAACCGCTCAGCCGTGGATAATCACCCTCACCGTGGTGCTGGTGAGGCTTGTGATGGGTGCCACCTTTGCCTTCTCAGGTTTCGCTAAAGCCATCGACCCGTGGGGCACTTATTATAAGATTACCGAATACATTCTCACACTGGGCTGGGATGCCCTGCTGCCAGCCGCCCTCTTTGCCGCATTTGCCTTGCCAGCCGCTGAGATGACTTTGGGAGTGATTGTGGCTGTGGGTGCCTATCGCCGCAGTGCGCCGGTGCTGATGTTGCTCATGATGGCCGTGATGCTGCCCCTCACTTTGTGGCTGGCCGTGACGCGTGCCGTGCCCGATTGTGGCTGTTTTGGTGACGCATGGGTGCTGAGCAACAACGCCACATTTGCCAAGAATGTGGTTCTTGCCGTGGGCGCTGTGTT
>JAFVCX010000063.1 GCA_017478855.1 Muribaculaceae bacterium | reverse complement strand
TCAATCCGCTTAAGTCAAACACATCTCGAAGTTCCTCCACCAAAAGAGAAAGCTGTGGTAGCGTGAGCTGCGACGGCGTGCCGCCACCTATATACAAAGTGCTGATGTCATGCGGTTCAATTTCATGAGAACGATGTAAGGCCTCTTTGTGAAGGGCCGAAAGATAGTCATCAACCCACCCCGAATGGGTGGTGCTGTAGAAATCACAATAAATGCAGCGTTGCTTGCAGAGGGGTATGTGGACGTAAAGGCCGGCCATAGTGTCTTGATTATGCTGCAAAAATAGCACTTTTGGCTCACCACTCCACTTATTTTTTTACAGAAATTTGTAATTTTGCACTCGTTATGCAATCATCGCACACTCCCAACGACTATCATCATGAGCGGCTGCTTGCCACACGCACGGTGAACATGAATTGCCTCGACATTGACCCCGAAGGGCAGCCTTCGTTGCGGCACATGGTTTCCACCATAGGCAACGCTGCAAATCCCCAAAAGTTTGCAGTGATTGAATTGTCCACAAAAGCCGTGAAGCTCTTGGTGGGGCGCGATACTCATGCGATTATCCACGCCGAGCAATTCGATTTTGACCTTTTTTTTCGGGCTTCGCACAAAACCGACACGGGTCGGGGGCTTGACAGGTCGAATCGGATGAACGTCCACTACTTCACAAGCCGTGTGCTGCCTCATATCATCCATTTTCGCGAAGTGGCCCGGCAGCAAAATGTGGATCAAATTTTCACCATTGCCACCGCTGCCTATCGCACTGCCACCAACCGCGATGAAATCATCAGCATCATCAAGCGAGAGGCCGGTTTGAACGTGTGCATTCTCACCAAGCAAGAAGAAGCGCAAGGCGCACTGATTGCATTCAGGCATTCCACTCCGTTCCCTGAAGAAATGGAGGCGCACGAGCACGTCATTGTGGTGGATCAGGGAGGTGGCTCAACCGAAGTGGGCATCTATTGCCACATGCAGCCTCAGTCAACATTCAGCCTGAATTTGGGCACCGAGGTCTTGCGCACCCTCTTGCTGTGCCAGCACGGTTCTTTAGAACTCGCTCTTCAAGAGGTTGACCAGATAACCCTTGAACGTTTTGGCAGGCCACAAGGCACAGAGGGCATTTCTGCCGACTCTCCAGCCTATTGCATCGCTTTGGGCACCGCCATTGGGCTCGCCACGGGACGGGTGAGCGCACCCGAGAGGCATGGAGTGAAACTATCGGTTGATGACATTTATAATCAAACAGATTATGCTCATCATTGCCTTTGCGATCATTTTCACACCGTCGACGATTTGGCTCACACACTGCAAACCAAACGCGACGAGCAACTCGAATCGCTCGTGAGCATGAGGTTAGGGCTTCCGCTCTATCTCTGCCTCATGAATTATTATCGCGTGCCCTCGCTCATCGTGAGCGGTGCTGGGCTTTGGTATGGCATCTACTATAATAATTTGTCAAAAAATGACAAATTCATTTCAACGCACGAATCATCATGAACAGAACGTTAAATGCACCCGCGAAGCGCCGCGACAGCAACATGGAGTTGCTGCGCATTGTGGCCATGCTACTGGTACTCATTGTGCATGCTAATTTCCGGGCTTTGCCCGTGCCGGGAAAGGCTTTTACGCTTGCCCACCCATCTTCGGCTTTTCTCATGTTTCTCACCGAAGGTTTTTCGATTGTCGCCGTCAATTTGTTTGTTCTGTTATCGGGCTGGTATGGCATTCGTCTTCGCGCCAACCGTATGGCCGAACTCGGTTTTCAACTGCTTTTCTTTGGCCTGTTTGCCATTGGGTGCTGTGCCGTCTTTGCGCCACAAGAGTTAACGCATGATGTGTGGCAGCGGTTGTTTTTGTTCGACGGCGGCTACTGGTTTGTGAAAGCCTATGTGGCTCTGATGCTTTTCTCTCCCGCATTGAACGCTTTTGTTGAGCATGCCTCTCGCAAACAAGTTGAGGCAGTGCTTGTGGGCTACTTCGCGTTTCAACTTGTGTACGACTGGTTGTCACCCGGCACCAAGTGGATTGTGAGTGGTTACTCCCTACCCTCGTTCATGGCTCTCTATTTGCTCGCGCGCTACATGCGCCTCTACCCCATCAAGTGCTGGCAATGGTCGCGCTGGGCCGATTTGGGCATCTATTTGGGCATGGTGGGCATGCTCACAGTGGGCATGTTTCTCTTCAAAATGCACGGAATGAAAGGAGGCAAGTGGTATTTCTACACCTGCCCCCTTGTTATCATTGGAGCAATGCATCTTTTGCTGTTTTTCAGCAAAATCCGCATTGCTCACAATCGTTGCATTAATTGGCTTGCCATCTCGGCCTTCGCATGCTACTTGACACAAAGCAGCAGCTTCTTAGGCCAGTTCTACGACCAAAGCATCCGTGGATGGTTTGCAAATGAGCCGCGCGGCTCGTTTGTGCTGCACACCGCCCTGCTCATTGCGGCCGTGTTTTTGGGCTCAATACTTGTCGACAAAGTGCGCATCATTCTCTGGAAAGGCCTGTTACGCCTCTTTAAGCGTGGCTAAATAGGCCTCGGCGCGGGCAAGGTCGGCCGGAGTGTCGATGCCGATGGTTGACTGTGTGGTAATTCCCGCTTTAATTGAAAATCCATTTTCAATCCAGCGCAGCTGTTCAAGCGACTCTGCCAGCTCAAGTGGTGATGGCTCAAGGCGAGTGACCTGCGCCAACACTTCACATCGGTAAGCATACAAGCCAATGTGGGTGTAGTATTGCACTTTTTGAGGCCATTGTTCCTTCTCGGCTCCGCGCACAAATGGGATGACCGAACGAGAAAAATAGCGTGCCTTCATGGCCTTGTCGAGCACGACCTTTGGCGTGTTAGGATTCTCCAATGCGCTAAAAGGCAGCAACGATGCGTCAAATGGCTTCACAAGTGTGGCAATATCGGTTTTCGTGTCATCAAAACAAGCCATGAGAGCCTCTAACTGTTCGGGCTGAACAAATGGCTCATCACCCTGAATATTGATGACCACATCGCATTCAATTCCACTTTTCACGTAGGCCTCATAGCAACGGTCTGTCCCACTTCTGTGACTTGCGCTCGTCATGATGGCCTCGCCGCCAAACGAGCGCACCGCGCCGGCAATGCGCTCGTCGTCGGTAGCCACAACCACTTGGTCGAGCACACGGCGAGCCTGTCGCCACACGCGCTCAATCACCGTCATTCCTCCAAGTTCGGCCAAAGGCTTGCCCGGGAACCGCGTGGATGCGTACCGGGCCGGGATAATGCCTAAAAATTTCAACGGCTGCGCCATGTCGTTATTTTTTACCAAATAGTCACTCGGTCTTGCTCCGAACGATACATCTTGTCGCCTTCCTTAATATCAAAGGCCTTAAAGAAAGGTTCAAGGTTTCGAATAGCCACATTCACACGGTTTACGCCCAGCGAGTGCGGATCTACTTTAGTGCGGCGCAGAATTTCTTCTTTAGTAATATTTGTCGCCCACACATTGGCGTAGCTCAAGAAGAATCGTTGGTCGGGCGTGAAGCCGTCAATCAGTTCATTGCCCTTGCCTTGCTCTGTTTTTTTGAATGCGCTGTACGACACACGCAGCCCTCCGTGGTCGGCAATGTTTTCACCCATTGTGAAAACACCGTTGGCATGCACGTCGTCGGCCACAATTTCAGCACTGTATTGCGCTCCCAGCTTGTCGGCCAAAGCTTTGAATTGCGCAGCATCATCGGCTGTCCACCAATCCACCATGTTTCCCTGATGGTCAAAGTTGCGACCCTGATCATCAAAACCGTGTGTCATTTCATGACCAATCACCACACCTATGGCACCATAATTGCTCGCGTCGTCGGCAGTGGGGTCGAAATAAGGCGGTTGCAAAATCGCAGCCGGGAAACAAATCTCATTGCTCGATGGCTCATAATAGGCATTCACTGTTTGAGGGGTCATCCACCAGCGTTCTTTATCAACCGGTTTGCCCAGCTGGCCATAGTCGTAAGCGGCATTAAACGTTTTGGCCCGCACCACGTTTTCCCAATAAGAATCATTGTTGATGTTCAAGCCGCTATAATCCTGCCACTTGTCGGGGTAGCCAATCTTCACAGTGAATGAGTTGAGCTTCACAAGAGCGTTCACCTTAGTGGCCGGACTCATCCACGAGAGGCCTGCGATGTGTTCACCCAGCGCCACACGCAGATTGTCGACCAACTGCTGCATTTTGCGCTTGCTCTCAGCGGGAAAATATTTCTTCACATAGAGCTGCCCCACAGCCTCACCAAGCAATGTGTTAGGCACGTTCAACGCTCGTTTCCAGCGCGGCTGCATCACTTGCTTGCCACTCATCGCGCGGCTGTACATGTCAAAGTGAGCCTGCTGGAAGTCATCGCTCAAATATGGAGCGGCGGCATCCACATATTTGAAAATGAGGTAATCTTGAATTTCTTGTGGCTTAAGGGTGGCCAAAAGTTGGTTCACCTTTTCAAGCGACGCAAACTGGAACACGCACACTTTGTCCACGTCCTTGAGTTGCAAAGCACCCAAATAGGTGTCCCAATCCATATTGGGATAGCGCGATTTCAGTTCATCGAGCGTCACCACATTGTACAGCTTGCTGTAATCGCGGCTTTCCTCACGAGTCATAGCCACCTGTGCCAGCTGGGTTTCAATGTTCATGACCGTGGCGGCAGCTTTCTTGGCCTTGCCTTTCTTGTAACCGGCAAGCGTGAGCACGCGTTGCACATAATCAGCATAAGCCTTGCGCACTTTCACGGTGTTGGCATCCTGTTCCAAATAATAGTCGCGATCACCCATTCCGAGGCCGCCCTGCATAAGGTAGAGCATGTTTTGTTCTGAGTTTTTCAAATCGGCCATCACGGTGCTGTTAAAGAACGGGTCGCTCAAGCCCATGTGCATCTTGGCTATCAGTTTCATGACATCGGCACGTGTCGTGGCCGCGCGCATCGAGGCCATCGGCTCTTGCAAAGGCGCATTGCCCTCACGGTTTAGCCTCGCGCTATCCATGCCGAGGGCGTACAGGTCGCCCACTTGCTGCTCAATCGTGCCTTTTTTGTTGTTGACACCCAAATGAGTGATGATATCTTTCACTTGCTCACGGCTGTTTTCGGCCAGCTGGTCGAATGTGCCAAAGCGTGCATATTGCGGGTCGAGAGGGTTGGCTTTTTGCCAGCCACCGCAGGCGTAACGATAAAAATTCTCACCCGGAGCCACACTCAAGTCCAAATTTGAGCGATCCACTCCTTTAAGGTTGCCGGCCGCAGCCGTCAGAGCGCAGGTCAGCATGAGCATAATTGAGATTTTTTTCATTTCAAATGATTGTATTAAAATTTATGTAACTGATTACATTTTATTCTCCTTGCAGTTGCTCGCTCTCAAGCGATGCTTGTTCCCAGTCTTGCAGAGCCTGCTCCAGCAAGGCGTTCAGTTGAGCATGCCGCTCATAGATGTTTGGGTCGGTGCCGGCGCCACTCGATAAGGTGGCCTCAATTTGGGCGATTTCATCTTCCAGCCCATGCACCGTTTCCTCGATTTGCTTCACACGTTTGAGGGCTTGCTTCACTCGCCGGTCGTGTTCTTTTTTCTCTTGGTAAGAGCGCCGACCTTCTGATTGCTGCAATGCGGCCATCGCCTGTGCCGGATCGCTCTCGGCACGCTCCATTTCTTGTAGCGAATCGAGTTGTTTTTTCTCCAAGAACTCCCAAATGGTGCAGAGATGCTCTTTCACACGGTGTCCGCCAAACTCATACACCTTTTGCACCATGCCATCCAAGAAGTCGCGGTCGTGGCTCACCACAATCACGGTGCCGTCAAAGTCGCTGATGGCCTGCTTGAGAATGTCTTTCGTGCGCATATCCAAGTGGTTGGTGGGCTCGTCCAAGATGAGTAAGTTCACAGGTTGCAGGAGTAAACGCATCATGGCCAAGCGGCTCTTCTCGCCTCCCGACAGCACTTTCACTTTTTTGTCGGCGGCTTTGCCTCCAAACATGAAAGCGCCCAGCAGGTCGTTGATGCGAGTTCTTATGTCGCCCACAGCCACATGGTCGATGGTTTCGAAAACCGTCAGGTCTTCATCGAGCAACTGTGCCTGATTTTGGGCGAAATAGCCTATCTTCACATTATGGCCAATCATGAGCGAACCCTCATAAGCGATTTCTTGCATGATGCACTTCACAAGTGTGGATTTACCCGCACCATTCTTGCCCACGAAAGCCACTTTCTCACCCCGTTTCAGAGTGAAAGTCACATTGCTGAACACATTGAGCGTACCGTAATCTTTTCGTACTCCCTCGGCGATGACAGGATAATCGCCCGATCGAGGAGCCGGTGGAAATTTCAAACGCAAATGCGAGTTGTCCACCTCATCAATCTCGATGCGGTCAATCTTATCCAGTTGCTTGATGCGGCTTTGCACCTGCACGGCTTTGGTGGCCTTGTACCGAAACCGCTCAATAAACACCTCGGTGTCATGAATGAGTTTTTGCTGGTTTTCATAAGCTCGTCGCTGTTGCTCCAACCGTTCTTGCCTCAGTTGCACGAAGTGCGAGTAATTCACCTGATAATCATAGATTCTTCCAAGTGAAATCTCTATGGTGCGAGTGGTCACTCTATCGATAAACGCGCGGTCGTGGCTCACCAGCAGCAATGCGCCCGCTCGATTTTTCAAAAAAGACTCAAGCCATTGAATCGACTCAATGTCAAGGTGGTTTGTCGGCTCATCGAGCAGCAACACATCGGGCTTCTGAAGCAATAATTTGGCGATCTCCACGCGCATGCGCCACCCGCCACTAAATTCAGCGGTGGGGCGGTCGAAGTCGGTGCGCTCAAAGCCAAGACCCAAAAGTGTTTTCTCGATCTCGGCCTCAATGTGGTCGCTTTGCAGCATGGCCCGCAGTTCGTTGCGCGAAGCGAGCCGCTCAATCAGTTCCTGATAGGAATCACTCTCATAGTCGCCGCGTCGCTGCAACTCTTCGCTCAAGGCTTCGATATCGGCATCCAAACGATGCACATGGCTGAAAGCTTTGTTCACTTCCTGCCTCACGGTCGTTTCATCGGCCAGCCGCATTTGCTGCGGCAGGTAACCTATGGTGATGCTTTTCTCGCGAGCCACCGTTCCGCCGGTAGGATTTTGCAAACCGGCTATGATTTTGAGCAATGTGGATTTTCCCGCGCCATTCTTGCCCACAAGGGCTATGCGATCGCGCTTATTCACCACAAAACTCACATCGTGCAACAGAGGCTGGCTGCCAAACTCCACTTTCAGGTTTTGAATCGAAATCATGGTGCAAAAATACAAATAATATTTCTATTTGTTGGGGATATTTAGTAAATTTGCAAATCCAATGACCACCCACTGAATTTAACAATAAAAACGACTATATATGTACACACAAGAACAAGGGCTTTACATCGCCCACGGGTCGAACGGCCCCATCAGCATCCTCGGCAACATGACCAATCGCCATGGGCTTATAGCCGGAGCCACCGGCACAGGAAAAACCGTCACACTGCAAGTGCTGGCCGAGAGCTTCAGCCAGCTGGGAGTGCCTTGCTTCATGGCCGACATGAAAGGCGATCTGAGCGGCATCAGTCAGCCCGGAAAGCTCAGTTCTTTCATTGAGAAGCGTCTGCCTGAGTTTGGTATCGAGAATCCCTCATTCCAGTCGTGCCCAGTGCGTTTCTTTGACGTGTTTGGCGAG
>JAFVCX010000062.1 GCA_017478855.1 Muribaculaceae bacterium | reverse complement strand
TTTATATTTGTTGAAAGTAACTCAGGATTTTTTTCGGTTTCGGATTTAATCATGAAACCGTTTCTCTTATCATTAACGAGAATACACCATTCTGTTAAAATCATCAATTATATCAAGTAATAGTGGGTCAAGAATATCTTCTGAGACACGTTCTGCAATATCATCAGGAACTCTTGTCAAGGCTCCCATGATGCCGCCAGCAATAGCAGCTTGTGTGTCAGCATCTCCACCTAATGAAACAGCATTGCGTATTGCTTTGACATAGTGCCGTGGAGTTATCGGATATGGTGCACCTGCTTTGTCCTTCAGGTCAGCAACTTCAAGAGCACAAATGATTGCCTCGGGTACACTTCCCGCGCATGTCACGTCAAACTGATAGGTAGAGGCGATTTCCTCGGATGTACGATTCATATCATAGCCAAAAGTGTCTGATAGATATTTGTATATATTGTCAACCCACATGTTCTGTCGTAGCATAAAAATAGTCGCTGCCACTGCTTGAGCGCCAGCAATGCCTTCGTCACTATTGTGTGTGACCTCAGCACTTATTTGTGCCAGTTCGAGTGCTTCATCCAATGTGCTGGCGTAAAAGCCTACTGGTGACACACGCATAGCGCTACCATTACCGATACTTTCGTATGGTTGAGGATTATCACTATCAAGCCATTGTCCAAACATTGAGCCATAGCCTCGATTACGAAATTCTTGACCGAGCCATTGCATTTGCTCAACTAGTGACCGATGAGTATGTTTTGGGTCTTCAAGTAACCATTTAGCTACAGCGCAAGTCATCACTGTATCGTCGGTAAATCGTGAGAATGGAGTGAACAACTCAAAGTCCCAGTCTTTGGTTTGATAACCCGCACTCTCATACGATGAGCCAATGATGTCGCCACACACAGAACCGAAAATTCCTCGATTGTAGTATTCCTTCATTTTTTTGTTATATGCTTCTATTATTATATATGTTTTTTTCTTAAAAGTAATCCGCCGCTCCTTCTGACCGAAGCTCTGCTTAAAAACACTTAGACGGTTCAGTGTTGTTGTGACAAACCTGTACGTATTCAAGCTTACATGCGTTTTCGCTTTGGCAAGTGGAAGTTGTAAGAAGTCATTGTAGTCCACGAAGGTAAGTCACTGTAAAGTCTTCTATATAGCCAGTATTGAGGACTTTACTTTTTAAGTTGTAATAGTAGTTGGCGATGTGGGCTTTTTAGTACAACAAACAGGTTATCAATCCGATATAAATTAGTAATGGCACTGCCACGCAGACGATAACTGATGCCTTGTAATAATCCCAACCGATGTGACGGAACCATAGCAGGAAATCGACCGACTTCTGAAACGCCCAGTCACACCAGGTGCTGAAGTCCTTGCGATGCCACCAGATTACAGCCACACACAATGTCAGCCACACGACTGACATCCACGGCCAACTGATGAAAATAAAATCCAGCATGATGCACCACGTGAGCGGCACAATCATATAGTAGACAATTATGTTGACCTCGTTATAGGTCAGATTCAGTTTCTGTGCAACCTTGACTAGCGCAAGTGCTGTCTGGTTGAAGATGGTTGTTATCATAATTTAAATTATCTTGGTCACACGAATAACGGTTTTGAAGACCTTTTTCTGCAGCCCAAAACATAAATAGCATAAATGGAGCAATGATTGGTATAATGGGCCACATACAAATGACCCAAAAACTCTCAAATAATTCTTTTATTTTTTTCATTTTCGTTGCTTTTATTCTAATATATCTGAAATTAGGATTGGTAATCTATTCTTAGTTCCAATTATTCCAGCAGTAGCTCCGTTAATTGGTTTTAATGAGAATGCGTTTGTTTGATGTGTTGCGATACCAATAGTAGGATTAACATAAGTTAGAGTTTGACGCCATGTGGCTGGAGTTGGACGACTTCTGAAAGCCTATTTTAATGTAAAAGGATTGCCACCAAAAGTTTCAACTATTTCAAAATTAGGCATAATTTTAGTAGTGTATCCCTATTCACCTATGTTATATATGTAACTTAATAATGCGTCTAACTGATTCTAATTATATTAAATGAATCGAGGCGTACTACGTTTCAATGCATCGACATACTGAGGTAATTGCAGTTAAAATTCGTGATTTGCTTGTTCTTCAGTGATAGAATTGGGATATCGCTTTCTAAGCTCAGGTGTTTCTTTAAAGCCGTAGCCTATAGTCCAATATCCATTTCCGTCTTTGTACCATTCAGAACGAAATCCTTCTTTCTGTTTAATATAATTCTTGATTTCTTTGCTTGGCTAATAATTGGTTGATTTTAAGAATGTTCTACTGCCATCGGTACCTATCCAATAGTCATTTCCATCGTCAACCGATATAGCTCCCCAGAATGGAGTAATTTTTGTTGGAGAAAAGGTATACCAACGGCTACCTATTTTCTAAATATGCTTTAAGGTATTTGGCATTCTGTTGTGCTGTTTTATTAGATGCTGCTACTGAATCTGGGTCTTGATATATGCTGTCTTGAACATATCCCCACATGCTTTCAGTTGCAGCATTTGTTAATTCTTTGTCATCTTTCTCGTTGCAGCTTCCACACATCAGCAGTAGAGCTGCAATCACATATAGTGTCTTTTTCATAATCTAGTTTTTGTTGATAGATCGTTGAGGTTATAAAGTAACCTCGGGTTTTGTACCTCGACCCCGGCTCGAACGGGGAATCTACGGCTTAGAAGACCGTTGCATTATCCATTATGCTATCGAGGCAACCTTTATAGTGACGGATCAGGGACGGTCTTCCTCAATATAAGCTTTGACAAGCGACGCATGCGACAGGGGCGTACTACCGTCCTCCACATCGGCGTTGGTGTTGTAGTCTAGTAGAACGACGGTCTTAGTCGTCGATGCTTGGCGCAATCGCTCGATGATGTCTTGCACTTTGTGCTCCAGCATCCAGCGATAGGCGGGCATGTAGATGAGCTTGCGCGCTTCGATATAACCTAGCAGTTCGGTACCGTTCACGCCTTTCCGGTGCCCAAGAGGCTTGCCAAATCGGCGTACTGTTCGCTTTAGTCCTCGCATAGAGGTGTTGGCAAACAGTGTAGTGTCAACATCACACCGTTCAAATACTTTCAGTCCTTGCCAGATAGCCTCGACGCAACTGGCTGTCATTCCCTCGGTGAAGGGTACTGGAATGTCACCATGAGGATAGAATGGGCTTAACTTGACCAGGTCGTCATTAGCTTTGCTGGTTACATCGACCAACATTGCCCCAGGATATTGTTTGAGAATATTCTCTGGTTTCTTGCGTTTCGATTCTACTACTATCATCTGATTTTATTGTTTATTAGTTTTTGTTCTACTGCCCGAAGAACCTGAATATGTGTAATATTTATAATCGATATAACCTCTAGCCCTTCCGGCACCGACATATAACAAAATCGGAAAATGCTTCTGATAATTGTGTGGTTTCTTGCCGCCATCTGAATGATTCATCAAGGGGCCAAACAACGAGTAGCCAACGAATAGGCCTGTGTGACGTGCATCGTTGTTTTTCTTGAAGAACACCACAATGTCGCCTGGTTTTGGATGGGTTGTCTCTTCAAATCCCAGCTGCTTGTGATGAGCGACAAACCAATTGCATTGCGCCCAGTTTGACTCAGGACAAAAGAATGACGACACGGTGTTCATGCAGGTTTGGGGATATTTGCCCGGTGTGCCAGTGTAGTCTTTTTTCCACTCTTTCGGAAAATGTCTTACGTTTCTGAAATCATTGTTAGGGCAAGTTCTCTCTTCAGAGGCAATGACTGCTTTCTTGGCTGTCTCCGAGATCCCGTCGGTTGACGGAGTCCAGGTGATATAGTAAACTCCCAGCAAAACCAGCACAATGCCAATAATCTTTAACGCTTTTTTCATAATCTCGTTTTTGCTGGTATATAGCGTAAAGTTTGTAAGGTAATCTCGGTTCGTCCTATTTTTTCCGGTTTGTCGATCTGGTCCAACGTGGTCTGGAGCGGAGAGGGTCGCTAACGGGCTGTGGGACTGTGCGGCTGGGCCAGCAGCTGGGTGAGCAGGTTGTCGCACGCGTCCTCAAGCAGGTCGAGCACCAGCTCAAAGCCCTCGCTGCCCTCGTAGTAGGGGTCGGGGACGTAGTCGTAGTGATTGCGCTGGAGGCGGATGTAGTCGCCCATCATCACGATTTTGCGTGCCTCGTCCACCGTGGCGGCCATGCGGCGCAGGTCGGCGGCATTGGCGCTGTCCATGGCCACAATCAGGTCGAAGTGCTCAAAGTCGCAGCCCTCGACGCGGCGGCTGCGGTGCGTCAGCTCATAGCCGCGCGGTCGGGCATGCACGCGCATGCGACGGTCAGGCAGGTCGCCGTCGTGATAGCCACTGGTGCCTGCCGAGTCAATCTCAAACTGGTCGGTCAAGCCGCGCTCGTCCACCAGCCGCTGCATCACGCCCTGTGCCGCCGGCGACCGGCAGATGTTGCCCAGGCACACAAACAGGATGCGATATTTCTTGTCACTGCTCATCTCAGCTTGCCATTCTCTTGTTTGAACCATAATTCAAAGATTGGGTCAACAAAACTGAACACACCGTGGTTCAATTCGATAATGTCCTTGTCTTGCAGGATGCGCTTGTTGCGTGTGATGGTGTTGGCATTGCCCATCGGGTAGATTTGTTTGGTCGTTTCGGCCGAGAATTGCTGCACCCCATCGCTGAGTGCTTGCAGCATGGTGCGTTGGCTGGCCGTGAGTTGCTCGATGTCGTTCTGGAACATAGGAGCATTGGTGTCAATCAGCCGTTGCACTGCACGATTCATGATGGTGTCATCCACCTCATGGTCAGTGGCGTTCCACACAAAGAACGCCAGTTGCTGGACATACCATGAGTGGCATTGCGTCAACTGGCAGATGCGTTGCGCCGCCTCGTTGGTGATGCTTTTGCCTGTCTTCTGGAACGCCTCGACAATGAATTTCATCCAATGCTTCTGTTCTATCTTTTGCAGCCAGATCACTTGTCCGAAGCGGTAGAACGGCTTGGATGAGTCATTGAAAATGTCAGTCATCATGTGGCGCTTGCTGCCATAGAAACAGTAGGAAACATGTTGTTGTTGCTGCCACACGGCTCGCATTTTCCCCTCCATGTCGGCATATTGCGGCAGGCGTGCCAGTTGCTGGAACTCATCAATGCAGACAATGATGCGCAATCCCTTGTCGAGGGCTATTTTTTCGGGCAGTTGCAGTATTTCTCGTTTGTTGCGCTCTTCGGGTCTGAAACGCAGGTCAAAGGTGAGATAGTCGGTCACATCATCCTTGATGACCAGCTGGGGCACGACACCCGTCAGAAACTTCTTCATCTCGTCGATGCCACGCTCAAAACGTGAAGCGGCACACGACATGACCTGGCTGGCAAACGTGCGATAGAATTCGGCCTCGTCATTGATGCTAAAAGCGTCGATAAAGCAGACGCGCACATCAGGATATGACTTGACCAACTCGTTGGCAACTGTTTTGACAAGCGATGACTTGCCCCACCGGCGAGGCGAGATGAGCATCACATGGATGCCCGACATGAGCAGCTGCTTGAGCAAGGCGCGGTCTTCGACTCGGTCGATAAAATTCTCGTTTTGAGCCAATGACCCATATTGAAATGGAGCAATCATAAAACCTTAAATAATCATTGAGACTGCAAAGATACAAAAAGTTACCTAAATGTAAATTACATCAAGGTAACTTTTTGAGAAGGTGCGACATTTTACTTGTCGCTGTAATGTCCATAGGCACTGATGACGATGACCACTACCTCATTGTCGTGTATCTCATAGATGAGTCGGTGTTTCTTGGTTATTCGCCTGCTCCATTTGCCACTAAGGTCTCCTGACAACTGCTCGGGATGCCCAGTGCCCGTGTGCGGATGCTCCTTCAACTCCTCTATAAGATTTTGCGCTTTCTTAAAAGCCTTTGGCTCACTCATAGCAAGGCGCACCAAGTGCTCCTTCGCTAAGTCGCGGTA
>JAFVCX010000061.1 GCA_017478855.1 Muribaculaceae bacterium | reverse complement strand
TGCTCTTGTGCAAGGCCGATATCACGAGCAAGAACCAAGAGAAAGTGAGGCGTTTTCGTGAGAATTTTGACCTTGTGAAGCGCAAACTTGTGGATATTGAGGAAAAAGATCGCGTGCGCAACTTTCAGCCGCCCATTGACGGGCAAGAGGTGATGGAAACCTTTGGCCTGACACCCAGCCAAGAGGTGGGTTTGATTAAGGATTATATCAAGGATGCCATTCTCGACGGGAAAATCGCCAACGACTATGCGCAAGCCTATGCGCTGATGCTCGCGCGCGCCCAAGAATTGGGGCTGAAACCCGTGGGCGAAGACGTGATGAGCGTGACGACGATGCCGTCGCCCATCGGGCCGCTGACGCTTGCGGCCTCCACGCAGGGCATCACGATGGTGGAAATGGGCGATGCCTCGTCGCTCCTCGCAAGGCTGTGCCGCCAAATGGGCCTGCGCAAGGTGAAACAGGTAACTCCCTTGCTGGCGCATTGCCGGCAACAGCTCGAAGAATATTTTGCCGGTGAGCGACACACGTTTTCGTTGCCATACCACCGCAAGGGCACGGAGTTTCAGCTTAAGGCATGGGATGAGTTGATGGCCATTCCCTATGGCGGCACCGAGAGCTACAAGCAGCAGGCCGAGCACATTGGGCACGCGAGGGCGTTTCGCGCGGTGGCGCAAGCCAACCATTTCAATCCCATCTCCATCATTTTTCCGTGCCACCGTGTGATTGCCGCCGACGGCACACTGGGTGGCTACGGAGGCGGGCTGGACCGTAAACGGTGGCTACTGAACATGGAGCGCAAGCACGCCCAGCCAAGCCGTGAAAAATAAGGATTTTGGGCAGGGAAAAATGAAAGCGGAATGGTTTTGGGGCCATTCCGCTTTCGTTATAGGTGGGGTGTGGTGAACTACTAAAAGATGACTTTGGTGGCTGTTTGTGAGCCGTCGGCGTGCGTGGTCACCACGATGTTAACGCCGCTGAAGGGCTTGTCGCTCTCGATGCCGGCCACATTGATGTAGCGCACGCTGATAACCTCTGAAGCGGTTTGCACGCCATCGACACCGGTCATGGTGACGTTGAAAGAGGCAGGCTCGGAGGGATAGTAGTTGTGCTTGGTGCCGATGACCGTCACGACGTAGGTGCCGGCATCCAGCTGCGCGTCGCCTGTGGTGCTCTTGCCGGCCGCGGTGGGCAGGGAGCCGTCGGTGGTGTAGTAGAAGGTCACGCCCTCAAGGTCGTCGGCAAACGTGACGATGTTTTGCGCCGCATTGGTGACTTCCATGGTGGGCAGAGGCACGGTGTCGGGGGTGGCCACGATGGGGATGCGCTTCACAAACTTGCCACAGGTGGCGATGAGTGTGTCGGCCAGCTCGGCGGCCGGATCCATCCAAAGCGTGTAGCCCTCTTTGATTTCAAATGCCTGCTGTCCTCCGGCCAGCGTCCAGCTGAGTCCATCGGCCACATTGAGTTCCACATCGCGCTTGATGCTGTCGGAACGGGTGTTTTGGGCGAAATAGGCCACGCTCAGCGAAGCGGCTTTTGCGCCGGCTTCGTCGGCAAAGGCTTTGAGCATGGGGTATTTTCCTTTCTCAAACACCCAATAGGTGGCATCGAGTTCGCTATTGGCGGGCGAGCGGTGAGCGGCGGTAAGACCCGCGAGCGACTCACCGGCTGTGAGCTGGGCCGTGGTGAGAGCCGTCATGCCGTCGTGTGAAGCGCTGTGGGCCGCGTCGTAGATGGAGAGCTGACCGTCGTAGTAGCAATTCTGAGCGGTGCCCACCTGATACATCTTGCCCACGATGTTGCCAATCGTGCCGGCCTCGGTGGCTCCTGTTTCGGCATCGAAGTCGATGATGCCCACGTTGACGGCATTGCTGGCAATTTGGCCGTTTTTGTTGTTGAACCAAGCCATGATGCCGCCCACATATTTGGGCGCGTGAATGTAGCCGGTGTTGAGCACGTTGCTCATGGTGCCAAAGTTGGCCACAGCGATGCCGCCCGCGGTGTTGCCTCGCGTGGCGACATATTGTTCATTGATGTGCTCGACGGACACTTCGCCGTCGTTTTGGCAATTCTCGATGATGCCGCGGTTATTGGCGCAGATGCCGCCCACATATTGGTATCCGGCCGTGATTTTGCCCGCATTGTAGCAGCCGCGAATGACGCCGCCGTCGCCATTATAGCCGGTCATGGCACCCACGTTGCCCGAATGAGCGATCACGGTGGCATAGTTGCGGCAGTTCTCGATGGTGCCGCCATAGTTATAGCCCACGATGGCTGCCGAGCGCGAATACATCTCGAAGTAGCAATCGTCGGCAATGCGCAGGTTCTTCACAACGCCGCCCACTTTCATGTTATTGATGAAACCGCAGTTGCTGGTGGTGTTGGTGGTTTTCTTCTCGTCGTTGAGCGGACAGGTGACCATGCGCAGGTTGTGAATGGTGTGGTTGTCGCCGTCGAGAATGCCACCGAAGGCATAGGTGGAGTTGGTGCCATTGGCCGCGATGCCCTTGAAGGCGGGGTCGTTTTCAAGGTCGATGTCGTTGGTGAGCTTGAAATAAACGCCGTTGTAGGACATCTTGTTGTCGAAGGTGATGGTGCTGAGCCTGATAAGGTCTTCCTTATTGCGGATGAGGAACGGGCTGTCCTCGGTGCCGGCGCCCTCGAACTGGCTGGCTGGTGAAACCTTGATGAACACATACTTGGTGATGTTGCCATTCTGGGCAATGAGCGTATCGACTCCCACGCCGCCATTGAGCACTACCTCACCGGTGTTTTGCGTGATGTCGAGCGTGTGTCCGGCAGTTCCGTTTTTGCCGTCGATAGAAGCATACCACTTTACGCTGTTGGCCACGGCCACATTAAAGTTGGTGGTGACGGCCTCTACCGTTTGCGTGGTGTCGGCCAAGAGGATGGCCGCCGCGCTCACATAGGCCGCTTGGTTGGTGGCCACCGAGGTGAGGCGTGGATAGAGATTGGCGGTAAACGTCCAAGTGTCGGCCGAGAAGCCTTCGAGCTTAGGAGCTGTGCCGGTCATCTCACTGGTTTTGAGCGCTCCATTCTTGCTTGTGATGAGCGGAAGCATCTGCTCATCATAGTAACAGTTACTGAGCACAGGAGGCAGACCCGCACCCTGCGTGTCGAACTGGCCTACGTAGGGGTTGTAATCGGCCTTGAGCGTGCAGTTCACCATGCCGGTGACGTAGCAGCGCGTGAGGTTGATGTGGTCGGGGAAACCGGTGTAGATCACATTGAGCGTGTA
>JAFVCX010000060.1 GCA_017478855.1 Muribaculaceae bacterium | reverse complement strand
CGCAACCCTCACCACCCCACCCCTCACCACCACCGCATTGTTTTTTATTATTTTTAAAAATTCAAAGTCGTCTCTACTGTGAACATCACGCCATCAAGTATAAACGCCATAAAAAATTACTCACCGTGGCGTTTTAGTAATATTCTTTTTATTGTACACAGCAATCCAAAGAAAAGTGTATAACATGCGACCTTTTAACTTTTATAACATTTATATATTCTCACATTTTAAGTTGCTAAAAATAGGCCACAGACAAGCCAAGAGCCAATAAATTTTCACAATTCTGCCATGTCTGTGTGGCGGGAACCACCATAGTGGATGATGCACATATATGCAAATCAGCAAAAGCTAAGAATGCTGGGGCTTTCTTTTTTTAAGTTAGGGATAACATAGGGATGTTTTTTAGAGTCGAAGCGTACAACCCATAGGAAAAAGTCGTACCTTTGTGGCTAAATAAATTGCATTGAGATGATGAAGCTGAAATCGTTACTACTACAACTACTACGCAGTCCTCGTGAGTTCCCAGTGGAGGCCGCCTTTGGTCTGGTATTCTTCGGAATTGCAGCATGGCATTCCGAGAAGGCTGTGTGGAGCGAGAATGTTGCTGCAATGGTGAGCGGCGTTAATGCCGATGTGCTCTGGTTGTTCGCTCCGCTTGTAGTGTTAACGTTCTGGCTGGGCAAGGTGAATAGATGGGCTTATTTCTTGTCGGGACTGCTTTTCCTGCCTTTGATGACGCTCAATCTCAAGCCGTTTTTGTGGACTTACGGTTTTGTATTTACTTATGCGCTGGCAGCCATCTTGCTGGTGGTGGGCACACGGCGGATGGACAACCGGCAGTTTGCCGCCCACGCCCTGCATGTGATAACGCAGTTGTTCTTTGGTGTCGTCATCACAGCACTGCTCGCCGGAGCCGTCATAGCCATCGTGGCCTCGTTTATCTATATTTTTGGCATTAACGAGCCCAAGCATCTTTATGAGCACATCATGCAGTTCATTTGGTTCTGTATTGCCCCGCAGGTATGCTGCACGTTTATTTCGCAAGGCGAGGACGAAGAGTGCGAGCCGGCCAGCGTGCTGCAGCTCATCTTGAACTTCATCCTCTCACCGGCCGTAATCATCTACACCGTCATCCTCTATGCCTACTTCATCAAGATAGTCGGGGAGTGGGATTTGCCCAAAGGTGGCGTGGCGTGGCTCGTCATGGGTTTCATCACAGTGGCACTCGTCGGGCGACTCATGCAGTATGTGCTGCGTCAGCACTACTATGACTGGTTTTATCGCCGTTTCACTTGGATAGCCATTCCGCCGCTTATCTTGTACTGGGTAGGATCCATCTATCGCATCAGCCTTTACAGCTTTACCGAGAGTCGCTTCTACCTTATGGTGGCCGGGGTGCTGATGACAATCTTCGTGCTGATGCTCGCCAGTGGCCGGTTGCGGCGCTTCCAGCTCATGGCACTCATTTTTGCCGGAGCCGTGGTCTTGTTCACTTATATCCCGGGATTGTCGGCTCGCGACATTGGCCTGCACTATCAGACGGAGCGACTTCATCAAGTCATTGATGAGCTTCAGCTCGTCGACTCGAATACGGGCAAACTCACCCAAAATCTTAACCTTCAAAAGATACAAACCGACAGTCTGCTGAGCGAACGCTATCAGGACGCATGCAGCGTCATTGAGTATGTTCGCAAGGAGGTGGGTGAAGTCGCCTTCACATCTCAATACGGCCAATGGAAGTATGATGAATATGAATTGCGCTACAAGGGCGGTGACAGTGCCATCGCCACCGTTTCTGCCAACTATAGCCTCACCCGTCCTGTGCAACTGGGCGATTACACAACAATGCTGCCCACTGAGCACCTCCATTGCACCTACCACGACGGCATCGTCACCGTCAGCAACATTCATCAACCTCTGCTGGTCTACCCCATCGGTAGGCTCGTAAGCCAAAAACCTGATCTCATCAATGACCCCGACACACTATTGACCTACCGAAACGATTCGCTCCTCCTTGTGCTCGATGGCATCAACTTGAGTGAAAACATGGTCGAGAATGTAAGAACCTATAATTTCAGGCTATTCAGAAAGCGTTGACGATTTGCCGCTTTATTTCGCACCTCGGCAGCCCAAAACGAACAACAAGATGAAAAGATTTCTCCTATATATAATGCTCCTGAGCACAATGCTCATTACTAACGCCCAAATGCTAAACATAACGGGCAAGGTGGTCGATGAAGATAATTATCCCCTATATGGCACATTCATCTTCTTTAAAGGAACTAATCATGGTGCTGTAGCAGATATTGACGGTAATTTCAGTCTACAAGTCGAAAAGAATGATACACTCGAATTTCGACACATCGGCTATGATATGCAAGAAATAATAGTGAAAGATGATGGTCCACTCTTTGTAAAAATGGTTCCTCAAAACCAAGTTTTGATATGTGACGACATAATCACTTATACTACTCCCACCAAAGCCATCTATGCCGAAGCCTTTGGCGCGTCAACAATGGTAGGCATGAACTACGACAGCCGTTTCAAGGGCAACAAAGGTTGGGGCTATCGAATGGGATTGAGTTATGCTTATAGCCGACATACATTTTTTATATCGGACACCATTAAAGGTGTTGCCGTTCCATTGGAAATCAACTATCTTTTCGGCAAGCGTAAAAGCAAGTTTGAATTGGGCGCATGTGTGAGCCTCGGTTACTACAAAGAAAACTACGACTACATCGAGTTTGTTCACGACGACGGCATCTATGCGACCACAACTCCAAAAATACGCAAAAGTTTCGGCTACTTCATGTTTTTCAATATAGGTTATCGCCTTCAACCGGTCAAAGGTTTTGATTTCCGCATTGGCATCACTCCGTCATTCAATTTTGGTGACAAGCGGGGCATATCACGAACCGGTGGACTTCCCTACATCAGTTTCGGTTACGCTTTCCGGTAATTTTTTGCATCAACCACAGTTTTTTTGGCGTTTAGAGCTTGCAACATGGAGATGCTGTGGGGATTATGCGTGCAAATTTGGCTCAATGCGAAAAAAGTTATATCTTTGCCGCACTTTTTTAACACCTCTTTTTATATATGGGTCTGAGAACAAGAGCAGAACCCATGACTGACATTAACATAAACGCCTAATATGGAAAACAAAAAAATCACAATGAATGCCAATCAAGTGGTGGCATATCTGCAAAAACCGGCCAGCGAATTCACGCGAGCCGACCTGATTCGTTTTGCGCAAGAAAACGATATCCGCATGGTCAATTTCATGTATCCCGGTGGTGATGGCAAGCTCAAGACACTCAATTTTGTTATCAACGACCTTGATTATCTTGAAACCATTCTCACCTGCGGCGAACGCGTGGACGGCTCCAGTCTGTTCAGCTTCATTCAGGCCGGCAGCAGCGACCTCTATGTGCTGCCCCGCTACAGCACGGCATTTGTCGACCCCTTTGCCGAAATCCCTACCCTGTGCCTGCTTTGCTCCTTCTTTGACAAAGACGGCAACCCTCTTGAAAGCTCACCCGAGCAAACGCTGCGCAAGGCCTGCAAGGCGTTCAAAGATGTCACCGGAATGGAATTTCACGCCATGGGCGAGCTGGAATATTATGTAATCTTCGATGACGATGAGATGTATCCCGCCATCGATCAGCGCGGCTACCACGAAAGTGCGCCTTACGCCAAAGGTGGCGACTTCCGCGCACAGTGCATGAAATTTATTGCCCAAGCCGGCGGACAAATCAAATATGGCCACAGCGAGGTGGGCAACTTTAAGCAAGACGGACTCGTGTATGAGCAAAACGAAATCGAGTTCTTGCCCGTTGCCGCCGAGCAAGCCGCCGATCAGCTGATGGTGGCTAAGTGGATTATTCGCAACCTTGCCTATCGCATGGGTCTTGATGTGACATTCGCGCCCAAAATTACGGTGGGAAAAGCCGGTTCGGGCCTGCACATTCACATGCGCATGATGCGCGACGGCCATAACATGATGCTCAATGGCGGCCAGCTGAGCGATGATGCTCGCCGCATGATTGCCGGCATGATGGACTTGGCTCCGGCCATCACCGCATTTGGCAACAAAAACCCCATGAGCTACTTCCGCCTTGTGCCGCACCAAGAAGCACCCACCAACGTGTGCTGGGGCGACCGCAACCGCTCAGTGCTCGTGCGCGTGCCACTGGGATGGACTGCCGGGGTCGACATGTGCACCAAGGCAAACCCGCTGGAGCAGCCTTCGGGCTACGACACCACCCAGAAGCAAACCGTGGAGATGCGTTCGCCCGACGGCAGTGCCGACATTTACCAACTCATTGCCGGTCTGTGTGTGGCCTGCCGCCACGGCTTTGAAATGAACGATGCGCTCGATGTGGCTGAGAAAACCTATGTGAACGTCAATATTCACGACCGCGCCAACGAAGGCCGGCTGGAGCAACTGGCACAACTGCCTGACAGCTGCGTGGCCAGCGCACAATGCTTGGAACAACAGCGCAGCGTCTTTGAGCAGCATGGCGTGTTTAGCCCTGCGATGATCGACGGCATCATTGCCAACCTGCGCGAGATGGACGACAGCACGCTTCGTGCCGACATTCAAGACAAACCCGAAGAGTTGCAGCAGCTCGTCACCCGCTACTTCCACTGCGGCTAACGCATCGCGCCGTTTTTCTAACCACACCTCTTGCGCCCGGCAAAAGAGCGCAAGAGGTGTTTTTTCCTGTGTACAACCAGTTGCTGCCGATGCCCTCGGTGACGCAACGCCGCTTTCACTCAGCATAAAAAAAACGAATTCATTTTGTCCTGCCCCCGCTTTTTCGTAACTTTGCGGCATGAAACAGCAAATGGACTTTGACGTTAAAGATAGCTTGCAGCTTGGAGGCAATTATGGCCTGCTGAAACTGCGCCCCATCGCCCAAGAAATGCCTCTCATCGAGCCGGGGCAATTCGCGCAGGTCGAAGTGCCCAACTGCAAGACCACCTATTTGCGTCGTCCCATATCTATCAACTACGCCGACAAACACGAGCTGTGGCTGCTGGTGCGACGTGCCGGAGCCGGCACCAATGCCCTTTGCGACCTGCGTGCCGGAGCAAAACTCAATCTTGTGTTGCCTTTGGGCAGCGGGTTCAGCACCCAAGTGAGCGGCCGTGTGCTTCTGATGGGAGGCGGCGTGGGCATCGCACCCCTGCTCATGCTGGGACAGCGATTGCTGGCCAACAAAACCGACGTCACATTCTTGCTCGGAGCGCGCACGGCCAATGAAGTGCTTCAACTCGACCTCTTCAGGCAAATGGGAGAAACGCACGTGGCCACCGACGACGGCACGCTGGGCCATCACGGACTCGTGACCACACATCCCGTTTTGGCCGAGCACTTCGACCATGTGGCCTGCTGCGGTCCCATGCCCATGATGCGTGCGGTGACGGCCATAGCGAAAGAGAGGAGCATCAACTGTGAGATGAGCCTCGAAAACACCATGGCCTGCGGCGTGGGAGCCTGCCTGTGCTGTGTGGAAGACACGTCAGACGAAGGAAACGTGTGTGTGTGCACACAAGGACCCGTTTTTAACATCAACAGACTCAAATGGTAGACCTTTCAGTAAACATCGGAGGCGGGCTGACGCTGAAAAATCCCATCATGACGGCATCGGGCACTTATGGCTATGGTGAAGAATTTGCCGATTTCATCGACCTCTCACGGCTGGGTGGCATCATCGTCAAAGGAACCACGCTGCAACCGCGTCAGGGCAACCCCTACCCCCGCATGGTGGAAACACCCAGCGGCATGCTCAATGCGGTAGGACTGCAAAACAAAGGGGTGGATTACTTCGTGAAACATATCTATCCCCGCATTTGCGACATCGACACTGCGCTTGTGGTCAACGTGAGTGGCGCCGACGTCAGCGACTATGTGGGAGTGTGCGAGCGTTTGTCAGATTTTGACAAAATTGCCGCTGTAGAAATCAATATCTCATGCCCCAACGTGAAACAAGGCGGCATGTCGTGGGGCACCACCACCGCAGGTGCTGCCGCAGTGACCGAGGCCTGCCGCAAAGCATGGAATCGCACCATGATTGTGAAACTCACGCCCAATGTGACCGATGTCACCCAAATTGCCCGTGCAGCCCAAGATGCGGGTGCCGATGCCGTTTCGCTGGTCAACACCTTTTTGGGAATGGCCATCGACGTGGAGCGCCGCCGTCCCTATCTCTCAACCATCACAGGTGGGCTTAGCGGTGCGGCTATTCGCCCCATCGCAGTGCGCATGGTGTGGCAGGTGGCGCAGGCAGTGACCATTCCGGTCATAGGGCTGGGTGGCATCATGAACGGCCGCGATGTGGTGGAATTTTTGCTGGCCGGAGCCAAAGCCGTGCAAATAGGCACCGCCAACTTCATCGATCCGCAAGTCACCATCAAGGCTATCGACTACTTGCACGACTACATGGCCCGTCGCAGCCTTAACACGCTGAGCGAACTGACCATGCTTTCGTAAATACATATTTATATTATATCCTACTTCACCACATTTTATGACATTTGAAGAACTGGGCGTTCGCGATGATTTATTGCTCGCCATTGAAGAGTTGGGCTATGAAAGCCCCATGCCCGTACAAGAACGAGTGATTCCCCATTTGCTGCACGCCGAAAGCGATGTGGTTGCTCTTGCCCAAACAGGCACCGGCAAAACAGCAGCCTTCGGCCTGCCCACCCTGCAACGTACCGACACAAGCATCAACGCCACCCAAGCGCTCATATTAGACCCCACTCGTGAGCTGTGCCTGCAAACGGCCAGCGACCTCGCCGACTACGCCAAATACATCGACGGTGTGAAAATCTTGCCGGTATATGGCGGCTCAAGCATTGAGAGCCAAATCCGCGCTTTGAGCAAGGGAGTCCACATCATAGTGGCCACTCCCGGCCGTCTGCTCGACCTCATCAGGAGAGGCAAGGTGGACCTGAGCCAAGTGAGCACAGTGATTCTCGATGAAGCCGACGAAATGCTCAACATGGGCTTCGTTGATGACATCAACGCCGTGCTCAGCCATGTGCCACAAGAGCGCAAGATGCTGCTTTTCTCGGCCACCATGCCTCCTGAAATTGCCAACATCGCTCATCAATACATGCGCGACCCGCAAGAATTCATCATAGGCAATCGCAATGAGAGCAGCAACAACGTAAGGCACATTTACTATATGGTGAGAGCCAACGACAAATATCTTGCCCTGAAACGTATCGTGGATTCACGACCGCGCATCTATGGCATAGTGTTTACTCGCACAAGAGCTTTGGCTCAAGAGATAGCCGACAATCTTATTCAAGACGGCTATAACGCCGACGCTTTGCATGGCGACCTCTCACAAGCGCAACGCGATGCCGTGATGAAAAAATTTCGAGAGCGCAACCTGCAAATTTTGGTGGCCACCGATGTGGCGGCACGCGGCCTCGATGTGGACGACCTGACCCACATCATCAGTTACTCGCTGCCCGACGACAACGATGTGTATAACCACCGGAGCGGACGCACCGGCAGAGCCGGAAAGACCGGAACAAGCATTGCCATCATTCATTCGCGTGAGCGACGCAAACTGCAAGAGATCGAGAAGCACATAGGCAAAACCATGGAGCGACGTGATGTGCCCAAGGCCGAAGAGATTATTGAGAAACAACTGTTCAGTTTGGCCGATAAACTCGAAAAGGTCGAAGTGCATGAAGAGGACATCGCTGTCTACTTTCCTCCCATCATGAAAAAATTGGCATGGCTCAGTGGCGAGGATCTGCTCAAACGCCTACTTTCTCTCGAATTCAATCGCCTGCTCGACTACTATCGCAACGCGCCGGTACTCGACTATGTGCCCGAGAAAAAGGAACGGAAAAAGAAAGAAACCAAAAAGCGCACACAAGAAGAGAAAGACTCAAGAGTGGCCGAGAATGGCTATGAACGCCTGTACGTCAGCATGGGTAAAGCCGACGGTTTCTTTGCTCCCGATCTCATCAGGCTCATCAATCAGCACACGAAGGGGCAACACATCGGCTTGGGGCGCATTGACCTTCTGAGCCACTATTCTCTCTTCGACGTGCGAAAGGGCGATGCCCACCGCGTAATCAGCGCATTGAACGGGTGCCGATATCGTGGCCGTCAGCTCGACGTTGAAGAGGCTCAAGAAGGCAAAGACTACAATTCACAGAATCCGGCCACTGGTGATGTGAAAATCAAGAAGAACCGGTCGCAACTTCGCCGAGCAGAACGCGAGATTCAGGATTATGAATCGAGCCAACACTCAAAACGCCGAGGCCGCAGAAGAAATGAACGTGCCGCCGATAACGATCCTTTTGCCAAATATAAGAAGAAAAAGAAAAGATAATATCAGGCGAGAGCCATCCCTTGCGCCGCAAGCTGCGCCTGCACCGCGAGGGTCAAACAAATGATGCAATACGATGGAGGCTTCAACCGTGGTTGAAGCCTCCCTTCTGTCGTGATAAATAATAGGTTTGAAAATACTTTGAAAGGATTATGCAAGGTGAAAAATTAAGGTGTGAATGCTTCAGTTGTGCCATCACTGTAAACTACTACCACGCTTATGATGCGCCTTGCACCTTCCGGACTGCTCGAACGCGGCGATTTGGCCGTCGTTTGCCGTGCCGCCATTGCGGCAATAGCAGTTTCAAATGATGGCTGAGTCGTTTGCCGTGCAGCGGGCTGCCGGCGCACATTGGTCTGAGAGTAATCATTTGCATCAGTTTCACCAAAATTAATCGACGTTTGATGCGAATGATTTGTGTCCTGAACAGGGTGGGCATTTCCGGGAAACGTATTCTCATGCAGTTGAGCCGACGAGGATTCTTCACCAAAGTTCGCATTTGGAACAAACATTTCCCCATCGCCAAACATGAGCCATAGCATATTGATTTCCGGATATGCCTGATGAATCTTGTCAAGAACTTCATTGCTTACTTTGCGGTTGCGGCCATTGAGCAACTGCGAAAGACTTGGACGAGGAATGCCACAAGTGTCAGCAAAAGTTGAGCTGGCCAGCTTATTCTGACTCAAGAATAATTTTATGCGCTCTACGATGTCCATATTCCACTAGCAATTTTTTTCTTCTCGAAAAAATGAAAAATGAGATAAGTTGACTCATTAAACTATTTGCAGTATTCAAATAAAAGTGAGTTGACATTTTTTGATTGGCCTAAGAAAACAAAGAACAATCATAAGTTCGTTTTCCTAATCCGAAAAATCTCACAAAAATGTCATTTCATTTTGTTTTGTATTGCAAACCGCCGATTTGCATATCAACATTTCTCGTTTGCAAATTTATGATTAATTTTCCAAACACGCAAATTATCAACTGAAAATTCAAAATTTTTTATTTCTTAATTGCATTTTAACCACATTACCGGGGAGAAATACAATTTGCAGGTATAAACTATAATTCACTTTAATGTTTTTGTGCTTAATCTCTTATTATCACACTATTAAATACTAATAGATAAGTGATGTTTTATTGGAATCATCGCATCACATCTTTAACGATAAATCATTGCTTTAGGTTTTTATCGTAATTAGCTGAATATTAGCTATTTAATTAAATATTAAACAGTTGTTAATTCCATAAAATTCGCTTTTGAGAAGAGTTGCGAGCGTTAATTCTCATTTTTGAAGCGCGTTTTGTGTTTTTTAATGACCTGCAAAAAGACAAATTTTTACGATTTGAGGGTTCATCCTTCTGAAGTTTGTTTTGCAAATCGACAGATGGCGACATGTGCTTATTGCAAATTGCAAATGGTAATTCGCCACCACCCTACCTTTTTAAGCCTCAACTTAATTTCTTGGGCAAATTTCAGCAAAATCTATCCTCTTCTACAGCCAAAAAAATCTCAAAAAGTTAAGCAAACAGAATTTTCTCGTTATTTTATTGAGAAACAGCAATATATAATCAAAATAAAGAAATCCGTTCTACTTCATCAGAAAATTCAGAAAACACAATATTTTGGAGTAATTCTTTACTTCAATCCGGCTCCCAGCACAAAAAAACAATGCAATTTCAGATGCACAATGGATAACGACTGGAGAATTTGCTCTATTTGCACACGAAAAAAGCACCGCTCATTGAGGGTGCCTTTTTAGGTGGATCATTCTACCGCTTTAATTCTTCTTTCAAATAGCGTGCCGTGATAGATGTTTTGCTCTTGGCCACTTCCTCAGGTGTTCCGGTGGCAATGACGTGCCCTCCACCCCATCCTCCTTCGGGACCCATATCAATAATGTAATCGGCGCATTTTATCACGTCCATATTATGCTCGATGACGATAACCGTGTTTCCTTTTTGGACCAATTTTTGCAAAACTCCCAGCAACACCTTGATATCTTCAAAATGAAGTCCGGTGGTGGGCTCGTCCAAAATATAGATGGTTCGACCTGTGTCACGTTTGGCCAGTTCGGCGGCCAACTTCACACGCTGGCTTTCGCCTCCCGATAATGTGGAGGAGGGCTGCCCAAGTTTAATGTAGCCCAATCCTACGTCCTGAAGCATTTTTATCTTGGTGAGAATCGCAGGAATGGCTTCAAAAAATTCCACGGCTTGATTAATGGTCATGTCAAGGACATCAGCAATCGACTTACCTTTGAACTTAACTTCCAGTGTTTCACGGTTATAACGCTTTCCGCCACATTCTTCACAAGGAACAAGAACATCGGGTAAGAAGTTCATTTCCACCGTTTTATAGCCATTCCCCTTGCACACTTCACAACGGCCGCCCGACGTATTAAAAGAAAATCGTCCGGGTTTATAGCCACGAATTTTTGATTCGGGCAGATTCACGAACAAATTGCGAATGTCAGAAAACACGCCCGTATAGGTGGCGGCATTCGAGCGTGGTGTGCGCCCCAATGGCGACTGGTCAACCGTCACCACCTTATCTATATGTTCTATGCCATCTATGCCATCATAAGGCAACGGTTCAGCAATCGAACGATAGAAATGCTTGCTCAGGATGGGTTGAAGGGTCGCGTTAATCAGGCTCGATTTGCCGCTACCACTCACTCCAGTCACACAAATAAAAGTGCCCAAAGGAAATGACACATCCACGTTTTGCAAATTATTGCCACGGCATCCGTGCAGTTCAAGGCGTTTTCCATTCCCAGCCCGCCTTGTGGCCGGCACCTCAATACGTGCGTTTCCGTTCAAATATCGAGCTGTGAGCGTATCGCTCTTCAGCAAATCGGCCGGAGTGCCCGCAAAGACCACATGCCCCCCTTTTCGGCCGGCTTGAGGGCCAATATCAACAAGATAATCGGCCTCCAGCATCATATCGCGGTCATGTTCCACCACCACTACTGTGTTGCCATCGTCGCGCAGACGTTTGAGCGAGTCGATCAATCGCCTGTTGTCACGCTGATGCAGGCCTATGGATGGTTCGTCAAGAATATACAGAACATTCACCAGTTGTGAGCCAATCTGCGTGGCAAGCCTGATGCGCTGACTCTCGCCGCCCGACAACGATGCAGCACTACGGTTGAGCGACACATAGTCAAGCCCCACATCAAGCATGAATTGCAGACGCGACGATATCTCTTTCACCACCTCGGCGGCAATAGCCCATTTGGCCGGAGGCAACACGTTGTGCAGATTCTGCACCCACGCGAGCAAGTCGGTAATATCCATCGCCGCCAACTGTGCGATATTTTTCCCGTCAATTCTGAAATGCAGGGCTTCACGATTAAGCCGCTGGCCCCCGCAGTCGGGGCACTGCTGACGTGAATAGAACTGCCCTGCCCATTTCTGAGCTTGCGAGGTGGCCGTTTCGTCCTGCTGCATCTCAATATACTTCACCAATCCGTCGTAAGACAAAAAATAGTTGCTTGTACTCATGGTTTCGGTGTGGATATTGAGTCGCTCTTCAGTGCCATTCAGGATGTCGTCGATGGCCTCTTCGGGAAGTTCACTTAAAGGGCTGTCGAGCGTGCAGCCATATTTCTCGCAAATGGCCTGAATCTGCCAAAACACGAGCGAATTCTTGTATTTTCCAAGAGGCAAAATGCCGCCAGCTTTAATCGATGCAGTGAGGTCGGGCATGATTTTCTCACGGTCGATGATATTGACCTCGCCCAATCCTTTGCAACGAGGGCAAGCGCCCAACGGGGAGTTAAATGAAAAGTTATGCGGAGCCGGCTCGGCATAGCTCAATCCCGTGGCCGGGTCCATGAGCGATTTGCTGTAGTAACCCAACTGGTCACTCTCCACATCATAAACAATCAGTTGGTCACCACCCTGCTTAAAGGTCTTTTCAATCGATTCGAGCAGCCGGTGCTTGTCTTTTTCATGCACCTTCAGCCTGTCCACCACAAGCTCCACCGAGTGGTTGCGATAGCGATCCAGTTTCATGCCAAAGGTGATTTCGCGCAGCTCGCCGTCAACTCGTACATGCAGGTAGCCTTTCTTGCGCAAATTCTCAAAGAGGTCTTTATAGTGCCCTTTGCGGTTCTTCACCAGCGGAGCCAGCAAATACACTTTGCGCCCATCATATTTTTCCAGAATCAGGTCGAGAATTTTCTCTACCGTATATTTCACCATCGGCTCACCCGACAAGTAAGAATAGGCATCGGCCACGCGAGCATAGAGAAGCCTTAAATAGTCATACACCTCGGTGGTGGTACCCACTGTGGAGCGCGGATTCTTGTTGGTGGTTTTCTGGCTTATCGAAATCACTGGGTTCAATCCCGATATCTTATCCACATTGGGGCGTTCCAGCACTCCAAGCATGCTTCGGGCATATGACGAGAAGGTTTCCAAGTAGCGACGCTGCCCTTCGGCAAATATTGTGTCGAAGGCAAGGCTCGACTTGCCGCTGCCACTCAATCCCGTGATTACGCTCAGCCGGTAATGCGGAATCTCAACATCTATGTTCTTCAGATTATGCACTCGCGCTCCCAGCACACTCACACAATCTGTTTCCTTGTCATTTATCATCATAACAACGTTACCGTGAGAGATTCTCTTTTTAGTTCACCACCCAATTTTTGTCGTAGGTGCGCGACTGTCGTTTCGAGCGATACAGGTCGGCCGCGAGCGGCACTTTCACCTGATAGGTGCGTCCCTTGCTATTGGTCAGTTTTGTGGAGCGAATCCACGGATTAGCTTCGCGCAGCTGTGCATAAGTTATGCCGTGCGCTTTGGCCCAGTCCACCCAGCTTGCCACCGCGCCGGTCACCTCCACTTTCGTGTAGCTCACAGGCTGGTAAAGTTGTTCGGCACGCAGGCGGTAGCCATATCGTTTGGGATTTTCCATCAAGGTCTTATAGGCCATGATGCGAAACACATAGCGCGAGGTTTCTTGCACAAGGTAGAGGTCAAATGAGCGTTCCACGCCTTGCTTGGTAAGCTCGCTCGATATTTTTCCCATGCCGGCGTTGTAGCTTGCCGCCACGGTTGTCCAGCTTCCATATCGGCTATAAGCGGCTTTGAGATATTTGCATGCCGCCACCGTGCTCAATTCGGGGTCATAGCGCTCATCCACCTCATCGGTCACTTCCAAGCCATATTGTTGAGCCGTGCCCGCCAGCAGTTGCCACAGTCCCGCGGCTTTGGCCGACGAGTAGGCCAAGAAGTCCATCGTGCTCTCGGTGCAGGCCAAGTACAAGAAGTCGCTGGGCACGCCTTGCGCCTTCAAGATGGGTGCCAGCACAGGAAAATGCCGGTTGGCTCGCTTCATGCAAAGCAGAGTGCTTGTTTGCCCATAGATAATCGATGTGAGCTCGCGGTCATATCGCTCGGCCATGTCGAGGCGGTCAAGACTTATTTTCTCGCCGGCAAACGTCACTTGCGTAGGAATGTCGGGGTTAGCAGTCACATTAAAGACGGCATTGGTCGTTCCCTTATCATAGGTAGCCGTTGTTTGGCCATTTTTCAGCTGAGCATGGCCCACCATGGCACACAAAGCCAACATGACGGCCACACATAGTTTTTTATGCATCATTTGAGTAAATTCCAACAATTCTTAAAGTTAAGGCTCATCAGGGTCTTCGTGAGTGGTGGGGTTATCAGTGCCTCCACTCGAACTGCCACCGCGAGCATTCTTGTAGCGAATGATATTGATGTCGCCACTCATCTTATATTTCTTGCCATCGCTTCCCGTGGCCTGAATTACATAGTAATACACACCCGGCCCCACGAGTTTGCCGTTATTTCGCCCATCCCATCCCTGCGAGGGATCGGTAAATTCACACACTTTCACTCCCCAGCGGTTGAATATCCAGCAATGGAAATCTATGATGGAACGATAGCTCACCTTCCACACGTCGTTCACGCCCGCACTCGTGCCGGGAGTAAACACATTGGGGCATTGCAACTCGCTCTCACCTATATTGACGGTGAATGTTTCGCTATATGCTTCACACGAGCCATCGGCATTCGACCCGATAAACCGCCAGTAATAGGTGCCGGCTTCGGTAAACGTTTCATCCACTTCGTCTTGATTGAGGCGCAACTGAATGTCATTAAAATCGGGGTCAAGTGCCATCTGCCACTCTTTGTGTACCACGGCGTCGGTCACAAACGCCTCAAAGAACACATGCGCCGGAGCCGAGCCGCCCAGCTGGCCGCCCGCCGCGTCGGTTTTCTTTTCATTGTCATTGTCACGGCTTTCTTGGGTGGCCGTGGCCCGCACATCCACGGCTGCTGTCACATAAGTGTTGCTCTCAGCCACAAGGGTTTCGTCCCAGAACGAGAGGAAACGGTCGCCGCTCAGCACAAACGAAGTGTTGCACGTGGGAGCAGGAATCACGATGGTGTTTTTGAAGCTCGTTTCTGTTTCGACCACAGACGTTTGTTGCCAATGCGTAGTGTCATTCCACTCCAAATTATAGTAGGACAATTCCAGTTCACGCGACAGCACTTGGCGTCCACCATTGATGGTATAATAGGCAATATCGGTTCCCTCGCCGGCCACATGCAGAGTGGTCGTGGCGCAATCGCCGTCGTTATCCACTTGCAGTCCGGTGAGCGACATGCGGTAGGCCGAATAGTCGGTCACCCACACATAGAGGCGCGATGTGCCTTCTTCTATGATATATCCTCTATTTCCCGTCACTTGCGGCAAAATCGTTTCAAGGCCGTTGTGGGTCACATTGGCCACAGGCTCGGCATATGCGCCGCCACGCTCTTCAAAGGCGTACCAAGTTACTTCATTCTCAGTAGTAGCGGTAAAGTGCATGGCCACATTCTCAGTGTCGTGCAACACATAGATTCTATTTAATCCCGTAGTGGCAGCCGGCACAATCTCCATCACCTCATGAGAGTTTCCCGTGAATGTGATTTGAGAGGCAAGCGGCAGGAAAGTCCACAGCACGGCCAGCAACAATATGATGCGATTTTTCATTTCCTCAACTTATTTCAAATAGAATGCAAAGATAATAATTATAAACGGAATCGCCTTGCCATTTCTTTTCTCACAACGCAAATTTTCACAACAATTATCCACCCATTCGCATTCTGTATCGCAACGACGCTTCACCACACAAGCGTTCAAGTCACGGGCTTTATGGGGCCAACTCTAAAAACAGAAAAGAAAATTACCCCATTAAACCATAGGGGTGCGAGTGGGTCAAATAAAAAATACTTAAAAATTTAGATTTATGAGAATGAGCAACCATCTTAAGAAAGTGGCAACTATCTTGTTGTTCGTGTGGGCCATGACAGTGCAGGCACAAAATATCGAGCAAGAAACCATGCGACAAGAAGCTGAACAAACGAGTTTGCGCCGGGTGTATGCCGAACTGGTGGCTGACCAACAAGTTTTCAGCAACAAAATCAAGGTTGACATTGATTTTGGCCAAGCCACTTCTTGGCCAAGCAGCGGCGACCAAACCAAGCTGGTGGACAGCAACGGAAAAGACATCAAATTTAATTCAATCATTGAGGCGATGAACTACATGAGCGAACGCGGATGGCAGTTCGTGCAGGCTTATGTGGTGCCCAATGGCGGCGGCAAAGGTTCAAGTGTTAGTGGCTGTGTGCATTGGATTCTGTATAAAGACGTGACCACCGATTATCAGGTGACCGAAGGGTTGCTCACACGCCAGCAAATCCGACATTAGTTAAAAAGAGTTAACCCTCACATTTCGCTCTCAAATCGTCTTGCGCTCGGCATGCCAGTGTCGTGTTTTCGTCGTAACTTTGTGGTCTGAATTATTCATCGCCATAATATGATCACATTTTTCAAAAAGGGAAGCAATTTCTATTACGCAGTAGAGTGCGACCATACTTTATCTAACGAAGAAATCAAGAAACTTGAGTGGTTGCTTAACGGACAACTGGTTATCAAACGTTCACTTCAAGGCACATTTGTGGGGCCTCGGCAAGAAATGATTACCCCATGGAGTACCAACGCCGTTGAGATTACCCAAAACATGGACATGCGCGGCATCAGCCGCATTGAGGAGTTCGTGGCCACTACGGATAAAACACCGCAATGCGACAAAATGCTTCAACGCATTTATCACAAACTCGATGAAAATGTCTTTGATGTGGCTCGCACCCCCGAGCCCATCATTCATATCAAAGATTTGGCTGCCTACAACGAACAGGAAGGATTAGCTTTAAGCAGCGAAGAGATTGCCTATCTTCAAGATTTGTCGGCGAGATTGGGCCGACCTCTCACTGATAGTGAGGTGTTTGGTTTCTCGCAGGTAAACAGTGAGCATTGCCGGCACAAAATCTTTAATGGCACCTTCATTATCGACGATGAGGAAATGCCCATGTCGCTCTTCGGCATGATAAAAAAGACATCTAAGGAGAACCCTAACGGCCTCATCTCGGCCTATAAGGATAATGTGGCTTTTGTGAGCGGACCCTCTATTGAGCAATTTGCTCCCGTCGCCCCCGATGAACCTTCGGAGTTCGCTGTGACCGACATCAACTCCGTTATCTCACTCAAAGCCGAAACGCACAACTTCCCCACCACCGTCGAGCCGTTTAATGGCGCGGCCACCGGCACCGGCGGGGAGATTCGCGACCGTTTGGGGGGCGGTCGAGCCAGCCTTCCTCTGGCCGGCACAGCGGTCTATATGACCTCCTATCCACGCACATCGGCCCAGCACGCATGGGAAACATCCATCCCCGCACGCCAGTGGCTTTACCAGTCGCCCGAAGAAATCCTCATCAAAGCGTCCAACGGAGCCAGTGATTTCGGCAACAAATATGGCCAGCCGCTCATCTGCGGTTCGCTGCTCACCTTTGAGCACAAAGAAGGTCGGTTGGAGTTGGGCTACGACAAGGTCATCATGCTGGCAGGTGGCGTAGGCTATGCCAACGCCCGCGATGCCATCAAGGGAGAGCCCGTGCCCGGGCAAGAAGTGGTGGTCATGGGTGGCGACAACTATCGCATAGGCATGGGTGGTGGAGCTGTGAGCAGTGTCAACACAGGCCAATATGCCGGTGCCATCGAACTGAACGCTGTGCAACGAGCCAACCCCGAAATGCAAAAACGCGTGGCCAACGTCATTCGCGGTTTGGCCGAGTCGGCCGAGAATCCCATCGTGTCGATCCACGACCACGGAGCCGGCGGACACCTGAATGCTTTGAGTGAGCTGGTGGAAGCCACCGGCGGACACATCAACATGCAGGCATTGCCTGTGGGCGACCCCACTTTGAGTGCCAAGGAGATTATTGGCAACGAGTCACAAGAACGCATGGGCATGGTGGTCAATAGCGACGACGTGGCTAAAATTGAGCGCATCGCCCAGCGTGAGCGTGCACCGTTCTATGTGGTGGGCAACACCACTGGTGACCACCGTTTCACCTTTGAGCAGGCCGATGGCAAACGCCCCATCGACTTGGCTATGAGCGACATGTTTGGCAGCTCGCCACGCACCATCATGACCGATGTTAACAAGCAAATTCGCCGTTGGGTGCAGCCACACTACGACAAGGCGTTGATGCACACCTATGTGGAAAGCGTTCTGCAACTTGAGGCGGTGGCTTGCAAAGACTGGCTCACCAACAAAGTGGACCGATCGGTCACGGGTCGCATTGCGCGTCAGCAATGTCAAGGACGGCTTCAATTGCCTTTGAGTGACTGCGGTGTGGTGGCGCTTGACTACACAGGGCGCAGCGGCATTGCCACCAGCATCGGGCATGCTCCGCAAGCAGGACTGATTGACGCCGCCGCCGGCTCTGTCCTGAGCATTGCCGAAGCCCTCACCAATATTGTGGGAGCCAACCTAAAGGAAGGTTTGAAGAGTGTCTCGCTCAGTGCCAACTGGATGTGGCCCTGCCGCAACAAGGGTGAGGACGCTCGCCTTTATCAAGCGGTGAAGGCATGCAGCGACTTTGCCTGTGCTTTGGGCATCAATATTCCCACAGGTAAAGATAGCCTATCGATGACCCAAAAATATGGACAGAAAAAGGTGATTGCTCCGGGCACCGTCATTATTTCTGCGGCAGGTGAGGTGACCGACGTGCGCAAGACGGTTAGCCCAGTGGTGCAAAACCGCAAGAGCCATCTTTATCACATTGATTTTTCAGGCTGTGGTCTTGAACTGGGAGGCTCTGCGCTCAACCAAATATTGGGTATGGTGGGTAGCCGCGCGCCCAAAATTGCAAGTGCAGAGTTTTTCGCACGCGCTTTCAATGGCATTCAGCGACTCATTGAGCAAGAGCTGGTTCTCGCCGCTCACGATGTGAGTGCCGGTGGACTGATTACCACATTGCTCGAAATGACATTTGCCAACACCACAGGCGGACTTGACCTGAATTTTGACGGTTTCCGGGAGCACGATATCCTCAAGCTGTTTTTTGCCGAGAATCCGGCTTTGGTCATTCAAATAGCCGAGGAAAATTGCAGCAAGGCAGAACAAATGATGGCCGATTGTGGCGTGCACTTCACCGCGTTGGGTCGCCCATCACGAGAGCGCACGTTAAAAATTAAGCGCGAAGGAAAACAATATGCTTTTATAATTGACGACCTGCGCGACTTGTGGTATGAATCATCCTACTTACTCGACAAAAAACAAAGTGGTGAAAAGCATGCCGAAGCACGCTTCAACAACTACAAGAAGCAGCCCTTGCGCATCAAACTGCCTGATAGTTTCTCGGGACGTGCAGCCGATCTGGGCATCGCAGGCTCGAAGCATGCACCCTCGGGCATCAAAGCGGCCATCATTCGTGATAAGGGCATCAATGGCGACCGCGAGATGGCCTACTCGCTCTATTTGGCCGGTTTTGATGTGAAAGATGTGCACATGACCGATTTGATGACCGGGCGAGAAACCCTTGACGACGTGAATATGATTGTTTTCTGCGGCGGGTTCTCCAATAGCGACGTGCTCGGTTCGGCCAAAGGTTGGGCCAGCGGATTTGTGTGGAATGAAAAAGCCCACGCCGCATTGAAACGTTTCTATGAACGTGAAGACACGCTGAGCCTCGGCATTTGCAACGGTTGCCAACTCATGATTGAATTAAATCTCATCAATCCCGAGTTGAGCGAGAAGCCGCACATGGAGCACAACGATTCACACAAATTTGAATCGTCATTCCTGTGTGTGGAGGTTCCCGAAAACAATTCCGTCATGCTGGGTTCTTTGGCCGGAAGCCGTCTTGGCATTTGGGTGGCGCACGGCGAGGGCAAGTTCCACCTGCCACGCCCCACAAAAAACTATCATGTGGTGGCACAATATGCTTATCGCTCCTATCCGGGCAACCCCAATGGTTCTCCCCTCGGCATTGCCGGTATTGCGTCGGCCAACGGAAGGCATCTTGCCATGATGCCTCATTTGGAGCGTGCCATCTTCCCGTGGCAATGCGCATGGTATCCCGAGGAGCGCAGGGCCGATGATGTGACCCCGTGGATTGAAGCATTTGTGAATGCACGTCGCTGGATAGAAAATATTAAGAAATAAACTTTGCAACTCGGTTGCAGCACTTAATCACTACCTTTGTGGCCCAGATGTGTGGCTGCAAAGGTAGTTTGCTTTTCACCAGCCCCACGTCGCACGCCATAGGATTTTGAAACCACATTAAAACACAACTAATTATGTCGCATTGTCACCATTGCTGCCAGCAGCATGAGCACCATAGCCACGCCGAGCATGAACATGAGCACGGCAGCGTTCGCCAAACTGTCATCCGCATTGTCGTGGCCACAATCCTCCTCATTTTGGCCTATGTCGTCGAAAGGAATGTTTCCTTGCAGCCATGGGCATTACTGCTCATCTATTTGCCGGCTTACTGGGTTGCCGGAGAGAACACACTCAAGGAAGCCTTTCACAGCATCACTCACGGCGAAGCTCTCGATGAGCATTTTTTGATGACTGTGGCCACCTTAGGTGCCATTGCCATTGGTTTTTTGCCAAAAACTGACAATCAGCTGCACGAGGCGGTATTCGTCATGTTGTTCTTTCAAGTGGGCGAACTGTTTGAGAGCATCGCCACGGGTAATAGCCACCGTTCCATCAGGCATCTGTTGGCCATTCGCCCCGACTCTGCCCATGTTTTGCGCGACGGAGTAGAGGAAACCGTCAAAGCGCAAGAGGTGCGACAAGGCGACACGGTGCTCATCAGACCGGGCGAGCGCGTGCCCATCGACGGTGTTGTGACGCAAGGAAGCTCCTCGCTCGACACAGCTGCCCTCACAGGCGAAAGTTTGCCAAAATCTGTCAACTTAGGCGATGAAATCACGTCGGGCTGCGTGAACCTCACCGGTCCGCTGCAAATTCGAGCCACACGCGTGGCACAAGAATCTACGGCCTCACGCATCATTCTGTTGGTGAGCGAAGCTGCCGAGCGCAAGTCATCGAGCGAAACGTTCATCAGTCGCTTTGCCCGCATCTACACGCCCATTGTGGTGGCATTGGCCTTCGTCATTGCCCTTACACCTCTTGCAACGGGTGGAGATTTTGTGACGTGGATTTACAGGGCGCTGATGTTCTTGGTGGTTTCGTGTCCTTGCGCGTTGGTCTTATCCATTCCACTCACATTCTTTGGCGGCATTGGTGCCGCTTCACGCAAAGGTATCTTGATAAAAGGTTCCAACTATCTTGAAAAGCTCACGCAGGTGCGCACAGTGGTCTTCGATAAAACAGGCACACTCACCAAAGGGAAGTTTGAAGTCACGGCTGTGCATCCCCAACTCATTGACGAGCAAGAACTATTGCATCTTGCCGCGCACGTCGAGCGATACTCAAATCATCCCATCGCCAGCTCGCTGCGCGATGCCTATCCCAACGAGAACGACTTATGCACTGTTACCCATGTGCAAGAGATTGCAGGGCAAGGCATTGTGGCCAACGTGAATTTGCGCAGCATAGCCGTGGGCAATGAGCGGCTGATGGAGGCCGTGGGTGCCCGGTGGCGTTCTTGCCACAAAACCGGCACGGTGGTTCATGTGGCCATCGATGGCGAATATGCCGGCCACATCGTTATCTCTGATTGCGTCAAGCCCGACTCGGCCGAAGCCATTCGCGCTTTGCGCAAAGCAGGCGTGCAACAAATCGTCATGCTCACGGGTGACCAAGAGGCAGTGGCGCAAGAGGTAGCGCAAGAAACCGGCGTGGATATTTTTCACGCCAACCTGCTTCCAGCCGACAAAGTTGTCAAAATTGAGCAACTTTTGCAGAACGGAAATGGCATGACTGCTATGGTGGGCGACGGAATCAATGACGCCCCCGTGCTCGCCCGTGCCGATTTAGGCATTGCGATGGGCGGGTTGGGCTCTGATGCCGCCATCGAGGCTGCCGATGTGGTGCTGATGGACGACAGTCCGAGCAAGATAGCTACCGCCATGCGCATTGCCAAACGCACACAGCGCATTGCCAAGCAAAACGCTTATGGTTCCATAGGAACTAAAATCATCATTCTGATTCTCGCCGCCGCGGGCTATGCGAGCATGGGAATGGCTGTCTTTGCCGATGTGGGCGTGATGATTCTCGCCGTGCTGAATGCCGCGCGCACGCTGCGCTTGTGAGGCATGCGTGTGGTCTCTTTTTCACCACGAGCCATAAGCGGCGCGGTCGGCATCGATGCGCAGCAAAATAAACAGCAAGAAAGTGAAGCCCCACAATGAGGATCCTCCATAGCTGAAAAACGGCAACGGGATGCCAATCACGGGACACAATCCCAGCACCATACCCACATTTATAGAAAGGTGGAAGATGAGATAAGAAGCCACACAATAGGCATAGACGCGGCCAAAAGCCGTGTGCTGACGCTCGGCAATAACAATGACACGCAGAATGAGTGCAAGAAAAGCGAGCAATACAAGCGTGGAGCCCACAAAACCCTGCTCTTCACCTATGGTGCAGAAAATGAAGTCGGTGTGCTGTTCGGGCACATATTTGAGTTTGGTCTGTGTGCCATTCAGGAAACCTTTGCCTGTGATTCCACCCGACCCGATGGCGATTTTGCTTTGATTCACGTTATAACCCACTCCACGAGGGTCGTCTTGAATGCCCAGCACCACCGCAATGCGTTTTTGCTGGTGCTCTTGCAAGATGTTGTTGAACGCCATGTCGACCAAAAAGACAAATATGACACTCGATGCGATGAAACCTATAGTGATGAGAATGCGGCGCACGTCGTCGTGAAGCATGGCATAGAGCAAATAAATAATCGTGCCGCCAATCATCAGGCCAAAGAACAAGTAACCGTTCACCTGAATGCCCCAGTAGGTCAGCCCCCACACCAGCAACCCTCCGGCCACATAGGCCAGCAGCACATTGCGAGCCACGATGAGCGACCGGCAATAAAATAGCAGCATGGCCACCGTGAGCACCATCACAATGATGAAAACTAACGCCATGCCCATGGGAATGCCGAGCAACAACACAGAGGCATATTTAAGAACAAGCACAAAATAGGTGATCGCACAAAGCGCGGCAAAAAGCACAAAACCGCTCATTCCCTCGCGGTAAAGAACGAAAATGAGCGAGGTGTAGACCAATGCCGAGCCGGTTTCTTTTTCCAAAATAATGCAGAGAATGGGCAAAACGATTATACCCACAGCTATGGCATAGTTCTTCCAGCTATTGAGCTGAAAGCCATAAGTACTGAACAGCTTTGCAAGGGCCAATGCGGTGGCAAACTTGGCAAACTCGGCCGGCTGCAAACTCACCGGCCCGAAAACCAGCCATGAGCGAGAGCCTTTAATATCGGGAGCCACAAAAATAGTGACTATAAGCAACAAGATCATCGCCCCATAGATGGGATATGCATAAGCCTCATACATGCGGCGATCAATGAGCAAAAGCGACAGGCCGATGCCAAACGAAAGGAACGCCCAAAGAAACTGCTTGCCCGAAAATCCGGAGAAGTCAAACATCGATGCCTTGTCGAAGTTGTAGGTAGCCGCATAGATACTCACAGCACCGGCAACAATGAGAATGGCATAAATCAGAATGGTCAACCAATCCACCGATTTAAGCAAGGTGCCACCTTCGTTTCGATCAGTTCGTAGTTCCATTTTCCTCGCTTTGTTGAGATGTAGTTTTCTGTTCGTCGCTCACTTGTGTATCTTTAGAAGCATTTGCCAACTTCTTTTTGCCCGAGCCATAGGCCTTTGCACTATAGGTGCTGGTGGCAGCCATTCTGCTGGCCACAGCCTCACGCGCAGGCGAGAGATGCCCATTCAGATATTTTTCGATCATCACAGCACCGATGGGCACTCCGAAAGTGGCACCAAAACCCGCATTCTCCACATAGACACAAACGGCAATCTTGGGGTCGTCCATGGGTGCGAATCCCATAAAGACCGAGTGGTCGCGCCCATGCGGGTTTTGAGCCGTGCCCGTCTTTCCGCACACGTCAAGACCGGGAATATTCGCCCCCCGACAAGTGCCCCCCGTCACCGCCATGCGCATACCCTCCACGATGGGAATATAATAGCGTTTGTCGATGGTGGGGTCGTGTCGCTCTATGGATTTCTTCAGCACTCCCACTCCGGCAATATTGCGCACCACATGAGGAGTGATGTAATAGCCGCGATTGGCTATGGTGGCACTCAGATTAGCTATTTGCAACGGTGTCGCCAAGATTTCTCCCTGCCCAATGGCATCACTGATGATACTATTGGCCACCCATTTGCCCTCGCCATGTATTTTGTCGTAGAATGCGGCATTAGGAATAAATCCCCTGCTTTCACCGGGCATATCCACACCCAATTTGTAACCGTATCCCATGCTCACCATGTGATGTTTCCAGACTTCGAAAGCCTTAGCCGTGGTTCCATATTTAGAGCGGCTGTCGAGCATGTGCTTCAATCCCCAGCAAAAATAAGCATTGCATGAAGTTTGAATGGCCGGTTTCAAAGGAATGGGCGAGCCATGACCGTGGCACCCCACACGCAGGCCTCCACTGATAAAGCCACGATGGCAGGGATAGGCCGTGCTCAAATTCACAATACCCTCATGCAAGAAAATCAGGCCTTGTGATGGCTTGAACGTGGAACCGGGCGGGTAATCGGCCATAATGGAGCGGTCGAAAAGCGGCTTCATGGGATTCCGCACGAGGTGGGCATAGTTCTTGCCACGCTCGTTGCCTATGAGAAGCGACGGGTCGTAGGATGGGCTGGACACAAGGGCAAGAATCTCGCCCGTTTTAGGCTCAATGCACACAATAGCACCCACCTTGCCTCGCATGATGCGCTCACCCAGAGCTTGCAACTCAATGTCGATGCTCAAATGCAAGTCATTGCCGGCCACGGGTGCCACGTCGCTGGCACCATCGTTGTAATGACCTTTGATTTTTCCAAACGCGTCGCGTATCAAAACCTCTTTCCCCTTGACACCGCGCAACCATTTCTCATAGCTTTTCTCTATGCCGAGGTCACCGGTGTAGTCGCCCGGCTTGTAATAGTCGTCGCGGTCTATGTCGTTGGTATTCACTTCGCGGATGTCGCCCAAGACATTGGCACCGGCATTGTAGTTATATTGGCGCAAAATGCGCTGCACGATGTAGAAACCCGGAAAACGATAGAGCTTTTCTTGCAGGCGGCCATAGTCTTGGGCCGAAATGTGATTCATGAATACCTGTTGCGTATAGCCCGAATAATTGCGGCTCTTCTTCATTTTTTCGAGTCGCATTTCGAATGCCTCGCGCGAAATTTTCAGTGTACGGCACAGGTCGAGCGTGTCGAATGGCTGCACGTCTTTGGGAATCATCACCAAGTCGTAGGCAGGTTGATTATAAACAATGAGGCTATCATTGCGATCATATATCAGGCCACGCGACGGATAGATGGTGCGATCCACAAAGGCGTTGCTATCGGCATTGGCTTTATAGGTACTGTCGCCCACCTGCAAAACGAATAGCCGCACGATGTAGATGGTGACCACCAGCACGATGAAGCCACCTATCACAAACTTTCTTTTTTCCAGATTATAATCTTTTCTCACGACGGGTGCTCACTAAACTATCCAGCCCCAAAATAAGCGCAATACTCAGGACACTGCTGGCACCTATGCGAGCCAGCGTGACGGGCAGATTGTGCATTCCTATGGACTGCAGGAAAAACAGCATTGTGGCATAAATCACCACCATCGTCGACATGTATCGGAAATAAGATCCCAGTCCCAAACTTTCGACCGATGGTGTGGGCACGTTCATGTCGTCCTCTCGCGACACATACAGGGAGAAAATGGGATATCGGAATACTGCCAGCAAGGTGCAGCACAAGGCATTCAAGCCGGGGGTGTTACAAGTGATATCAACGGCCAATCCCATCAAGAAGGCTATGGTCAGAGCCACATTAAGGTGCCAATTAATGGGCAGGCGCAGAATCAGATAGATGAACACAATGGGCACAGCCAAACCGAACAGCATGATTTTATAGCACACGATTTGAGCCAGCACAAGCACAAAAAACAAGATGATTATTTGCATCACGTTTTTGCTCATTTAGCGCCCTCCTCCTTTCTGTTGGCACTACCGCCCTGCCCTTGCGCATCGCTTTCCTGCAACAAGTGCAATTCCTCGCTCATGTCATTAGTTATCACACGCACAGTGCTCAACTGACTAAAGTTGGTGGACAATTTCACTTTCAGAGAAACAAAGCTGTCGCTCAAATTTCGTGCCCGCCCTTCGATAGTGCCCACAATAATCCCCTCGGGGAACACCGTGGAGTATCCGCTGGTAACCACTGTGTCGCCCACTGCATAGTGAAGGTGCTTGGGCAGCTCCTCCAGCGTGGCATAGCGAGGATCGCCTGTGTCCCACACCATACTGCCAAAGTATTCACTATTCTTTAGCTTGCACGAGAGTTTCATGTAGGGATTGAGCAGTGAAATGATGCGAGCCGAGTGCTTGCCTACCACGTTGACAATGCCCACCACTCCCGTATGGTCCACCACTCCCATCTCGGCTTTGATGCCATCGGCGGCACCTCGATTGATGGTTATGTAATTATTGGTTTGAGCAATGCTGTTGCTAATCACATGAGCCACCACAAAATCAAAGTGCTGCAAATTGGAGTTCAGCGTCGTGTCGGGCAGTTGCATCTTAGCATCGGCCAGTTGCGCGCGCAAGTCAACCAGCTGCATTTCGAGCAGCGCATTGCGTTGCTGCAGCTCATCATTGATGCCCTTGAGGTGAAAATAGTCGGTCACCAAACTGATGCCACCATACACGGTGGAGCTGACGGCATTAGCCGAGGTCAAATAGATGCTTTGCTGGTAGGGATTGTCCTTGATGAGCATCAACAAACTCAACACCACATAAATTGTAGCTACAACCCATGCACTGTGCCGAATAAAGAAATCAAACAGATTTTTCATTGGTGAACACTCCTCTCGTTATTAGCAAAACCCATCGTCCGCTCAATGTAGACACCAGTGAGTGGAACCAAACTGCAAGCGGCAGAAATTCGGTTTATCGCTTCAGGAACTTGAATATCTTGTAGTTCTTGAGTGCCACTCCGGTGCCTTTTGCCACAGCATGCAAAGGATCATCGGCCACGTGGAATTTAATGCCAATCTTGTCGGTGAGTCGCTTGTCGAGTCCACGCAAGAGGGCACCGCCACCTGAAAGATACACGCCGTTTTTCACAATGTCGGCATAAAGCTCGGCCGGTGTTTGCTCGAGAGCGCCCAGCACAGCCGCCTCAATCTTGCTTATGGATTTCTCAATGCAGTGGCACACCTCCTGATAGCTCACGGGCACCTCCATGGGCAGAGCCGTCATTTGATTGTGGCCATGCACCACAAAATCTTCGGGAGGATTATCAAGTTCGGTCAAGGCCGATCCCACATTAATCTTAATCAGCTCGGCGGTGCGCTCGCCCACACGCACATTGTGCGCACGGCGCATGTGCTCCTGAATGTCGTCGGTAAGGTCGTCGCCAGCAATGCGAATGCTCTTATTGGTGACGATGCCACCCAGCGAAATCACCGCAATCTCAGTGGTGCCACCACCAATATCGACGATCATATTGCCCTCAGGCGCAAGCACATCAAGGCCGATGCCCAAAGCGGCAGCCATGGGTTCATAAATCATGTACACATCGCGGCCACCGGCATGCTCACTGGAGTCGCGCACAGCACGGATCTCGACTTCGGTGGAACCAGAAGGGATGCAAACGACCATGCGCAACGAGGGTGAGAACCAATGGTTTTTCTTGCTCACCTTCTTGATCATGCCACGCATCATCAGTTCGGCAGCGTTGAAGTCGCCAATCACACCATCGCTCAGAGGGCGCACGGTGCGGATGCCATCGTTTTCCTTACCTTGCATTTCGCGGGCTTCAGAGCCCACGGCGATGAGCTTGCCACTTTTTGTGTCGAGGGCCACAACCGATGGTTCATCGATGACTATTTTATTGTTGTTGATAATGATAGTGTTGGCTGTTCCGAGGTCAACAGCTATCTCTTGGCTAAAAAGTCCCATGTTATTGTGAGTTTATTTTGTGTT
>JAFVCX010000059.1 GCA_017478855.1 Muribaculaceae bacterium | reverse complement strand
CTTGGGCGGCGACACCATTCACCACGACGCATTGCTCTTGCAGCTGCAAGCCTCGGTAGCGGTGAAACAGCGCATCGTGGCCGCCGATCCATTTGAGGAGGGCCTTAGGAAAGTTCTGAATCTTGGGCACACTGTGGGGCACGCCCTTGAAAGTTTTGCGCATGCCAAAGGGGAACCATTGCTGCATGGCCATGCCGTGGCATGGGGGCTGGTGGCCGAACTGGTGCTCTCGCACATGGCATTGCAATTTGCCAGCACGACATTGCACCGCGTTGCGCACTTTGTGAGTGCCCACTATCCTCCTTTCTTCTTTACCTGCGATGACTACCCCACTCTGCTCGCCCTCATGCAGCGCGACAAAAAAAGCCGCGACGGAGAGATTAACTGCACCTTGCTGCAAGCCGTGGGGACACCGATGGTGAATCAAAGCATCACCCATCAGGACATGAGCGCAGCCCTTGACATCACACGCGATTTCATGGGGATTTAATTGAGGGAAAGGTGTCAGTCGGCCCGAAGCGGCTTATATTTCCAGTAGCCCTCGTTCTCGGCCAGCAATTCGCGAAACTTGGGTGTCAACGCACCTTCCATTTCTTTATAAGACAACTTCACTTGAATGTCACCCTCGGCCACAGGCGCAATATCGCCCGCCTGAAACAGAAATACGATGCCATCGCTTTGCGCATAAAAGGCCGACGGCAAGTGGCTCGACAACTCCCATTGCTGCTGCCGCTTCTCGTTATCCACCGTGATTTTGGCATTGATCATGGCGAGCAAAGCATTTTCTTGTACACTGCTCAAAATGTCACCACGCTTGAGCACCGCATGACGCATGCGGTCGTAGTGGATGAATGTGGACACTTGCGACACGTCGCCCGCATTGCTGACGATGCGGTCAACCTCCATGACCAGCAATCGCGAGGAGGTCAAGACGGGATAAACGAGAATTGATTCCCGGTAGGTGTAGAGATCCTGCTGACGAGGCAAAGTGTCAACCCGCAAGACATCGGCCACCGAGCCAACTGTGAATTGTGGCTGCCGCAGCCAGCTTTGCAGCCCCACATGCAAACTGCTGGCATTGCCCGTCATGGCCAGTGTCAAAACGCGTTCAAGAGCCGAGAGGTCAGCGTGCCCATTCACACTTTCAGGCCAGCGTTTTTTCACTTGCTTGATGCAGGCATAATGAGAAAATCGGTCGCCCCGCACGGCCGGAGTCGCGCTCATGTAATAGGCGTGGCTCTCTTCAAGGCGAAAGGTATCGGGGACCGACACGACGACCATCGTATCGGCCAGCTCGGCTATCGAGTCGCTCTCGATTTCCCACAGGTCGCGACTTTCTCCGCTGGCCTCGATTTTTGCGGCAAGATACCAAAACGCGGCGGCGATATCCACAATCACCAAGAGCGCGATGATGATGAGTAGTGTGCGGCGTGTCATGACGGCTGCTCCAATGATTCCAAGTAATCTTTTACCCTATTCATGAGCCATCGGGGGGTGCTCGTGGCACCGCAAATGCCTATGCGCTGTTTTCCTGCGAGCCAAGCCGCGTCGATCTCTTCTTCGCTGCTGATGAGATGCGAATCGGGGTTGGCGGCAAGACATTCGGCAAACAATATGCGTCCATTGCTACTCTTGGTGCCCGACACAAACAAAACCAGTTCGTGACGTTGGGCAAACTCCCGAATTTGCGGGATGCGGTTGGCCACCGAGCGGCAAATGGTATCGTAGCTCTCAAAACGCACATTGGGCTGCAAGCGATCGCCTATTTGCTGCACAATGTTTTTGAAACCTTGAAGCGATTTGGTGGTTTGCGAGTAAAGGTAGATGTCGCGGGAGAAATCAATTTTGTTGATTTCTTCGGCACTTTCAATCACCAGCGCATGACCCTGCGTTTGTCCCACCAGCCCATTCACCTCGGCATGACCGCGCTTGCCATAGATGATGATTTGCGGTTCCTGTTGCGCGCCCTTGTGCGCATTGTAGGTGCCTTGAATGCGTTGCTGCAATTTAAGCACCACCGGGCAAGTGGCGTCTATGATGTTGATGTGATTGGCGCGCGCTATTTCATAGGTTTCGGGCGGCTCGCCATGAGCTCGCAGCAATACCGTGGCATGATGCAGCGTGCGCAGCTGGTCGTGCGTGATGGTTTCAAGGCCAATGCTTTTGAGCCGCTCCACCTCTTGGCTATTGTGCACAATATCGCCCAAGCAATAGAGGTGGCCGGTGCGGTTCAGCTCTTCCTCGGCCTTGCGGATGGCTGTGGTCACTCCAAAGCAGAAACCGGAGCCTTTTTCTATTTCGATGATTCTACTCACCGGCGATGACGCATTGGTTAAAGTGATCGAGCAACCAGCGGTTTTGCTCCTCTATGGTGAGGCGCGAATTGTCGAGCACGATGGCATCGGCCGCCTGACGTAATGGGCTCTCGGCACGAGTGGTGTCAATGCGGTCGCGCTCAGTCACGTTTCGATAGACTTCTTCAAGGGTGATGGAGTCGTCGCCCTTGCCCCGCAGCTCGTCATAGCGTCGCTGGGCACGCACCTGCGCATCGGCCGTGACAAAAATTTTGAGTTCGGCTTCAGGGAATACCACGGTGCCTATGTCGCGGCCATCCATCACAATGCCTTTTTCGCGGCCCATGGCTTGCTGCTGCCGCACCATGTCGCGCCGCACAAATCCGATGGCTGCAATGACGCTCACCTTGTCGCTCACACGCATGGAGCGTATCTCTCCCTCCACATTGCGGCCGTTGAGCAGCGTGAGCGTGCGTCCCTCATCGTCGGCCTCAAAAGTGATGGCAATGCGTGGCAATGCTTGTTCAAGTGCCGTCAGGTTCACCTCATCACCGTTGAACAAGCCGTTTTCAATGCAGTATAAGGTCACGGCACGATACATGGCACCCGTGTCGATGTAGGCATAACCTATGGTTCGGGCCAGCCATTTGGCCATCGTGCTTTTGCCTGTGGACGAGTAGCCATCGATGGCAATTATTATTCGTTTGGATTTCATATACAATCAAAAAATATAGTGCAAAGATAGCTATTTCGCCTTAAAAATTGCGGATTTTCACGATATTGTTTGCTTTTTTCAATCATTATTCGTAACTTTCACCCGAATTTCCGGGCACCCCCTTGTGGGTGAAAGGCAGATCTGATTGCTATGTGTGACTTTTTCATTTGCATTTATTCACCATAAAACAACTAACATCATGACTTACAAAATCATTGAAATTGAAGGCGTGGGCGATGTTTACGCCGAGAAGCTGCAAGCTGCAGGCATCATCACTGTGGAAAACCTGCTTGACCGCTGCGCCGCTCCAGCCGGACGCAAAGCACTGGCCGAAGAAACCGGCATCAGCGAGAAGCTGATTCTCAAATGGACTAATCATGCCGACCTTTTCCGCATCAATGGCGTTGGCCCGCAATTTGCCGAACTGCTTGAGGCAGCCGGTGTCGACACCGTGAAAGAACTTCGTCACCGCGTGCCGGCCAATTTGGCCGCAAAGCTCATCGAGGTCAACGAGCAGAAGCACTTAGTGCGCCGCGTGCCCGTTGAAACCGAGGTGGCCAAGATGGTGGAGCAAGCCAAAGAACTTGAACCGCGCATGACCTATTGATCATTCGCCATCCTTCCGTTCTCTCTTGCTGAGCGCGAAGGCATCAATCATCCCTTTCTGCACGATGAAATGATGTGCAGAAAGGGATGATTTTTGACTCACCAATGGCTAAAAAATGTTTTTGAGGCCATAAAAACAAATAAGAGGGGTTGACAGAGTGGGATTTTGTTAGTAATTTTGCACATGGTAATGAATAGATTTTTTGAGGTTTTATAAATATTTAGACAAAATGGTAAGTTACAAAGAATTAGGTCTTGTGAACACGCGCGACATGTTTGCTAAGGCCATCAATGGCGGCTATGCGATTCCCGCATTCAATTTCAACAACATGGAGCAGCTGCAAGCCATCATCAAGGCTGCGGCCGACACCAAGTCGCCCGTCATTCTGCAAGTAGCGAGCGGTGCCCGCAAATACGCCAACCAAACGCTGCTGCGCTACATGGCACAAGGTGCTGTGGACTATGCCAAAGAACTGGGTTGGGAGCATCCGCAGATTGCGCTGCACCTTGACCACGGCAATAGTTTTGAACTGTGCAAATCGTGTGTTGACTTTGGTTTCTCATCGGTGATGATAGACGGTTCTGACCTGCCATATGAGGAAAACATTGCCCTCACCAAGCAAGTGGTGGAATATGCCCATAAGTTTGATGTGACCGTTGAGGCCGAATTGGGCGTGCTGGCCGGTGTGGAAGATGAGGTGCAGGCCGAAGAATCACACTACACCAAGCCTGAAGAGGTGATCGACTTTGCCACCCGCACGGGTTGCGATTCGCTCGCCATCAGCATCGGCACAAGCCACGGTGCCTATAAGTTCACCCCCGAACAGTGTACCGTTGATCCCGAAACGGGCCGTTTGGTGCCGCCGCCACTGGCATTTGACGTGCTCGACGCCATCATGGAGAAATTGCCGGGATTCCCCATTGTGCTCCACGGTTCTTCGTCGGTGCCGCAAGAATATGTGGACATCATCAACGCCAACGGAGGCAAACTGCCTAACGCCGTGGGCATTCCCGAAGACCAGCTGCGCAAGGCTGCCAAGAGCGCCGTATGCAAAATCAACATCGACAGCGACAGCCGCTTGGCCTTTACCGCCGCAGTGCGCAAGGTGTTCAATGAAAAGCCCGGCGAGTTCGACCCGCGCAAATATTGCGGTCCCGCCCGCGATGAGATGGAGAAGCTCTACAAGCACAAAATCATTGACGTGCTGGGCAGCGACGGCAAGGCGCTGTAATCTATCATCAGCAAATTCACAGGAGGGTGCGGCCACAAATTTTGGGTTCGCACCCTCTTTTTGCTTTTATCGCAACTGTTTTGCCTACGGTTGCATTTTGCGATGAAACATTAAGCATGGCTATTATTTTTCACATTAAATCTTCTATTATTCAATCAAAATCACTGAATTTCACCTTAATGTTTGCTTATTTGAAAAATATTTTCGATATTTGGCGTTAAAATGTGCTAACTCTTTATGTTAATAAAGTCAAAACCGGGGAGGGGCAAAAATTACTTAGTAATTTTGTAAATTAAAAATAAAGTAATCGACTATGAAATTAAAGACAGCTACTCTTATCGCTATTATTTCGGTTGCCCTCATGGTGATATTGAATATTGTAAATGTTACTATTCAATTTAGCAAAGTAGAATATTCTGACACTCTCACTATGTGGTGGAAAGTATCAGGAATATTGTTTATTTTGGGTTGGTGCGGAATTTGCATTTTTTTGTGTCCCTCTATAAAAATCAAAAATAACTATGGCAGAAGATATTAACCAAGCATTGGGTATTCAACAAACAGATAATGTTGAGCCCCAAGAGTCATCGTCACAACAGCAAGTTAATGAGAAAAAGACTGACGACAATTCAGCCGAGAATACGCTTAATACAATTGCGTGGATTACTTTAATTGTAGGTATTCTTGCTGCTTTGATTTGTTTGTTTACGGTTTGTTGGACGACAACAACAGTTGTGACTCATCATTATACATATATTCCTGATGACACTAAAGAAGTCACAACATTCAATCCTATGGGATTTGCAATGACAATGGGCATTTCCTTATCATCATTGGCATCGTGGGCGTTTTTGAGAGTTATTTCAAACATATCTCTAACGCTAAAGGATATTCGCAAGAACACAAAATAACGGCAACGTCTTTTAAGGCACAAAGCGGTTGGTTTACCTTTGCAAGCAAATTGAATAAATGATAACAACGGATTCAACTCCTATCACAAGTAATATTACAGTATCATTTCCTGCGAAAGCAGTGAAAGAGGCTATATCTTACTTGATTTCAAAATTTCCTCAACATTTCATTGCAAAGAAGAATGGGATAAACAACGAGGTAGGGACATATATATTTGACCGCCCTAAGGGCATAGATACTCCAACCATTCGACTAACTGTTTCTAAAAAAAGATGAACAAAATAGTATAGTCAAAGCAACTTGTTCTTCGAGCAGTTTTACTTCAACGTCCGCAGATTATCAGATAGCAATAACTGAAGTACAAAATATTTTGTTGGCAAAACTTAACGGTAAAACTGATTCAGATCTTTTGAAGATTATCAAAAGTAACAATAGCGGTAATGGTGTATGGGACTGTATTAAAACGTCAGGTTGTCTCTTGTTTGTTATCTTTATTGTGATAATATTTATAGGTTTGATTACTAAAGCATTATAGTTTTACAACTATGAAGAAATTATTATTACTCTCATCGTTATTCATTGTTGCAATTTTTTCGAGTTGCAACTCTGGCGATGCCACAGCCTATCAAGATTTAATTTTCGGTATGTCACTGGAAGATGTGAAAGCAAAAGACTATATCGCCTCGGATGAGAAAACTATTTCTGAGGAGGGTATGGACACTTACAAATGTAAGTATTCAGATTATGCTGGTATTCATTATGACAAAGCTGAGTTAAGTTTCCGAGGGAACAAACTTGCTAAAGTTCTTTTTGTCAAATCAACCACAAGTGCGGCTGAACAACAAGAAACATCGAAAAAAGTTAATGAATACCTAACATCAAAATACGGTCAAGCACAAGAAACCGGAAAATGCTATGGCTGGAATGACCCCAAGCATGTATTTCTTCAATATGTTCATTCCGAGATAGGAGAAGATTTCAGCTCGCTATATGTCAATGAATTGGCAATATGTAGCATGGACTATTATAAAGAGAAGTAATTGACAACTAATAACAACAACGTCTTTTAAGGCATAGAGCGGTTGGTTTACCTTTACGGTAAATCAACCGCTTAACTTATGGTTATATCACTAATTATCAATGGTCAAGAGGCGAGCCTAAAGAAAGGCTCGTTGATAGAGTATATCAAGCAAGTTCAAGACGACTACCAACACCTAATGAACAACAAAAGCCCGAAATCAAAGAGAAAACAACTTTGGACTATTTGAAAACAATCTTTGAACCAAATAGAAATATCCATCTCAAAAAACGGCAGTAATTTTGCAGTCGAAATCAGACATTATTTATTCATCATATAATCACATCAAAATGAGAAGTAAGATTGAAGACTACAAGGCAGTTGTTAAGGCTGCAAGCAAGTTCACCCGCAGCGTGGCTGAGGGTAACAGCAAGTATGCGAAAGAGTTGTTCACCGAGGACGCTTGCCTGTTCGGGTTCCTGAACGGCAAGTTTGAACGTGGCTCTATTGAGCAGTTCTACAACAATGTCGATACTGTGGGCGCAGGCGAAACCTTCAAGACCCACATCGATGTGCTCACCCTTGAAGAAACGCTCGCTGTGGTGCGCGTGCTCGAAGAAGGCTGGGGTGGTTCCATCGATTTTACCGACGTGTTGTTGCTCCTGAAGATTGACGGCGAGTGGAAGTGCGTGGCAAAAGCCTATAATCAGAATTCAAACACGATTCAAAAGTAACGATTTCTATCAGAACACGACGATGAAGATAACGATCCCAAACGGCGTGCACTGCCTGAAATTCCTGCATCTGCTGTTTGCCTTCATGTGGATTGGCGGTGCGATGTCAATGATGCTGACACTCTTCACCATTCCCGACAGCAGTGCCGAGGCAGTTTTAATGAAAGCCACCATTCTCAAACAGATTGATGACTGGCTGGTCATTGGCGGAGCCTTTGGCATATTGGCAACAGGATTGCTATATGGTTTCCTGACTAAATGGGGATTTTTCCACCATCGTTGGCTGGCCTTAAAATGGATTATTACTGTGGTCATGGTGTTGCTCGGCACATTTGCCATGGGGCCGTATATTGATGCCAATGCAATGTCTGGAGTAGATTTCTTCACAGATTCGAGGACAGCATATGATGCTAATATCAGCCAGTTGAAACTGTTTGGATGCATCCAATGCATTCTAATTGCACTTGTCGTGGTGTTGTCTGTTTGGAAACCTTTTAAGAAGAAATAGCATTATAACTTTAAAATTAAGAATAATGAAACAGAATGAAACCGTACGGGGCATCCTGAATGCCATTGAACTTTATGCAGAATTAGGCCGCAAGGCAAGTCGTGAACTCGGTGAGAAGACTTTCACGAAGGAAGCCACAATGTCGTGGGTAGAGAAGGGTGTGATCTCTACTGTACCCATCAATGTGCTCTTCGACGTGCTGGAACAGACGGGCGAGGAAGAAGTGACCTACACCGTCGAGGACGTGACCGTGGCAGGCAACGTGGCTTTCGTCCGCATCTCGTCTTCGTTCAGCAAACTCACCACCTTTAACGACATGTTCACCCTTGCTCAGCAGGAGGATGGTGAGTGGAAGATCGTGAGCAAGATTTACAGCGTGAAGTAATGGCGGCTAAGCGGGTCTATATTATCAACGGTAGCCCTCGCAAGCATTACAACACGGCCGCGTTGCTCCATGCTTTTGCTGAAGGAGCACGCGAAGCCAATGCCAAAGAGGAGGTCAATGAGGTGAATCTCTACGACCTCCACTTTACTGGTTGTCGAGAGTGCTATGCTTGCAAACTGCGCGACGGTCGCAGTTACGGGCAATGCGGATTTCAGGACGGAATTACTGAACTGCTTCATCATGTGGCTCGCGCCGATGTGGTGGCATTCGGATCACCCGTCTATTTCTCTGAAATCACGGCACAACTGCGTGGCTTCCTGGAACGACTCTGGTATCCTTTCGTTCAGTTCAAAAGAGGTGAGTCTCAAATCATAGCGCCCAAACGGGTACGCACTGCATTCCTCATCACTATGAACCTGAGCGAGATGGCTATGCGGCGCAGTGGCTATGATGCACTACTGTCGCCTGTGCTACAATGGACGGGCTATGTGTTCGGTTATAAACCACAGGTGCAGTTCTGCTTCGACACGCTCCAATATCGCGATTATAACCACTATTGGGCTGATACCTGGGACGTTGAAGGCAAGAAACGTCGGCACGAGACACAATTTCCTCTCGACCTCCAGCAAGCACGGCAACTAGGCTATGCTATGACTGCATCAGCAGATTGATAGAATAATTCTCGGCCAATTTAGGTGTTTTAATTAACTTTACAGACCCAAAATAGCAAATAGGCTAATGAAAACCTTAAAATTTCCCACAGCTCTTGTTACTGGCGACTGCACCACGTCGTCGCTCACGTTAGACGGCGGAAGCATCATCGACCAGTGCATTGTGACGGCTGGCGAGCGTGGCACGTTCTTCCTCGAGCAACATCTGCTCTATGTGGTGCTTGGTGGAGAGGTCACGCTAACTTGTGGACGGCAGCAATGGACGGTCCGCAAGAACGAGATGATATTACTTCGCAAGTCGCAAGCGGTGACCTATGAAAAGCGGGGTGGAGAGGACAACGGATTGTTTGAGAGCCAGCTGTTCGCCATCAACGACGAGCTACTGGTGGACTTCCTCACCTCGCAGAATGTGCAAGTTCCCACCATGACCGAGGAACTGGGCACACAGATAAGTCCGATGAGTGACAAACTCGTTGCCTATTGCTGGGGATTGTCGCCATATTTCAACGACCCGTCGCAAATTAACCCCGGACTGCTTCGGCTCAAGGTGATGGAGATGCTCTATCTCGTCATGGACTGCTCAAAGAATATCTTCCGTCAGATGCTCCAACTGCGTCAACCGGTCAAGACCGACATCCGCCGTGTGGTGGAGGACAACTATACTTCACCTGTTTCGATCGAGGATTTGGCCTATCTGAGCGGTCGCAGTCTGTCGAGCTTCAAGCGCGACTTTCAGCAGGTGTATGGCTGTGCTCCTGCATCGTGGATTAGGGAGCGTCGGCTGAGCAAAGCGAAAGAGATGCTTTCGGTCGCAGCCATGTCGGTCGCCGATGTGTGCTACTCGTTGGGCTTCGAGAATCCCACTCATTTCTCGCGCATCTTCAAGCAGCGTTTCGGCTTTGCCCCTTCAAGGGCGGCAGCGAATTGACTTAATCGTCTTTTAAGGCATCAAGCGGTTGCTTTACATTTGGATAAATTTCTTGCGCTCGGCAAAGTGCAAGCAAGCTTGCCTCTGCTCTCGCTTAATCGAAGTTTTGCAGTAAATCAACCGTTTTTCTATGGAGATAGTCTGCCGTTGAAGGTTTTGTAACAAGCCCGAGACGACCCAACGGCTTAGGAATAATTAGTCCCCGAAATCCAAGCGCAAAACAACCTCTCGTAGCGAAATAATTGCTACCTTTGTAACGTTTAAGAACCGTAAGATCAAATATCTATGGAAGAAAATAGCATAGTCATATATCAAACTGATGATGGCCAGACACAGATAGATGTCAGGCTAGACAATGAAACCGTTTG
>JAFVCX010000058.1 GCA_017478855.1 Muribaculaceae bacterium | reverse complement strand
GGACGGATAATCAGCTCTTCTTCAAGTCATGCTTCGGGATCAACGACTACGCCCTTTCCGTCGGGCGAGTTCTTCAGCCTGTGGTGAGTCACCACGGCACATTCTTTAGCAAACCCCTCAACATGGTCGGCCTCTCGGCTTAAGAATGATTTAGGAATCAACAGAGGGAAATAAGCATTTTGCACACCGGTTGCCTTAAACATGTCGTCGAGGCAGCGTTGCATCTTTTCCCAAATAGCATAGCCATAAGGTTTGATGACCATGCAACCACGCACAGCCGATTGCTCAGCCAAATCGGCTTTTACAACTAAATCGTTGTACCATTGAGAGTAATTGTCGGCTCTCTTCGTTAAATCTTTCAGCTCTTTTGCCATATTTTTGTGTCTATATTATTTTGCTAATGACTGTTTGATATTGATTTTTCCACGCTTGCTTTGCGCGAGCATTACTTCGTCGGGGATCAAATAGATTTCAAGACGGCGATTCTGTTTGCGGTTTGAAATGGAATTATTGTCGACCAGCGGGTCATCGGCCCCCATCGCATACGGCACAACCCAATCAACGCTTTCATTTTCTTCTACCCAATCAAAGACGGCATTGATCCGGGCATTAGTGAGCCATTTTGTGTATTGAGCGCTTCCTGTGTTGTCGCTATGCATCACAAGTAGCATTTTATAGAAACCGGGATTTTTCAGATATTTCAAAAATGGTTTGAGCGATGTTCTACCCAATGAGGTGAGTGTCGTGTCGTTTGCTTCAAACAGTTGCCCGGCAGGCAAAGTGACAACGATTACCTCGTTGTTGCGCATAAGTTCCACCTCATAGTTCTGTTTCTTGAGAGCCACGGCCGCCTCATATTGGTAATCCTGAATGCGGCTTGCTTGGCGGTCATTTTCGATTTCTGGAAATTCCAAATTCTCGTCAAAAGACAACTCATAGATGTCAACTTTTTTCTTTTTTGCCTCGGCAAACGCAGGAAACAAGATGGCGATTGACAAAATGGCAATCAATATATTATTGAATCGTTTCATCACATTAAACTGGCACTTAATTCAATTCTAATAAGCCTTGTGGCAAAGTCATTGTAATTGTTCGAGAATCAAGGTCAATATCTTGCACCAAATCATCAGCTGCGGGTATCGAGGCGATTGTGCCGTCGGAAAGTTTGACCTGCCACAAATAATTGATGGTGTCGCTATTGACCCCAATAATTTCCCCTATGTTTTCGTCAGCGTCACTAATGGTAAAGCCCACGAAATAGTCAAGAGGAAATTGCTGGGATTCTTCGGCAAATTCTTGCACGAGGTGTTCATAATCGTTTTTTAGTGCAAACAATGTTTTTCCCAATAATGGCGTGGCTTCACTTTGCGATGCGACATCTTCAAACATCAGCAAGGCCGATGTGGCACCAAAAGGACGATTTGATGAGATGAAGAACGGCACATATAGGCCTTCTACGTCGATGACTACACATTGAAGTTCATTGAAAACGTCAGGATCGACTTGGATAGCTGCCGACATTTCTCCCGCCACTCCATGAAGTTTTGTCAGCCTTCCTATTTCAACGATTTCTTCTCTGGTTATCATTTGCGTTTTTTCTTTTTTGAACTGGTTTGAACCGGTTTCACTACCTGATATTCATGCAATTTGTGCTTGCTGGCATCAAGACGAATGCGGCCTTTGGAATAGTGGTATAAATCTTTGAAAATCTTGGTATCGTCCACATCCTCATTATTGATTTGGTAAATGAGTTTTTTCATGTGGTTGGCCAAGAGCATCACTAAGGCATCGCGTTCCTCTCCTTCAGGGTACTTAGCGGCACGGTCAATCATTCGTTCAATGATTTTTCCATAATGCCTATATTTGATTTTTTCAAAATCGTAGGGAATGGGGACAGGGCGACTTTCCAGATTCTCTGACTTCACTATGTCGTAAGGGTAATCGATGTCGAGCCGGAAATCGCTCATAATGGCCAACTGGTCCCAAAGCTTGTGTTCCCAGTCGGCTTCTTGCTTAATTTCAGGAAACATGCTGCTCATGATGCGCACGATGGTGTGGGCGCAATGTGTGCGTTCCTCTCGATCTTCAATCTCAAGGCATTGCTCAACCATCTGCTGGATATTTCTTCCATACTCCGGGAGAACGATCTTTTTAAGTTGCGTGTTGTATGTTAGCATAGTTGATTGTCATTTTAATGATGGGTGATTTGCGAGTTGGCTAACCCTTCGAGCACTTTGTTGCGGGGTCGGGTTGCTTGAAACTCTTTTAAGTAAAAAGGAACGGAATAGGCTAAGTCAGCAAAATCATGTTCCCTGAACGCCTTCTCGCTCAGAGCAATCATGTCGAGAGCCACCGGCTTTATTCCGCTGATAAACTTTGCGTTTGGATGAGAAATCACTTGGCTCGCCTTGTTGCTCCCATTCCCCATGAAAATGAGAGGATGGTAGGCGAGCTGGGATGCGAATGAGTCTTGGTCGAGAATGACGGGCTGTGGAGTCATCACGGCCTCAAGTGCGGCAGTGTAAACGGCGGCATACACTTCCATGCGGCGGGCATCAATCATGGGCGCAAAAAGAACGTCTTCATCATAAAAATCGCGAAACAGCGCGCTCACTGTGAGCAGTTTGAGCGTGTTTATGGTGATGAGAGGCACATTAAGCCCGAAAGCAAGCCCTTTGGCCAAACTCAGCCCTATGCGCAGGCCGGTGTAGGAACCCGGCCCATTGCTAACGGCTATCGCATCAATTTTCATGTCGCGGCTTTGTGCGTAGCCCACGGCATCGCTTGCCATTTTTCCCAGCAAGCTGGCATGTGCGGGCCCATCATAATTTTCATGATGAACCAATACTTGCCCCTCGTTGCTCAATGCTACCGAACAGACTTCGGTCGAAGTGTCGATATTTAGAATTGATGCCATTTCACACAAAACGTTATAAACCCAAAAAATCATGCAAATTTAGCAAAAAAAAATGGCTCGAATGCCATTGTGAGCCGCATTTATGAATTTATAGCATCCATTTTATTAATTTTTCATTTTTTATGGCAATTCATGAGCATTTGACGGTTTTTTGTCGTAACTTTGTGAGTTAAATTTGTAATTTAGAAATTGACTCATTATGATATTATCAATGACCGGATTTGGAAAGGCCGTGAAATTGTTCAAAAACAAGAAGATAACGGCTGAAGTCAAATCCTTGAACAGCAAGCAACTTGACCTTAACGTTAAATTGCCACAATGTTTTCGTTCGATTGAACTTGAATTGCGCACCAACGTGGCCAAAGCCCTCGCTCGCGGAAAGGTGGAGCTATCAGTCACCTGCGAAACAATCGATGGTTCGTCCACAGCGAGCATCAACATGGAAACCATGCGTCAATACATGACGCAAATCAGGCAGATGTCGAAGGAACTCGACATTGATTTGCCCACCGACTGGTTCGCTACCCTACTGCGCATGCCCGATGTGTTCAAGAATGAGAGCGCAAATACCGAAGCCAATGCCGAAGAGATGGCAGCCGTGCATGAGGCGGTGAACGACGCGTTGGTGGCATTAAATGATTTTCGCACCCAAGAAGGGCGGAAGTTAGAAGCTTTTTTTGAAGAAAAAATCGTTGCCATTTCCCAGCTTCATCAAGAGATAGACCAATATGAGGCCACGCGAGTAGAACGCATCAAGGCGCGCATGACCGACGGACTCTCTAAAATTGAGGGTTTTGATTTTGATAAAAACCGGTTTGAGCAAGAACTGATCTATTATATAGAGAAACTTGACATCACTGAGGAACATATCCGACTTAACAACCACCTTGACTACTTCTTGGACACACTGCACAGCGCCCAGCCCGGTCAAGGCAAAAAGTTGGGTTTCATCAGCCAAGAAATCGGGCGGGAAATCAACACGATGGGAAGCAAAAGCAACCAAGCCGAAATGCAGAAAATCGTGGTAAAGATGAAAGATCAGCTTGAGCAGATTAAAGAGCAAGTGTTGAACGTACTGTAATAAATGTTTCTTATGTCAAACACTACTGCAGACAATAAAGGAAAGCTGATTGTGATCTCGGCTCCGTCGGGCACGGGAAAGTCAACAATCATCAACCGTATCATTGGTGACGAGGCGTTGCGACTTGAGTTCTCGGTTTCGGCCACGACGAGGAGTCCTCGCGAAGGAGAAAAAAATGGCATTGACTATTACTTCTTGACTGAAGATGAATTTCGTTCTCACATTCAAGCCGATGATTTCGCCGAATACCAAGAAGTGTATCAAGGTCGCTTTTATGGAACACTCAAGAGCGAGATAGAACGCATCAATAACATGGGGCATAACGTGATTCTCGACATTGACGTGATGGGTTCAATCAACGTCAAGCGCATGTATGGCGATCACGCGTTGACCATTTTCATCGCGCCTCCCAGCGTGGAAACGTTGCGCCAACGACTGCTCAACCGAGGCACCGACAGCATTGAAGAAATCAATCGACGTGTGAGCAAGGCCGAGTTTGAAATGCAGCAAGCAGGCACGAGTGATTGCGTGGTGGTGAATGATGACCTCGAAGTGGCTGTGAGCGAGGTGCGGGGGCTGATAGCCTCTTTTGTTAATTCCGCAGACGAAAACGTATGAAAACGGGCATATTTGGCGGCTCATTTAATCCCATTCATAATGGCCATGCCATTATTGCTCGCTATGCGATGGAGCATTGTGGCCTTGATCGAGTGTGGCTGATGGTTTCACCGCAAAATCCATTAAAAGACATTCATGACGGTATCGCCGACGTTCATCGCATTCGCATGACCGAGATGGTGAGCCGTCGCATAGTGGGTGTTTCCACCTCCGGCTTTGAGTTTGGCTTGCCGCGTCCTTCCTTTACGGTCGATACACTCGCCGCTCTTCAAGAACGTTTCCCGCATGATGAATTTCACCTCATCATCGGGGCTGACAACTGGGCTGTTTGGAATAAATGGAAAGGACACGACGAGTTGGTGAGCAAGTATAAAGTGCTCATCTATCCCCGTTTGGGTTATGATGTTGAGATATCTGATGACGTTTTAAGCAGGGTTACACTCATGGGCGCGCCGGTTGTGGAAATTTCATCGACCGACATTCGCCAGCGCGTCAAGGATGGACTGGATATAACTTTTCTTGTTCCTGATGATGTCGCTCATTATATTGAAAATCAAAAACTTTATAGATGAATTTCATGGAAGATTCTCCCAAATTATCACCTAATGAGTTGGCCTTTATAGCACTTGCCAACGAATATTGTGAAGCCATTGAACTCGCCTTGAATCAAGGTGAGGCCTCGGCCTTGGCCGACAAGATGCTTAGAATGCTTCCACGCATTTACATCGTGACAAGTGACTTGCCGGTGACTGACGATGCTTGGCGTGAATCATATATTGAGCCGACACTAACAGAGCAACGTTACGACTCTGTTCGCGACGCACTCTCGGCCGTTTTGGCCGAAGATGACGTTTATCTTGAGGTGATGGTTGAAGACATGAAGTACAGCGACACGCCCATTGCCACTTCAATTAGTGAGAACTTGGCGGACTTGTATCAAGAATTTTATAATTTCGTGAATTCGATTGCCGACCTGCCCACCTCCATGCAACAAGAGTTGGTGGCGGCATGCGTGGACAATTTTTATCAATATTGGGGTCAAACGTTGTGTAATGTGACGCGAGCCCTGCATTTCTCTTTTAAGACCATTAAATAAAAACTATTATTATGAACTCTGAAGTTAACCACAGCTATGTGAGATCTCTGCTCAACTTTATGGATGCCTCTCCTTGTAATTTTTGGGCCATCAACACCATTAAACAAATGCTGAAGGCCAATGGTTACAGCGAGCGACACCTGACGCAGCCCATGAATGATGTGAAGGCTGGTGAAAAGTTCTTTGTCACGAAGAATGATTCGGCTATTTTTGCCGTGAAAGTCGGCAAAAAGCCAGCGAAAGAAACTGGTTTTAAGTTGATTGCTGCTCACAGCGACTCACCTTGCTTCCGCATTAAACCTCATGCTGAGATGGCAGCTGAAGGAGGCATTGTGCGCTTAAACACCGAAGTGTATGGAGGCCCTATCTTGTACACTTGGTTTGACCGTCCCCTGTCGATTGCCGGTCGTGTAATTATAAAAGGTGAGGATGCTCTGCACCCCGAAACGCGTCTTGTGCGCATCGATCGCCCTTTGCTGTGCATATCTCACTTAGCCATTCATTTCAACCGTGCCGTCAATGAAGGTAACAAGTTGTCAAAGCAAGTGGATATGCTTCCTATTATAGCTAAAGTCAACAACGCGCTGGAGGCCGATGGCATGCTGCTCAGGCTCGTGGCACAAGAACTTGAAGTGGCACAGGAAAATATTTTGGATTTTGACCTTATGCTCTATGACACAGAAAAAGCCACTACTTTTGGACTGAACAATGAGTTCATTCTTTCAGGACGGTTAGATGATTTGAGCATGGCGCATGCCGCCATTACGGCATTGCTCGAGGCGCGCGACGATGACGCAACTTGTGTGGCCGCTATTTTTGATAATGAGGAAACCGGAAGTGGCACCAAGCAAGGCGCTGGCTCTCCGGTGCTCGCCAATTTGCTAATGCGCATCAATGAGGCGCAGCAAGGAACATTCGATGATTTCTCGCAAGCCATTGCGCGTTCGTTCATGATTTCGGCCGATAACGCCCATGCATTCCATCCCAATTACGCCGGCAAATATGACCCGACCAATCATCCCGCGCTGGGTGGTGGCCCATGCATTAAGATTAATGCAAATTGCAAATATATGAGCGACGCTCATTCGGCAGCCATCTTCAAGCAGCTGTGCCTCGATGCTGGAATGCCTTTCCAATATTTTGTGAATCATAGCGATGTGGCCGGCGGCAGCACGCTGGGTAATATCCTTACCGGACAAATCGACATCGAAGGCGTTGACGTGGGCAATCCATTGCTGGCCATGCACTCGGTGCGCGAAACTGCCTCGGTGACCGATCACATTGCCATGATTGAGGTGATGAAACAATTCTTCTCTTGATAATGCGCATGTAGCTGCACGATGAATAATAGGAAACGACAAGCGGTAGCAGAGGCCCTATTTGCCCGACGATGGCAAAGACGTGGCTATGAAAAAGACGATTCACAGCTCTTTTGGGCTGAATTACCGACAGCGGTTTTCGGGATAGAAAACCTCAGCACGCTTGTTCGTTCCGAAGAGCTGGTTCGTTTGGAAAAGATTTGCGTCTGCCCACTCGCCCAAGCGACGGGTTGATGCTCACACCCTTTCTTTTATCGGCAACTCACGAAGAATAACTTTTGAAATTTATCACAATTAAATCATATACAATATGTTTGACAACGAATTATTAAAACAAGTGAGCGAGAAAGCCCGGCTGTGGCTGCGCGAGGGCTATGACCCCCAAACGCAGGCACTAGTGCAGACCATGCTCGACAATGACGACAAAACAGAGCTCGTTGAGTCGTTCTACAAAGATTTGGAATTTGGAACCGGCGGTTTGCGCGGCATTATGGGTGCAGGCAGTAACCGCATGAATATCTACACGGTGGGAAGTGCTACGCAAGGGCTTGCCAACTATTTGAAAGAGAACTTCAAAGACCTTGAGCAAATAAAAGTGGTAGTGGGTCACGACGTGCGTAACAACAGTCGTCTTTTTGCCGAAACGGTGGCAAATATTTTCTCGGCCAATGGCATTAAAGTGTATCTGTTCGAAGGGCCTCGCCCCACACCGGAAGTATCTTATGCCATTCGCTTGCTGGGCTGCCAGAGCGGCGTGAACATCACCGCTTCGCACAACCCAAAAGAATACAATGGATATAAAGCCTATTGGGACGACGGCGCACAAGTGGTTTCGCCTCATGATGTAAACATCATCGATCATGTGAACCGCATCAATGACGTGCGTGAAATCAAGTTCGACGGAAATCCCGATTTGATTGAGATGATCGGCGAAAACATCGATGCCCAGTACATCGAGCAAATACACACACTATCTCTTAGCCCGGAAGTAGACAGGCGTCAGCATGACTTGAAGATTGTGTACACTCCCATTCATGGCACCGGTCGCTATATGGTGCCTCGCTCCATTGAGCGTTGGGGATTTGACAACATCATCCATGTGCCTGAGCAAGATGTGATGAGTGGTGACTTTCCCACAGTGGATTCGCCGAACCCCGAAAATGCCAGCGCAATGGCCATGGCCATCAAAAAGGCCGAAGAAGTGCAGGCCGATGTGGTGCTGGCCAGCGACCCCGATGCCGATCGTATAGGTGTGGTGATTAAAAACACAAAAGGCGAATATGCCTTGGTCAACGGCAATCAGATAGTGATGATTTTCCTCTATTATTTGATGGCTCGCAACAAAGAACTGGGCACTCTCACCGGTAATGAATACATCGTCAAAACGATTGTGACCACCGAAACCATTCGCAAGATTGCCGATAAATTGGGCATCAAAATGTATGATTGCTTCACAGGATTTAAGTGGATAGCCACTGTGATGCGCGAAAATGAAGGGAAAGCCCGCTATCTGGGCGGTGGCGAAGAAAGCTACGGTTTCTTGCCCGAAGACTTCGTGCGCGACAAGGACTCGGTGTCATCGATTCCTCTCATGTGTGAAATCGCCGCATGGGCTAAAGAGAAAAACATGACGCTCAACGACATCCTCATCGACATCTACAAGACCTATGGTTATTCGAAAGAGCTGGGAATTTCGGTGATTCGTCCCGGCAAGAGCGGAGCCGATGAGATTGCTCAAATGATGGTCAATTTCAGAGAAAATCCGCAAAAGGAAATTGCCAACAGCCCCGTAACGCGAATTAAGGATTTCTTATTGCTCGAAGAAAAAGACGTTGTGACCGGCAAGGTGACTAAATTGCAAATGCCTGCCACAAGCAATGTGCTGCAATACTACACCGCCGACGGAACGAAAGTGTCAATTCGTCCCAGTGGCACCGAGCCTAAGATTAAGTTCTATATCGAAGTGCACGACACACTTGCCGACGCTAAAGATTATGATGCCAAGAACGACTGGGCCGATGCGAAATTGGCTCGCATCGCTCGCGACTTAGGCATTCAATAAATAAACGAGAAACATTCATTTGAAAAAAACGTAGATTATTATGGCAGAAGCTATTCAAAAAACGTTAAGAGATTCGGCCGCAATGCGCTGGACGGCTTTGTTGCTGCTCGCGTTGGCCATGTTCTGTTCCTATATCTTTATGGACATCCTCTCGCCCATCAAGGACTTGATGCAGGAAACGCGTGGATGGGATTCGACGGCATTTGGCACCATGCAGGGCAGCGAGGTGTTCCTTAATGTGTTTGTGTTCTTCCTTATCTTTGCCGGCATTATCCTCGATAAGATGGGAGTGCGCTTCACAGCTGTCCTTTCGGGCGCGGTGATGCTTTTCGGCGCCATTATCAAATGGTATGCTGTGACCGATAGTTTTGTGGGCAGCGGATTGGAAACATGGTTTACTAATCATTTGAACTACATCCCGGTGTTTGATGAGCTGGGTGTGTCGCCTTTCTATGAGGGGATGCCGGCCAGTGCCAAATTTGCCGCCGTGGGTTTCATGATTTTTGGTTGCGGCTGTGAAATGGCTGGCATTACCGTGCGTCGTGGCATCGTCAAGTGGTTCAAGGGACGCGAGATGGCTCTGGCCATGGGCAGTGAGATGGCATTGGCTCGCTTGTGTGTGGCTACCTGCATGATTTTCTCACCATTTTTCGCCAAGTTGGGCGATGAAGTGAGCGTGAGTCGCTCGGTGGCTTTCGGCGTGGTGCTGTTGTGCATCGCTCTGATAATGTTTGTAGTTTATTTCTTCATGGACAAGAAACTTGATTCGCAAACCGGCGAGGCCGAAGAGAAAGACGATCCATTCAAAATCAGCGATTTGGGCAAGATTCTTACCGACAGTGGTTTCTGGATTGTGGCTTTGCTGTGCGTGCTTTACTATTCTGCAATCTTCCCCTTCCAAAAATATGCCGTGAATATGCTGCAGTGCAATCTCACTCTCACCGAGCCTGCCGCCGACTCGTTTTGGGCAAGCCCCTCGGTGACCATTGTGCAATACGTCATCATGCTCGTTGTGGCAGCTGCCGGATTTGCCAGCAACTTCATGAAGGAGAAGGGAAAGAAATATGGTTTGCTCGCAGTTTCCATCATCGCGCTTGTCACCTATTGCTACATGGGCTACATGCGTCAGTCGGCTGAGTCTATTTTTGCTGTTTTCCCTCTGCTGGCCGTGCTCATCACCCCGATTTTGGGCAGCTATGTCGATCACAAGGGCAAAGCGGCCTCAATGCTTGTGCTTGGCTCACTCTTGCTCATTGCTTGCCATTTGACCTTCGCCTTCATCCTGCCCATGTTCAAGGGAAGTGCTGTGGGTGGTATTGTGATTGCTTATATCACCATTCTGGTGCTGGGATCTTCATTCTCGTTGGTCCACGCTTCGCTGTGGCCCAGCGTGCCCAAGTTGGTCGATGCTAAAGTGATTGGCTCTGCCTACGCCTTGATTTTCTGGAGTCAGAACATTGGTTTGTGGTTGTTCCCGCTGCTCATTGGCAAGGTGCTTGACAAAACCAATCCCGGAGTGACCGATCCCACCCAATTCAACTACACGGCTCCGCTGGTGATGCTGGCTGGTCTGGGTGTGGCTGCATTGCTGCTGGGTCTTGTCCTTAAAGTTGTTGACAAGAAGAAAGGCTTGGGGCTTGAAGAGCCTAACATCAAATAAAACTTGATATCATTTTCGGGGACGGTGACGGTCGTTGCACATGTGCCGTCCCTGAATTTCTTTCATAAGATGAACTTGATGGTTAAACGAATCATTGCGCATAGTGCTGCCGCCCGCTGGATAGTGCTTGCTCTTGTCGCTTTCACGATGATGACGGGCTATATAGTGGCAAAAGAGATGTCACCACTTGAGTATTTGCTTGAGTTGCCCACCGCTCAAGGCGGCATGGGATGGACTTCAGGAGAATTTGGCTTGTTCGCCGGCTCAAGAGGCTTTTTCAATGTGTTTTTCTTGATGCTTTTTGTGGGTGGCATTATTCTCGATAAGACTGGAGTGCGCTTTTCGGGCATGCTTTCGTGCGTGCTCATGCTGGGTGGAGCATATACGATTTATTATGCTGTGGCTCACATGTCGCCTTCAGGTGTGTCCTCTTGGACAATGCCCGGCACCGACTTGCAGGGTGTGAAACATCAAGTTCTTATCGCATCATTGGGACTTGCGATATTTGGTATAGGATACGAGCTGTGCGGAATCACCGTATCAAAAGTGATTGTTAAATGGTTCTCCGGGAAAGAGATGGCTCTGGCCAAGGGCATACAGGTGGCTTTGGCCCGGCTGGGCACTGCTTTGGCTTTGGCCGGCAGCCCCCTTGTAGCTCATCGGTTCTCCTTATCTACTCCTATTCTGCTGGGCGTATTAGGCGTGGGCATTGGCTCTGTGGCGTATCTGTTTTTTTGCTCGTTGGATAGAAGTGTGGACGACATCACGACGAGTGATGTAGAGCAGAAGAAGTCAGAAAAGTTTCATTTCTCTGATTTGGCTATGACCGTCAAGAACCGAGGTTTTTGGCTCATCACCTTGCTGTGCATGCTCTACTACTCGGCATTGTATCCATTCCTTGATTTCGCCACAAAATTGATGATTTCAAAATATGGCGTTTCGCCCTCGGTTGCGGGAACAATTCCGGCGATACTCCCATTCACCAGCATTGTCCTGACCCCTCTTTTTGGAGCGTTTTATGATAAAAAAGGGCGTGGCGCGACCATGATGATTGTGGGGACTGTCATGCTGACGGCAGTCTTGATGGTTTTTACCCTGCCATTTGGCGCAAGCTGGTTGGCTATCACGCTGATGTTGATTTTGGGACTCGCCTTTTCGCTGTTGCCCAGCGTGCTTTGGCCAGCCGTGCCCAAGATTGTTCCTATGAAGCAATTGGGCACTGCCTACTCGTTTATTTACTACATTCAAAATCTTGGCTTGATGGCAGTCCCTGTTATTATCGGTGCGGTGCTCCAGAGAAGCACGGTTGACGGTGTGATTGATTATGCCGGTGCCATGTGGATTTTTGCGGGAATTGGTTTGGTGGCGATTCTCGTGGCATTTGCCATTTTGCATTTTGACAAGAAATACCACTATGGCCTTGAACAAGCCAATTATAACGATTGATGTGCCGTCTTTAATTTCTTATAATGGACTCAAAAAGAAATATTGGAGTTGACATTCTGAAGTTTCTTGCTGCTTTCCTTGTCTTTAACTCTCATGCTGACATCTTATATGGAAAGTATGATTATTTGGCAACTGGAGGCGCCATAGGCAAAGCTCTCTTCTTCTTTTGTTCGGCTTTCACGCTGTTTCTAAAACCAATGACTGGTTTGAAAGGATTCCCCGATTGGTATAAGCGCCGCATCAACCGAATTTATCCAACCATCTTCGCATTCGCTATCATTTGCTGCTTGTTTTTCAACCGGCATTATGATATAATTTACCTCATATTGCACGGAGGCGGTTGGTTCATAACCGGCATTATGATGTATTATGTGCCTATATATTTTATAGGCTCTTACGGCAGAAAACACTCGCTCCATCTTTTGGCAGCATGGTGTGCCGGACTATTTTTGCTGTTCTTTATGATGGATAGGCCTGCTGATATGGATATTTTTGTTTTGAGAAAGAGTGAGAACCTGACATGGCTGGTCTATTTCACATTTATGCTATTAGGTGCCATTATGGGCAATAATCAGCAAATCGCCTCAAGAAACGGTCTTCTTAACGCAGTCTTGACCGTTGTGAGTATAACTCTGTTTTATGCTTTAGTTTGGACGAGCAAAACCCAACAGAATATGGCATGGGTGCAAATGCTGTGCATGCTTCCTCTAATGAGTGCTGTGTATTTTGCATATCACATGTGTAATTCAGGCACTGCCAAACGACTTTATCAAAACAAATGGTGTTATAGGGTCATTCGTTTTGTGGGTGGGTTATGCTTGGAAATTTACTTGATCCAGTTCAATCTCATTACGATATTTGGCAATAATGATATCTCCCGCATCATTTTCCCTCTTAACGTGGTTGTGTCATTCATAATGATAGTGCTGGCGGCCTATCTGATGCGGTGCTTGGCGCGGCTCATCAAACAGACGTTTAGTGATGAGCCTTATAGCTGGCATGAAATTGTGAGTCCTTATTAAATTTAGAATAGGCGAGAGAGTTGTTCTTGCGACATGAGAACAATCACCGTTTTGCCGTCGGGTGTGTAGTTGGGATTAGGCAGACGCATCAAATCGGCCACCAATCGTTGCATTTCATCCGATTTAAGCGAGCGTCCGTAGGGTATGGCCGCTTTTTCAGCCACTTTAAGCGACAAGTGTTCCATGACTCGCTCGCGCACACTGGCTCCACCCTGCTCCACCGATTCAATGAGCTGCAGAATAAGATCCACCACTTTTACATTTTCTAATCCGGCGGGTATACTTGTAACTGACCAATCATCGCCACTCATTTGAGCGATAGAGAATCCCATCTTTTCAATTTCAGGCAAGATGGAGCACAGAATCACGCTCTGGGCTTTGCTCAAATGAATAACTTCCGGAAACAAAATTGCTTGCGAAGTGATGCTTTGTTGAGTCATTTGCGACACATATTGGTCATAGAGGATGCGCACATGTGCCCTGTGTTGGTCTATAATCATCATGCCCGACATGACAGGCGATATGATGTAGCGACCTTTGATTTGCAGATAATCATCGCGCACATCATCGGCTTCGATGAGTGTTGGCTCTATGGCCGAGGGAATAGTTTGTTCCGTAATGCTCTCGGTCATGTTGTTTTCGTCGGCGCCAAACCTCTTGTTGCGCTCAAAGTTTTTGTACAGTTCTTCCCAGTTTTGTGTGACCGTTTTAACTTTGTGTGGCTGGGCAAAAGGATTATAGCCTTTTGTTGTCCCAGCTTCAGGTGGACGAACATTTCTGTCGGCGGCAAAGGCGGGAATTGACGGCGCATCTTGAACATCGAAGTCAATCGAGGGCGATTCGCTGAACCGACCCAGTGTTTCTCTCACACCGGCCGCGAGAATTTGCCAAATGGGCTGTTCGTTCTCAAACTTGATTTCTGTTTTAGTGGGATGGATGTTGACGTCGATGCTGTCGGGGCTCACTGTGAACTTTAGGAAATAGATGGGTTGTTCATCTTGAGGAATAAGTTGGTCGTAACACGTGAGTATGGCCTTGTGAAAATAAGGATGACGCATGTAACGTTCGTTGGCAAACAGGAATTGAAATGCATTGCGCTTGCGGGCACTTTGAGGTCGACCCACATAGCCCGAAATTTTCACAAGCGAGGTGTCGATGTCGACCGGTAACAACTGCTCTTCAAGATTCTTTCCCATGAGGGCCGTAATGCGTTGCAAGAAAGAGCCGGGACTTAGCTTGTACATCAAATGATCATTATGAACAAGCGTGAATTCAATTTCGTTGTTCACAAGAGCGAGTTTCTCAAACTCTTTAATGATGTTGCTAAGTTCTACTTGGTTGCTTTTCAAAAATTTACGCCGCGCCGGAACATTGAAGAAAATGTTTTTGATGATGAAGTTGCTGCCAGGAGCACACAAATAGGGCTCTTGGTTTTCGCAAGTGGAGGCATTGAGAAGCAGCCGAGTGCCTAATTGCGCATCGTGGCGTCGGGTGCGCAATTCCACTTGAGAAATGGCCGCAATCGAGGCCAATGCTTCACCTCTGAATCCCATGGTTGACAAAGAGAACAAATCATCGGCATTGCGAATCTTTGAGGTGCTGTGGCGCTCAAATGCCAGCCGAGCGTCGGTATCGCTCATCCCCACCCCATTATCAACAATCTGTATGAATGTCCTTCCCGCATCTTTGAGGATGATCTGAATGGATGTGGCCTGAGCATCTACTGCATTTTCCACCAACTCCTTAATGACCGAAGCCGGACGCTGAATAACTTCGCCGGCCGCGATTTGGTTGGCCACCGAGTCGGGCAATAATTTAATCACATCACTCATAATTCATTTCCTCCTTTGGATGCATTATCAAGAGTGCGACCAAAAATATCCGATGGTGATTTGGGCCTGCGTTCTTCATACCATTGAAATTGAGGCAGGAATTTTTCGCTCCTTCGCAAGAGGTATAAAGGAATCACTTTGCCATTCACTTCGGGCCACATGGTTATTTTGTCGATTTCTTGCTTGGGTTTCAGCATCAAGTTCAGATAGCTTGACTCGGCACTGACCATTTTATTATAGGTGGAATCTTTTTCTTGCGGGTACATGATGACGAGCACATTTCCATCCACTTCAAGGCGACGCAACTCTTTACTCTCAAAAAAGGCTTTCATTCGTTTTCCGCTAAGCTGGTCGAAGTAGTCTTCTCCTATGTGCTCCACCATGAGCCCGAAATTAGGCAGAGTGGCCCAGTCGGCCGTGCTGTCATTCAAATGAACATTAATCTCGGCTCCGGATATCTGCCGCTCATCACTCCATAAGATGGCATCTTTGTAGAGGTTGAGTATGGAATCGGCTTCCGATAGTTGCAGAGAGTCGCACACGCCCTGCAAATCGCTTCTGAAAAAGCGCACACCATTAAAAGCGCGCAGCAGGCGCACAGAATCTGCATTCACCAGTGTGCAGAGTGTGTCGGCATGCAAATAGATAGTGTCTTTTTGCGAAAATTCTCTTGCACGGGCATGCCCGGTCACATAGCTGTAATGCGCCGTTTCGTCATGATAACCATAGTCACCGTCAAGGATGACTTTATTGTTCTCGTCGGTGATGACCACATCACCACGAGCAATGCCATAATTGCGGTTGCGATTATAGTAAACAGTGTCGCCCACCAGCGTTTTGCCGTCTTTGGCGTTGATTTGCGCACGCTCATAGAGGGTGGCATCATTTGCACTGGTATTGTACCATCCGTTGCTCGTGTAGATTGTGTTGCTGTCACTCACAATGATGGTTTCATCAACGATATTGGCGATATGCGTGGCTGTGTTGTATCTGAGCAAATTGGTACTCATCTCATATTGGTCGTTGATGAGATGAACGTTTGTGGAAAACTCGGCTTGTTTCGTGTCAAGTTCATATCGTCCGAATTCCGATTGGAGCTCGGTGTTGTTTTTATTGTCGACGATGGTGCCACGATTAAAATAATAGCCCACATTGCTTGAAATCTCATAATCAAGGCTATCGGTGAGCAATGTGGTGGTGCGGTTTTCCAGTCTTACATTATGCCGTAATTGTGCCACTTGGTCATCGCCATAATAATGCAGCACATCGGCGGTCACCTGCAAAGTGTCGCCTTGAGTCATACGCACGTTACCAAATGCGTCAAGTGAGCTTGTTTTATCATAAAAATATGCGCTGTCGCAAAACATGAACATGTCGCCCCTGCGGAATCGCACATTTCCACGAAGCACTTGATAATCGGTGCTTCGTTGCTCATCGGCAAGCAGCACATCTGCATTCTCCAAGAAAACCTTGTTGCGCTGATTTCTGTCAGCATTGGGAATTTGAGGCGTGATGCGCGTCACATGCTTGGCTCTTGCGCCGGCCCGAGCCGCACGTGGTTTTTGTGGTTGAGCGGCCCATGCAACGAACTGAAAACAGAACAAAGCAACGAGCACACCCATCAGAGTGTGCAGGCCACAGAACCTTTTATGTTGCTGCTTGCTCATGTTCAATCGCGGCTATACAATTTTTATTTGTCCAACCAGTTGTATCGGAATTCACAATTACGCCATTTGTCCTCGATGTAGATGTAGGTTGACTTCCTCTTTTCGGCCACCCAGTTGTCGATAATCTCGGCTTTCTTGTGATTCTCATAAAGGTCACGCAAGATTTGATAGTCTTCGGCCAAATCAGCTTTGTGCCCCTCAATGCGTTTGTGCAAACGCACGAGAACCACTTGGTCACGTTGGGTGCGAGGATTCTTCATCACAAATGGTTCGGAAATTTGATTGACCTCAAGTTTGTCGACCACTTTACCCACTTCGGCCGGCAGCTCGCTCATTTCAAAGCGGTTTGAATGAGTGTTTTCATTCAGCATGATGCCATTGTTGTTGCGAGAATCTTTGTCTTGCGAAATATAAAGTGCCGATTGTTCGAATGTGAATTTGCCGGCCTCAATATCTTTTTTCAGAGAATCGAGCTTAGAAATGGCATCCGTCAGGTCTTTGTCGCTCACTTTGGGGCGCAGCAAAATGTGGCGTGTATTAATGCGGTCGCCTCGCTTTTCTATGAGTTGGATGATGTGGTAGCCGTCATCGGTTTCCACAATGTTAGATACTTTCTTGGTGTCATTCAGATTAAATGCGGCGGTAGCATACTCCGGCAAAAGCACCGAGCGGCTTTGAAAACCTGTTTCGCCACCATAGACAGCCGTGCCCGGATCTTCGCTATACAGAATTGCCAAAGTAGAGAATTCGCTTTCGCCATTATTGATGCGCTGGGAATAGTCACGCAAACGCGACTTGACCTCGTCAATTTCCTGCTGTGGAATCACAGGATTGATGGTGATGATTTGCACTTCCACTTGCTTGGGAATGAAGGGCAGTGAATCTTTGGGAATCGTGTTGTAGTAGCGTCGCACATCGGCCGGTGTGGCTTTCACCTTTTTGGTGAGGTTGCTTTGCACCTGTTGAATTGAGTATTGGTCGCGTATCATATCGGCCAATTTTTCTCGCAACAGTGGCATGGGTTTATGGAAATATTCTTCCACTTTCTCCTTGCTGCCCAAGTTCGCAATAAAGTAATTGATGCGGCTATCCACTTCTTTCATGACCATGGAATTTTGGATCTCCACCGTGTCAATGCGAGCTTGATGCAAGAAAAGCTTGTCTATTGCCATCTGTTCGGGAATCACACAATAAGGGTTGCCGTCCACATGCTGGCGCTCATATTGCAGCTGAAGATATTGTTCCTCTATATCGCTTTTGAAAATGGGCTCATCGCCCACCACCCATGCAACCTCTTCGGCCACATTACTTTGCGCATGGCCTGCAAGTGCTATAAAAGTCATGGCACACAAGGCTATGCGTTTGATGCTGTAATTGAATTTCATATTGCAGTACTAATCTATCTGAATCAAAATGCAAATTTCTCTATTTTTCGTCATATAGCAAAATACATCACATCTAAAAATTGTTATTTTTTGACAACTTGCCGCAACGGGCCTTCGCAAATCGATGCCGGCTCTCCAATGAAATTCCATCCACAGTTTCCTATTACTGTAAAAAAGTAAGTAAGGAGATAGCTGGTGTTTCCAGTCATCTCCTTACTTTTGAGAAACAAATGGTTTGGGGTTACTTGATTTGTTTAAGAACCTTTTTGTTGATTTTTACAGGGTACTTCGCGGCGAGTTCATCATTCCAGCGTTTTTCGAGCACTTCCTGATAATCACTCGTCACTTGGCCGCGCACGTCATTCAGCTCTTGCGGCTGGTCAATCAAGCTACCGTCGAGCACAAAGGCAACAGGATACTTTCCATCGGGCTGTGGACCGTTGAAGAACAGGTAGTCAACCACCTTGTTCTCGCCTTGAGCCATAGGAGTCATACGCTCCATTTTGATGTCGGTGTTGTACTTCTTATGCAGGCGCATCGTGATACTGTCGAGAGTTTCGCTATTTGCCCTCATTGTGCGCAAATCGACCTGAACAGCCTGCAAGGTGCTATCGTTTTTCGCGCTCAGAATAATGCCTTTGAATCGGGGCGAATCCCATGTGTATTTAGCGCGGTTTGAGGCGTAATAATTGTTGAGGCCAGTGGTGTCGCGGCTTGCGCCCTCCCATACTTTTCGATTGCTGATTTCGTACAGGAGCATGCCGTCGCGATATTCGTTCAGCAAGTTGCTGTAATCTTTGTCATCACGAATCAGGTTGTCGGCATAATAGTTCATAACGACCTCATTGCCTTTGTTCTCTACAAACGACATGATATAGCCCACTGCACTCTCATTGTTGAGCTTTGTTTTGTAGTTAAGGTGTTTCACCAGTGCGCTCACGGGTGTCTTTTGGTCTTTGGCAAAAGTGAAAATGGGCTCATTTGACTTTGCCAGCACTTCATAAACGAAAGTGGAATCATACTGTCCGTGTTTATTGATTTGGCTGGTCAAATAAGCTTCCAAGTTGGGATTCTCTTTATATCCATACATTTGTTTTACCTGCTGGATGCGAGCATTGCGGGGTTCTTGAGAGCGGGAGTCGCGCTTAATGGCAGCCTCAAGTGTGGGTTTCACCTCATCAAATTGAGCCACAGGACGTTCACCCAATTTCTTGATGATGTGATAACCGAAGTCGGTTTC
>JAFVCX010000057.1 GCA_017478855.1 Muribaculaceae bacterium | reverse complement strand
GGCCTCGAGCTGTGCCTGATGGGTGTGCCAGTAGTCCTCAATCTCGTGTTGCACCTTGCGGATGTCGCCTATCATTTGCGAATAGCGGTTATACGCCTGATTGGCCACCCAGTTATTCACCCAGAAGGCGCTTTCCCAGTTCAGCGTATAGAGGTCGGCTGTGCCCTGCGCGTAACTCTTGGACACCTCGGTAATCGAGCAATAGAAAGGCACGAAGACGGCCGTATTGGCATCATCCACACCAAACCACAGCACGCCGCCAATGGCATCGGCCAGCCACGAGCGCATCTGCGCCACAAACACCCAACCCGTTTGCTGGGTGGCTATGGCGCGCTCTTGCGAATATTCCACGCCGTCCACCTCGAAGCTCATGGGTCGCCAGCGATAAGGCACGTCATACCAGCAGGTGGCACCGGGATCTTTGGTCATGTCGAAGGGGGTGCCCTCGAAGTGGTCGCGCATCATGTTCTGCAAGTCGCGCGCACTCACTTTGCGGTCGGGCTTCACCCAGAGGGGCATCACCTCGGCACCCTTATTGCCGTTGATGTAGGGCAGGTAGCGCTCCATGCCGTCCTTGAAGCGGTTAAAATAAGACCACACGCGGGCATCACAGCCGCGCAACGCGCCAAAGTCGGCGGGCGCATAGGCGTTGGCAAAGTCAAAGTCGGCATCCTTGCCTGTGAAGTAACCCATCTTGCGGGCAAACGAAATCACATCCTTCGAATAGAGGCAGTTGGCCTTATCTTTGAGCGGGAAGGTGTGCGTGCGCGGCTGGTTGGCGTGGCCGGCGATGCAGTCGTCGGGGATGCGCTGCACCACCCACACGGCACCCTTTTCGTTCGGACCTTTGCCAATCAGGTCCATGATCCACACCTCATTGGGGTCGCCTATCGAGAACGACTCGCCCTCGCTGCAATAGCCATAACGCTCCACGAGGTCGGTCATCACGGCGATGGCCTCGCGGGCCGTGCGGGCACGCTGCAAGGTGATGTAGATGAGGCTGCCATAGTCAATGATGGAACCCGGCGCAGCTTCCTCCAGCTCTTTGCGCCCGCCCCATGTGCTCTCGGCAATGGTGAGCTGGTGCTCATTCATATTGCCCACCACGGCATAGGTGTGGGCCACCTCCGGAATCTCGCCGTGGGTCAGGCCGCTGTCCCAGTCCACCACCTTGCGCATGGCACCGGGGCGATGGTCGGCGGCAGGCAGATAGAGCAGGTCGCCATAGAGGGTGTGCGAGTCGGCCGCATAGGAAATGAGGGTCGAGCCGTCGGCAGTGGCATTTTTGCCGGCCACGAGGTTGGTGCAGGCCCACGAGGCGGCCACGCCGGCAAGGCAAGCGGCCATCAGGGCGATAAGTCGGGTTGCTTTCATAGTCAATGTTTCGTTGTTTTGTCGTTGATTGAATGGTCTTCATAGGCAAGGGTGAGCACATGCTCATACCACAGGCGGGTCACCACACGGCAGGGGCGGCCGCAGGCGGTGGCGGTGATTTGAATGGCACCGGCAGCCGATGCCTTAAAGGGATTGAGGCACAGGTCGGCCGTGAGCGAGGCATGCTCGGCGGTGGTCATCTTATACAGGGCCTCTTTGGCCGTCCAAGCGATGAGGTGGGCCTCGGCATCGTCGGGGGCGATGAAAAGCTTCTCGCGCTCGTTCAGAAATTTATCGCGCACGCGCAACACGCGCGAGCCCCGCCGCTCCACGTCCACCCCGATGGCGTGGCGGGCATTGGTGGCGATGCACACGATGCCAAAGGTGTGGCTCACGCTCCAGTGCAGGCGGCTCTCGTCCACGTAGGGTTTCCCTTGCAGGGTGTGCTGCAACACGGCGGGGCGGCCCATGATGATGTGCAGCAGCAGCAACTCCACCAGCTGCTCGGTGCGCCGTGTGATGGCGCGGGTGGCCGGCAGGTGGCTCACGTCGATGCCGCGCCGGGCGCACAGTCCCAGCAGGTCGTCCACGCTCTCGGTCACCTCCCACACATAGATGCTGGTGCCGTCGGCATTGGTCAGTTCACGCAGAAAAGGCATGTCGGTCAGGCTTTTTGAGGGTTGTTAGGGTCGTCGGCCAGCTCCACGCGCACGCGCTCAATGCGGTACTTGTCGAGCGAAAGCACGGTGAAGGTAAATCGCCCGAAGGCCACCTTCTCGTTAGGGCGCAAAAAGTCACCCTTGATGTCGAGCAGCAGGCCGGCAATGGTTTCGGCGGCCTCGGCATGCTCGCCCAGCGCGTCGTCGTCCAAGTCGAGCACGCGCAGGAAGTCGCTCAAGAGTGTCTTGCCGTCGAACACATACACGTTGGGAGCCAGCCGCTGGAAGAAGCGTTCCTCGGTGTCGTACTCATCGTCGATGTCGCCCACAATTTCTTCGAGCACATCTTCGAGGGTGGCGATGCCCTGCGTGCAGCCATACTCGTCCACGATGATGGCCATGTGGGTCTTCTTGGTGCGGAAATCCTCCAGCAGGTCGTCGATCATGCGCGATTCGGGCACGAAGTAGGCCGGCCTGATGAGGTTTTGCCACCTGAAGTCGTCGTCGCGCTTGCCTATGTAGGGCAGCAGGTCTTTGGCATAGAGCACGCCCTTGATGTTGTCGGGCGTGTCTTCATACACCGGCATGCGCGAGTAGCCGGTGCGCACCACCTGCGCCACCACCTCGCCAAACTTGGTGTCGTAGTCCACGTCCACCACATCGATGCGCGGCCGCATGATTTCGCTCACCGTCTTGTCGCCAAAGGAGAGGATGCCCTCCAGCAGCTCTTTCTCGTCCTCGTTTTTCACCTCGCTGGCCTCGAGGGCTCGCGAGAGGTCGTCGGTCGAGAGGTCGTCGGGCTGGCGGCGCGCCACATGGCGCACAAGGCGCGTGCTGGTGAGCATGAGGCGCGAGAGGGGCGAGAACAAGCGCACCATCGCCTCGAGCGCGGGAGCCACCATGCGGGCGAAGACCACGTTGTAGCTGCTGGCATACAGCTTGGGAATCACCTCGCCAAAAAGCAAGATGAGAAACGTGAGTATCACCGTCTGCACAAGGAAGGAAGCCAGCTGGCTGCCGAACTCAAACATTTGGTTCATGGCAAAGTTGAGCACGATGATAATCATGATATTTACCAAGTTGTTGCCTATCAAGATGGTGGCCAGCAGGCGTTCGGGCTCGGCCAGCAGGCGCACGATGCGTGCGCGGTCGGGTTCGGGCTCTATGTCGTCCACCACTTCGGGTTTGAGCGAGAAAAAGGCTATCTCGCTGCCGCTGTTAAAGGCCGAGAGCAGCAGGCCGCAGGCGGCCACCACAAGGGCGATGACAGAGGCGAGGTCGGGCAAGTGAAAGGTGAGTGAGGCCGCGGGCTGCGCGGCAGTGAGTATCATTAGGATACACGATAACGGGTCAGGGTCCAAAGCAATGTCCATTTAGTTTCACAAAAGGCATCGCGCCACAACCGGCGGCCACGATGGCGGGGCAAAATTAAGCATTTATTTCGATTTGCACAACATCATTCTTTTTTTCGCCAGGAGACGGCACATCGGGTGGCTGAATTATTAAAAATATTTAATAAATTTGAATTTTCACAAACAATTGGGGTGGCTAACACATTTTCATATTAATTTTGCAATGATTTTTGCTCCTTACTATCAGGCAGGACAAGTCATTTGGGGCTTTGCCCCGAACACATATCTGTGAATTAACTACTTACATATCTGACATTCAAAATTACTTTTTTCAGTGTTATGAAAAGATTATTATTTGCATCTGTTTTGATGCTGGCCGGTGCCTTTGCCTCACAAGAGGTGCAGGCACAGGACAAGTGCCTTACTGCGGCCGAGTATGCTCAAATCACCTACGACTGGAGTGACCCCACCACGGGCGAGAGCGGCACCAACGTCCCCATCACCACAAAGGCCACCAACCCTTACCAGATCTATGAGCTCCTTCGCACCATCTATTGCGACTCAAGAGTGCCAGGCCCCACTCAGACTGCCTACAATACCGACGGGACTGAGCGCCAACGTGACGTTCACTATGGTGATCAATTCTATTCAGCCACAAATGCCACAGGCGGTAACTGGGGAACTTTTGATGCTTCTCGTAACGGAGGTTGGATGATTAAGGCCAACCCCACTGAAACCGAAATTGCAGCCGGATATAAAAAGGTGGAAGCGCCCACCAATGACGGCTACACCGTGCTCATGGTGGCACTGAAGAATGAGCACACGACTGCCACAAAGAACTATTGGAATCCCAGCAACAGTTATTTGTCTTATGTGTTTTCGGGCAATAACGCTAAATCACAATTAATAACATATATCAACGACAACATTGAATCTGTTGAGCTTTTAACCGATGGGCTGCGACTTGGTAGCACAGCCACGCTAAGTCGCGGCACCGTGTATAACATTTCGGGAACCTATAATCGATTCTTTTTCTTGTCGAAAGGGCAATCACGAAAGAATTATTATGGTCAATATACCACCGCGCCTTTTTTGCACATGTTCGAACAATTCAGCCCCACTGATGGAACAGAGGGATCTGAAGTAACCGATTTCTATTATAATTTGAAAGAGTTGCGGCAATCCTATCCCGTGCAGCATGATTGCGAATCGGTCATCGAAGCAGAGCACTATTTTGCGATGGCAGGGAAGAGTGGCACGGAAGCCAAGCCCATGGATGGTCTGAATTTCTTTATTCCCGATTATCGTCTGTTGCAATTTAGTAGGTATGATTCCATCAAATGGTCAAACCCTGTAAGCTACACACGCTATTACAAAGAAGATGGTCGCGACATGAACTATGGGAACATAACATATAATCACAACAACAAAACCTATTACAATCAGTATAGCAACGCATATTCTCAATATGCCTATTACAATCCGCTACATCGCCCACAGACTATGCTCTACAACATTTTCTTGACAGCTACACGCAGTGCTGATGTCGTGAGCGAGGATCATAAATATTATACCGTTACGCTCGAGTGGGAATCTTCTCTTGACAAGCTCAATGGTGAGTCTCTTCATCAAGAATTTTTTGTATATCGATACAAAATTGATCCACAAACTGGGGTCAAGTCGCGCGAACTGTTGGCGGAAGTTGGCGACACTTACACACAACCCACTCATGGCTACAAATGGGAATATGAGGTTCCTCAAGAAGTCAGTTCATATCTTATCACTTATGTGGTTACCGGCAAACCTATTGACGAGGAGAACGAAGAAAACAGCTATAAATTCAAAACGACTGACAGCAATGACGCCTCAGTTGCCATTCCGGGCACCGACAAGCTCGAAGCGCTTACTCTGACCATTGATGGTCGTTATGAAAGTGATTTCGTGATTGAAACAGGAAAAGAAGTTAACAAATATAACAACTATATCAGCATGAGTCAGGGTCTTGGTTCTACTAAGCTCACTGCCAACCACCTGAATGGTGACCGAACCAGCGGAGGTGAAACCACTTTCACCCTCTATCGTTATGACAACACCAATTATGTGGAATCAGAAGAAAAAACTGGCTTTACTGATTCTGTTAAAGTGGCCGACTTAGTGGTAACGAAGCTCTACAGCAACGGAGCATGGCAATTTTCGTGGAAAATAACTTACGTTACATCCTCGCAACGCACAAATCCCGGAACCTATCCGTCCACAACTGGATCTCTCAATAACATTCAAGATGCTCAACAAGCATTGGATTTTGGAACTCTTGAATATTGCGACCGATTCGAGGCTTCAACTTCTGCCAACGAACATCCATCACAGTACAGCTATCGCGTATATTTTGATGCAGCGGCGGCTTTGGCCGATATGGAAACGAGAGGTTATAGCAATCTCGTAGATGTACCAGTGCAGAAAACCGAACTGACCATTGCCGGCTCTAATTATACCCGCAGCGACATCGATAGCGACGACGACCATCACCTTGCCGTCAATACTTCTACTGTCAACATGGAAGTTCTCGCAAAAGACGACAACATCTTGCAATATGAAGTTGCCCGCGGTACGGGAAACAATAAACCATCCACCGATAACCTCGTTGTTGGAGCACAACGTCTTCCTTCGGGAACAGGGTATCAACCCATCGTTAATCGCAATGGCGAGTGGTTTGAACAAGGAGATGTTGTGAATTTGAATGGTGCCAGCTCTGTATTAGTGCCTCTTTCTGATGAAGCACCCATTGAGGGCATCACTTCATATGTGCCAATTGTGCGCACCTATCGTTATAATGATTCTGATGACGGCATAGCTAAATATAACACCTATGGTGCCCCCATTCAGGAATTTGCGCTGGGCCGCATCAAGACCATCGATGCCGTGTGGGAAGGTGTGAACAACAAGCGTGGCGGCATCAGCGAGTACACATGGAAAGAAGAGGATAACGACACCACTTTCTGCTACTACAATGTGACCCTCGACGTCACCGGCGAGGTACCCGAGGGCTACGAAGCCGTGGGCTTCCGCGCATGGCGCGTGTGCGAGCTGGCACATGAATATGTGGGTTACCTGAGCATGCAGCGTTATGCCGACCGCCAAAATCACGCTCGCAGCGAGAGCAAAGGCTACATGATGGAATGGAATCATGATGCCACGGGAGGCTATGGCACACCCACCAACATCGGCGTGACGCTGGGCAGCGTGGAGATTGCCGCTCCCGAAGGCCACGAGGAAATAAGAGGAGAGCTTTCGAGCACCTTTGGCGCTCCCATGCTGGACGGCCACATGGGCAAGGTCGGGCAAATCAGCAAACTGCCGTTGAAGTTCCGCGTGCGCATGTATTACAAGAAGAAAACCGGCAACCAAGTGCGTCGCCGTGTGGATGGCGAGCTTGACGACACCAGCAAGGACTATTTTGTGGTGGAGAAAGACTACGAAATCGTCTTGAGCCTCGACAATGTGGTGACCAGCGTGGCTGGTGTGAACGTAGTCCGCGAAGTGGCCGGTGTGACTTACTTCAACACTCTCGGCCAGATGTCGATGCGTCCCTTCAGCGGCGTGAACATCGTGGTGACCCGCTACACCGACGGCACCACCAGCACTGGCAAGGCGGTGTATTGATGACCCTCTCTTGACTCGAAAACCAATTCAATAATAATAGTAATAATCAGAAATGGGAGCGGCCCCGTCGTGAGACTCGGCCGCTACAGTCGTGCTATGCTCGCGCGCCTGCGGAAACAGGATGACGCACGGCGAGAGGC
>JAFVCX010000056.1 GCA_017478855.1 Muribaculaceae bacterium | reverse complement strand
CCGGCACCAGCGCATATTCGGCATAGCTCCCATTGAACGACCGCCCCATACCACCCATCAATGCTACAACTTTGTCACCGATTGACAATTTGCCGCCATCGGCATCGGCCACCTCACCCACACATTCAATACCGGGCACAATGGGTGTAGCTATATAATCGGCATCGGCCTCCATGGTGCGAAGCAGGGCCTCACTATGGTTAAGGCCGGCGGCAAACACCTTGATGAGCACCCATCCGGGGCGCGCTTCAGGTCGCGGAATTTCACTCACATGCAGGCTCTCGGCACTGCAACAGCCGTCAATCACAATCGCTTTCATGACACATTATTTTTCTATGATGTTATCCTATTCTCTCAATAGCTTGCACCGGGCAGTGTTCAAAACAGTTGCCGCAATGCAGGCAGTGCTCAGGCTGGATATGATATATCTCGCCCTCGTCGATGCACCCTTGCGGACAATGAGCCGCGCAAGTGCCGCACGCTATACATTCATCGCCAATCACATAGCCCTTCCGAATTGCGTCAAGACCCTCGGTGGCATAGTAATAACGCTCAATAGGATGTTCGCTCAAGTTGAAATATTCCACTTGCGCTTCCCTGATTACAAAAATGATGCCTATCTCGCGCGTGTCGCGGGGATACACGTTCTTCAAATAGGGTTGCTCGGAAAAAATCACATCCTTCCAATGCTCTTGCTCTTGGAGCGGTGCCGGTCGCGCAATGGCCGTGAGGCGAATCATCTCCTTATATCTCGTGAGCGCGTGAATTTGCACATGGCCGTCGTTCAGCAGCTGCCGCGCGAAATCCTTGCCGCGAGCCGTGAAAAAATAGATGGCATCGGGCTCGTAATGAATGGCACTGATGCTGCGCACTTGTGGAAGGCCGTATTCATCCACGTTGGCAAACGTGAGGATTCCCACATACCCCAGCTTCTTTATGCAAGTTTCTAAATTCATCTAAATCAGTTAGTTGTTTTGAATCTGTTTCCAGCATTGTGGGTCTGGAGCATAAAAATTATGCGTATAACCATAGGCCACAGCCGGACAACCACGGCAAAATCGCAGCAGTTCGCATCGGGCACATTTCTCAAAACGCTCGTGGTGACGATATCGCTCCATGCGCTCACCCTGAAACACACGGCTCAAGTCATCGGCCACCGTGCCAACATAACTATTGAAACGACGGCATGCCATCAAATTCCCTTCAGCAGTGATGGTGAAGTGACAGTTACCACAATTACAACCGTCATAAATGATTTGCTCATCAAGCCCTTCGGGTATTTTGAAGATGCCTTTTTCGTAGAGAAACAGCGTCCACAAGTGGTCTTTCAGGTTGAAGGTGGTGTCGCTGTCGCGATAACGCTCAAATCGTTCCCAGCAGGTGGCCAGCAAGTCGCGGTAGTCATAAGGCTCTATATGCCATCCCTTATCGGGCGATGCCTTATCGGCACTGGTGGGGCAATAGCGGCCAAAGGCGAAAATATCCACATGGTTCTCCACCACGACATCAATGATTTGCGGAATCTCGTGCAAATTGATGCCACTCACCGTGGTCATCACGGCGCAATGCAGGCCGGCTTGGCGCAAAGTGACGATTTTATCGATGGTGATTTTGAACGAGCCGGGCTTGCGAAAACGGTCGTGGGTGGCCTCCATACCATCGATGCTCAACTGGTATTTGCGACAACCCAATTCTTTAAGCCTGCGACAAACCTCATCGGTGAGATGGAAAGGATTGCCCATGATTGTGAACGGAATGCCATGCGCATGCACCAACTCAAGGAAGTCCCAAAATCGGCTGTGCAAAATAGGGTCACCTCCCGTAATGTACAGATAAGGAAGCCGTTGCATGCGCTCGCACATCTGTTCAATCTTTGCAAGCACTGCCACAAGTCGTTCCCACGGCATCTCCACCAGTGATGGGTGCCCCTCAGAAAAAATGTAGCAATGCTTGCAACGCTGGTCGCATTCGTCAGTGATGTGCCACTGGAAAGCGAAATAGTCCATCCTGTGTTTTATTTGTCAGCTGCACCGCAGGCGCTACCGCAAGCCGCGGGCTTCTCTTCGGGCTTGTCGGCTGCACCGCAGGCACTGCCACAAGCCGCGGGCTTCTCTTCGGGTTTGTCGGCCGCACCGCAGGCACTACCGCAAGCGGTTCCTGCCTCGGCGTTCAATTTCATGTAGGCTTGCGCGCTGTGTGCAAAATTCAAATCAATTCGTTTCATCTTTGTTCTTTTTTGTGGTTAATACATTCTTTTATTTCATTGCGACCACAAAGTTAGCAATAAAAGCTTCCTTTGCATGCGACTCACCTCTTTGTGTATTGCTCTCTTTTTTGAAGTAATATTAATTATCAAATAGTTATATTGAAAAAGATTAGAGATTTTTAAGTTTTTCTGAAAACAGATGGATGGACCTCACAGCCACCGGCATCATCTCTCCAAATAAGCCTGAATCTCATTGAGGCGGCGTAGACCCATGTCGCGCCCCACGTCATACACGCGCTGCATGGCCTCGGCGTCATGGCACACGTGAGGAATGTTCAGTTCTTCATCAGGGCGAAGCACCAGTGCGCGGCCAGCCTGTTCCTCGGCCGCCACATAAGCTATTTGCGAGCGATATACCTTATGGCGCGTCAGCATGGCGTGCGCAACGTGCGGATATCGCCACATGGCTAGCCGCACAAGTCCATTATAGCCCAGAGGCTGCTTCACATAGGTGGCCGGACGGGTGAGGATCACCACATTTCGAGCATAGCCCAACTCCTGAAAATAGCGCAAGGCCACGTTGTCGGCCATGCCGCCGTCAAGCAGTTGCCGGCCACCCACATGCACCACCCGCGACACAATGGGTAGCGACGACGAGGCGCGAATCCATTCATAGCATTCATCGTTGGCCTTGTCGCAACGGTGATACACGGCCTGCCCATTGGTCACATCGGTGCACACCACATGAAATTCCATGGGGTTGGCATCGAAAGCCTCCACATCGAAGTAGTCATAGCTGCGCGGCACCGTGTGATAGCAGAATTCGGCATTAAACACATTGCCTGTGGTGAGCCACGACCACCAGCCGCTGTAACGCGCATCGCGGGCAAAGCGTTTGTTGTAGCGCAACGCACGGCCCGGTTGCCGTGACTTGTAGTTGCAGCCAAACGCCGCGCCGGCCGATGTGCCCACCAGCCCATCGAAGTTCACATCATGCTCCATGAGCACATCCAAGATGCCAGCCGTGAACAATCCACGCATGGCACCACCCTCAAGCACAAGTCCTTTTTTCATGAGACATTACTTTTTCTTGCAAGCAAATATCGCAATAATCGGGCAGATGCACAATCACGTTTTGGTGAAAAAATACAAACGTGGACGAAATGCCACACCAAAAAGTTTCACATCATGGTGCAAATTAGTAATTTTGCAGTGACATTTCATTTATGGACTAAAACTTGACGCTCACCGCTATGAAACAGATTGATTTGCAGCTTGCCGAGAAACTATTGCGCATCAGTGCCGTGAAATTGCAGCCCAATAGTCCCTTTGTGTGGGCCTCTGGCTGGAACTCACCCATTTATACCGACAACCGCATGACGCTCTCCTACCCCGACATCAGAAACTATATCAAAGTGGAACTGTCGCGGCTCATCATGGAGAACTTTGGCGATGCCGAGGTGGTGGCCGGGGTAGCTACCGGTGCCATCGCTCAAGGTGCTCTCGTGGCCGACACACTTGCCTTGCCATTTGTGTACATTCGCTCCACGCCCAAAGACCACGGCCTTGAGAACCTGATTGAAGGCAACATCAAACCCGGACAAAAGGTGGTGATTGTGGAAGACTTGGTGTCGACAGGCAAGAGCAGCCTGAAGGCCGCACAGGCCGTGCGCGACGCCGGCGGTGAGGTGGTGGGCATGGTGGCCATGTTTACCTATGAGTTCCCAGCTGCCACGAGAGCTTTTGAGGAGGCCGGAGTGCGCTTGATTACCATCAGCAACTACTCGGCCATGCTGCGTGCCGCCGTTGAAACCCGATACATCAAGCCGGGCGACGTGGAGGCGCTGCAACAATGGCGCGAAGACCCCGAAAACTGGATGCCGGCAGGCATAGAGATTGACTGAAAAACTTTTTATCAACCAAAACCGATATATGCAAACTTACAAGAGCGAGAAAACCACCATTCCCTGCAACATACACACCGTTTGGGACAAGCTCTCCAATCCAGCCATCTTCAAGGCACATATTGAGCAAAACGCCAGCCGCTTGCCCGAAGAGGCCCGCGCCAACCTTGACAAAGTGCTGTTTGATGAAGAAGGCATCTCCATCGAGTCGCCCATGGGACAGCTGCGACTGGCCATCGACCGCGAGCAAAGCGAGGAGCCGAAGCGCATCGTTTTTTCGGCAGCCGATTCTCCGATTAAATTCAATTTGGCCATCGACCTTCAATCGCACGATGAGTACACCACCGAGAGTGTGACCGCTTTGCAGCTCGACCTGCCCATTTTTTTGCGTGCCATGGTGGGCAACCAGCTCGAAGCCGGAGCCAAGAAATTTGGCGAGCTTTTAGCCGTTCTACCTTACGAGAACTTGTAATCCCGCACCACGACGGAAAATCCAGACATAAAAGATATGCAAAAGACGCGCCCATGATGGGCGCGTCTTTTGCATAATATGATGAAATTTAAGCTGTTTTACAGCTGGGGGCCTGCTGCCACAAGTGCCTTGCCGGCCTCGTTGTCTTCATACTTGGCAAAGTTCTTGATGAAGCGGCCTGCCAAATCTTTGGCTTTCTCTTCCCATTGTGCGGGATCGGCATAGGTGTCGCGCGGGTCAAGGATGCCCGTGTCAACGCCCTCAAGCTGGGTGGGCACCACAAAGTTGAAATAAGGAATCACCTTAGTGGGAGCTGCGTCGATGCTGTGGTTCAAGATGGCATCGATGATGCCGCGGGTGTCGCGAATGGAGATGCGTTTGCCCGTTCCGTTCCAACCGGTGTTCACCAAATAAGCCTTTGCACCGCTTTGGTTCATGCGTTTCACCAGTTCCTCGGCATATTTGGTGGGATGCAGCTCAAGGAATGCTTGGCCGAAGCATGCGCTGAAGGTGGGCGTAGGCTCGGTGATACCGCGCTCGGTCCCGGCCAACTTTGCGGTGAAGCCGCTCAAGAAGTAATATTTGGTCTGCTCGCTGTCGAGAATCGACACGGGAGGCAGCACACCAAATGCGTCGGCGCTCAAGAAGATCACTTGCTTGGCGGCGGGGCCATGCGATGCCGGGCGCTGGATGTTCTTGATGTGATAGATGGGATAGCTCACGCGGGTGTTCTCGGTCACGCTCTTATCGGCAAAGTCAATCTTGCCTTGAGCGTCCACAGTGACGTTCTCCAGCAGAGCGTCGCGGCGAATGGCGTTGTAGATGTCGGGCTCGGCCTCTTTGTCGAGGTTGATAACCTTGGCATAGCAGCCACCCTCGAAGTTAAACACGCCCT
>JAFVCX010000055.1 GCA_017478855.1 Muribaculaceae bacterium | reverse complement strand
TTTTTGTATCTTTGCACTGCATTTGCCGCTGGCCGGCCGTCGGCCTGTGGCACAACCACGTTTTCAGCACATGACACCCATCGAAGTCCGGCATATCATCGAGCAAAACATGGAGGCTTGTGGTTTGTCAAAAAATGACAAATCACGGCTTTTGGTCGCCATTAGCGGCGGCTGTGACTCGGTGAGCCTGCTGCATGCGCTTCACAGCTTGCGATGGCCCGTCGTGGCGGCTCATTGCAATTTTCATTTGCGGGGCGACGAATCCCTCCGCGATGAGCGGTTTGTCGCCGACTTGTGCCGGCGGCTTAACGTCCCCTTGCGCATCAAGCACTTCGACGTGGCCGCCCATCGCAACCTTCATCCCATGAGCGTAGAGATGGCTTGCCGTGAGTTGCGTTACGAGTGGTTTGAGCAACTGCGCCGGCAGGAGGAGTGTGCCGCCATCGCCGTGGCCCATCATGCCGACGACCAGATAGAAACTTTTTTCTTGAACCTGCTGCGAGGCACCGGTTTGACGGGACTCACGGGCATGAAAGCGGCACGCGACCACATCGTCCGACCCCTGCTCAACCTGCATCGCGCCGACCTACTTGTCTATTTGCGACAAGTGGGAGAAGACTTTGTGACCGACAGTACCAACGCGCAAAACGAGTACCGGCGCAACGCACTGCGCAATGTGGTGCTGCCCACACTCTCGCAATCGTTTCCGCAGGCCGGCCACGGCATTCTCACCACCATGAGCCATCTGCGCGAGAGCGACGCGCTCTATCGGCAGCTCATCAGTCAGGCCGGCCACGAAGCACTTGTGCCTCACCCCACCCTCACGCGTTACCGCACAAGCACGCTGCGTAGGTGGCGGCAGCCCGACCTCTTGCTCTACGAGCTCATCAAGCCGCTCGGCTTCAATCGCGAGCAATGCAAGCAAGTGTTTTCGACCACCGTTGGCAGTCATTTTTTCAGCCAAACTCATACTTTAACTTTAAGCAGAGAAACGATTGATTTGCAGCTGACAGAATACTCACCACAAGAAGAAGTTCAAGTTGATTTCAGCCGGCCCGGCGACGGCCACGGCATCCTGCACATCTCACTCCACGACAACCCGCCCTTCAGCCCACAAATGGTCGATGGTAAAACCACCGTGGCTTTCTCCACACAGTTGCTTCAGTGCCACCGGGTGGTGCTGCGGCATTGGCGCAAGGGCGACCGCATGCGCCCCTTCGGCTTGCGTGGCTCCAAACTCATCAGCGACCTGTTCACCGATTTGAAGCTCGACGAAGTGCAAAGAAAAGCCGTCTGGCTTCTCGAAGCCGACGGCCAAATCCTGTGGATGCTCGGCCACCGTGCAGCACAATCGTTTCTCGTGTCGCCCGGCTCGTCGAGCTACGTTTTGCTCTCCACTATTTCATAAATAGCATCTTGGCCACGGCCACCGCATCGGTCGTGCCGCTCGCCATCACTTTGCCGAGGGCGTTTTCCATACGCGTCAGGCTGGTCTCGTTTTTCATCAGCACAATGCGCTCCGGGCTCAGCAGGTAGAATACCGGCAAGGCGGGAGGCATCACATAAAGCTCATTCTCCTCAATCTGTTGAGCCTTGTCCCAGCCATTCACCATCCATTCGGGATACGTGCCACGTTTCCACAGCTTGGCGTTATCATCGGGATAAACGGCCACCACCGCGAGCTTCCCGTCGTCCACCAGCCCCTTGATTACGGTGCTTTGCTCCATGCGTTGTTTCACCTTTTGGCAGGCATCGCAATCGGGGTCGTTAAAGTAGAGCAGCACATGCTTGCCGGCATAGTCGCTCAAGCGGTGAGTGCCGCCATCGGGAGTGACAAACTCCAAATTGGCCGCCTCGGTGCCAATGCGGTTTTTCAGCGCATTGTCAAGCAATCGCTGCTGACGCTCTTTCTCGCTCGCTCCCAGCACATAGCCTTTCACCGAATGTTGCAAGGCGGCTATGTACAGCTCCTCGCTGTGCAGGCTGTCGGCCGGGTTGCCCAGCCGCCGCTCGACCAGTTCCAGTGCCTTGCGGTAGGCCATAGGGGTTTTCGTCAAAGTTTCCATGGTGCTGTTCATCAGAAACACAGCGTTGTCTTGCGGCAGTTTCTCGCTCTGCTCCACGATGAGCGTCAGTTTGTCCATATCCACGCCATAGAATTGCTGCGCGCACACAGCCAACCAAGCGCAAAGGGCAAAAACCACCGATAATAGCGTTTTTTTCATCATTATTGTCGTTTTTATTTGCAAAGATAGGCAACATCGGCTAACTTTGCCTTGATTTTAGTGTTTTTTAATGCTTGCACAATGAAGAAACTGACCAAGACCAATGCCGCGCGATTACTCGACAAAGCAAAGGTTCCCTACGAGCTAATCCCTTATGAAGTGGATGAAAACAACCTCGCCGCCGACCACGTGGCCCAAAGTATAGGAGAAGACATTCACCAAGTGTTCAAGACGCTGGTGCTGCATGGCGACCGCACGGGGCACTTCGTGTGCGTGGTGCCCGGCAGCGATGAGGTGGATTTGAAAAAAGCCGCCCGCGTGAGCGGCAACAAGAAGGCAGACCTCATCGCCATGAAAGATTTGCTCGCCACCACCGGCTACATCAGGGGCGGCTGCTCTCCCGTGGGCATGAAAAAGCCCTTCCCCACCTTCTTTCACAGCACGGCTACACGGTTTCCGCACATCTTTGTGAGCGCAGGCGTAAGGGGGCTGCAATTCAAAATCAACCCACAAGACCTCATAGATTATGTGGGCGCACAGGTGGCCGACATCACCGACGAAGACGAACAACTTGCCAAAAACTGACAACTCATGAGCAACACTTTTGGACGCATCTTGCGCCTGACCACCTTTGGCGAATCGCACGGGCCGGCCCTCGGAGGCGTGCTCGACGGCATGCCGGCCGGCTTGCCCATCAGGCCCGAAGAGCTACAAGCTTTTGTGAACCGCCGCAGCGCAGGCAGCACCGGCGGCAGCACACAGCGGCGAGAACCCGACCAAGTGGAAGTGCTTTCGGGCATCTACGAGGGCGTGACGCTGGGCACCCCCATAGGTTTCATTGTGCGCAACACACAAGCCCGCAGCGGCGATTATGAGGCGATGCGCGACATCTATCGCCCTTCGCATGCCGACTACACCTACCAAGCCAAATATGGCCTGCGCGACCATCGAGGCGGTGGGCGCGCTTCGGCCCGCGAAACCGTGAGCCGCATGGTGGGTGGCGGCTTGGCCATGCAGCTGCTTCAGCACATGGGTGTCACCATCACGGCTTTCACATCTCAAATAGGTAGCGCAAGGCTCACGGAGCCTTATAACAAGCTGAACTTGTCAAATATTGACAACAATTCCGTGCGCTGCCCTCACCCCGAAGTCGCCGCCCAAATGGTCGCTGCCATTGAGCAAGCCCGCAGCGAGGGCGACACGCTGGGAGGTGCCGTCACTTGCGTGGTGCAGGGAGTGCCAACCGGTGTGGGAGAACCCGTCTTTGGCAAACTGAATGCCACGTTAGGTGCCGCCATGATGAGCATCAATGCGGCCAAAGCGTTCGAGGTGGGTTCGGGTTGTGACTTTGCCGCCATGAAAGGCAGTGAGGCATTAGACCTTTTCGAGCCGTGCCCCGACGGAGCCATCGGCACCGCCACCAATCATTCGGGCGGTGTGCAAGGCGGCATCAGCAATGGTGAGGACATCTATTTCAAAGTCACATTCAAGCCTGTGGCCACGCTCATGCGCGACCTGCCCGTGGCCGACCGGCAAGGCCACCCCTCGGTGCTGCATCCATGCGGTCGCCACGACGTTTGCGTGGTTCCGCGCGCCGTGCCCATCGTGGAAGCTATGGCGGCACTCACCCTTGCCGACACCATGCTGCTGCAACGTGCCGGCCGCCTCTGATGATGATTTCCTAAAATCCTGCCATTCTGGCGGTTGCGCGCGCAACCGCTACTCTAATTCATTCTCTGGGCCGAAACATAAACCGCGACCGCACATGGTCAGTCCCCTCGGCCATCAGGTTCACGCGCCACGTGCGGGGTTCTTCCTCGGCACGCACCAGCGTCACCTCCTCGCCATAGCGCGTTTCCTTCAAAAAAGCCAGCTCCACCCGCTGCAAATGAAATTTGTCAAAAAATGACAAATCAAACTGATTCATCAGCAATTCCACATAGCGCACGGTGTTCATGTGGCGGTTAAAGTCACAATCGGTGTAGCTGACTCTGTGTGTCGTCGTTTCACCCCCACTCAGAGGGCGCAGCCGCTCTTGCGGCTCAATGGGGCAAGGACGGTTCGACACATTCTCGTGCAGGTAGCTCAAGTCGGCTATATCCGCTCCCGTGCGCTTGGCCAAGTCAATCACCATCCAAATGGTGCGGACAAAGCCCAAGCTGTGCCCTTCGGCATCTTGAATCTCAAAGTTGCGCTGGGAGAAATAGCTATTGTAATCTTCTATCCACGTGGTGATTGTGTAGTGCTCGTCCACTCTGGGATAACGTTGCATCTCCACCGTCACCCTTGAGAGCACCCACGCCTGATTGTGCTTAATCAGATGGGCATAGCCCACGCCCCACGAGTTGGCATGCAACGTGGCCACCTCGATGATGTGTCCCACCAGTGCCCACATGGGCAGTTCGCCTTCGGTGTTGCACTCACCGGCGTTCAAATAATAGGTTTTGCTAAAAAGTTTCTCCATCTTGGTCTGCAGCATGAAAAATTTGCATCGTCATCAGTAGTGATGACGATGCAAATTTAGGTATTTTTTCGTTACCGCCAAACACCGGCGGCGATTACAGCGACCTCGCCCCTCAGTCAAACAACCTGTTGCCCGCCGGCATTCCTCGCCAGTGCCAAGGTTTGAGCAACTGCAAGAGCATCAGCATGTAGATGGGCAGCGAGGGCACCACCAGCCGCCCCCACTCCGACTGCGCTCCCACCACAGCCGTCACCAGATTGGCCACGCCCAGCATGACCATCAGCACCGAGAGCCACGGCCATCGCCGCTGCCGCAGCATCGTCCACACGAGCAAAACGCCATAGGTGGCAAGCAACAGATAGAGCACGCTCATGGAGGGCGACAGCACGTCGTTGATCGTGTCCCAAACAGGATGCCTTGTTTCGAACATGGCCGTCATAGCCACACGATAAAACCGACCACCCACTTTGCTTGCCGCCCGCAGCGGCTGCATCTGATAGGACGCTTGTATGGCCTGATGAACGGCCGCCGGCGAATGATTGTCCTTCAGGTCAAACCATTCCCCCCAAATAAGGTGGCCATCTTCCACTTTCTCACCATGAGTCGCCACAAATCGCTCCAGCTTTTCTCTCAACGGAGCATCCTCGACAAACGACGGATTCATCAGTCCGTCATAGCGTTCCAAATAGTAAAGGTTTATGTCGCTCACATTAGATTGGGCAAACAGACCATGCTCGGCCTGAAGCGCCCTCATGTAGCCCAGCAGCAGCATCGAGGCGACCACCACGCCGGCAAGCGACGCCAGTGCCACGCGGCGGCTTCCTCGCCCCTCAAACACCGCTACCGTCCACACGACCGCCAAAATGGGCAGCGCATAGACAAACACGGGCCGCAAAAAAATCAGAAACACCAGCCAAACCGTCATGGCCAGCGCATGGATAACGCGGCGTGTGTCGTGGGCCCGAACCAAGTGATACAGCAACATGACCGACCCCAGCAATGCCAGCGTTTCGGTGAGGAGCGTGCTGCACCACGACGAAATGCCGGGCAGCAGGGCAAAACACAACGTGGCCACAAATGCCCGCCGAGGTGATGCCGCAACGCGCATGGCCAGCGCATAAAAATATTTGATGGTGCCAAAAAACAGCGCATATTGCAGCGCCACCACGCCCCACGCATAGTATCGGGGACCCATGACATCTTGCACCATTCCCACAAAGAACGGATACACCGGAGTGCGCAAAATATCTATCTGCCCCGAGAGGAAATGACGGTAGGCCGAAATATATGATGGCGTGTCAATCGCAATCTTGTAGCCGCCAAGCAGAACTACCATCAGTCCCTCAAGAGCCGCGAGGACGATGATGAACGCCACGGGACGTGTGGCACAGCAGCGGCGCAGGGTGTCACTTACTCTCATGATATTCTTCTTCGGTATTGACGCTCCACACGGCGGCCTTATCGGTCGTTCCGGCCACGATGGCATCCACCGCCTTCATGGCCGTGAGCATGGAGTGGTCCATGTTATTGTAGCGATGCTGCCCATTGCGGCCAATGCAATACAGATTGCTGATGCCATCGAGGAAAGCGCGCACCAAGTCCAGCTCATAATAGGTGCCGTGATAGGCCGGATAGGCTTTCTTCACCTTTACCTGCGTGGCATCGAGCACATCGTCGCGATTCACGAAGCCTATCTTCACCAGCTCGGCGATGGCCATGCCGATGAAGTCTTGCTCACTCATGTTCCACATGTCGTCGCCCTCATTGCAGAAGTATTCCAACCCTATCCACATAGTGTTCTCGTAGTCCTTCACCAAATAGGGCGACCAGTTGTTGAACACCTGAAGGCGGCCTATTTTCACGTCGCGCTCTTGGATGTAGATCAACGTGTCGGGGATGCGCCAGTCATAGGTGGGCACATGGGTTTTGTTTTTGAATTTCAGCTCCTTCACCAGCAGCCCCACAGTGATGAAATCGCGATAAGGCAGCGCGGCGGCCACCTGCCGCACCTCTTGTGGCACCTCAATGCCGGTGAGCGAAGCCACGAGGTCTTTGAGCGGCATGGAAGAGAACAGGTAATCGCACGGCCGGCGCGTGAGCGTGCCATCGGGGCTCACGGTTTCCACATAGTCCACCTGATTCTCAGCCACATGCACAGCGGTCACTCGCTCATTCATGCGCAACTCACCGCCTGCTTGCTCCATGCGGCCGGCCACCGTTTCCCACAGTTGGCCCGGACCCAGTTTGGGATAGATAAACGATTCAATCAGAGAAGTTTCCACGTGCCTCGGCTTGCGCCGCAAGCCTTTCATGAGCATGTCTTTCAGAATCTCGGTCACCGACAGGCCCTTCACACGCTGCGCTCCCCAGTCGGCCCCCAAGCGCGAGGGATGCAGTCCCCACACCTTTTGGGTGTAGTCCTCGAAAAACATGGAGTAGAGCGGGCGGCCAAAGCGGTTGATGTAGAAATCTTCGAGCGACTTCTCCTCGCGCGGGCGCAAGGCGGCGGCCACATAGCCGGTTCCGGCCTTGACGGTGCGCTACAGCCCCATGCCGGCAAAGGTGGAATACTTGAGCGAGATGGGATAATCGAAAAACGCGCGCAAATAGAAGATGCGTGAAATGCGGTCGCGCGTGAGCATCACCTCATCGGTCAGGTCGGGGTCGGGGCCGGCGGGCGAGAGAGGCTTGGAGCGCGACAGCAGGCGGTCGTCGAGCGCGGGTGCTCCCTGCATGGGCAAGAATGACAGCCACCACCGGTTCACACGCTCGCTGCGGCTGAAAAAGCGGTGCCCGCCTATGTCCATGCGGTTGCCGTGATAGCGCACGGTGCGCGAGATGCCTCCTATGGCATCGCTTTCTTCGACCACGATGGGATGAATCGTTGTGTTTCTCTGCAACTCGGTGGCCGCCGTCAGGCCCGCCGGGCCCGCTCCCACAATCAGAGCCACCGCACTTGTGTTTTGGTTGTTCATTTTGTGAAAAGGATTATGCGTCGAGCCATGAAGTTCCACACCAGCACGATGGCAGCCGCCAAGAGCTTTGAGAGGCGGTAGTCGATGCCCAGCCCGTCGGTAAAGCCCCACATAGCCTCATTGTTGATGAGCAGGCCCACCACACCTATCACGGCAAAGATGGCAAACTCCAGCTTCTTGTTCTCAAAGCGTGCTTGCGAAAACACCCACCACACACTCAAGGCGTAGTTCACCACCAGCCCCACCACGAAAGCCACCGTGGCCGAGGCCAAATAGTGCCAGTGCAGGCACTCGGCAAGCAGAAGCAGGGTGCCGTAGTCGGCCACAAAAGCCACACCGCCCACCACCGCATAGCGAAGAAACTGGCCTATGATGCCCTGTGAAGACACAAGGCGTTGCAATGGTTGAAACATGTCACGACCCATGCCGCCATCAGCCTCCACTGGCAGCCGGAATTAATATCGGTTTGTAATAAAAAAACGAAGGCGTGAGACTGTATGCATCACGTCCACCAACAGAGGTCCTAGGAAAACCCATACGAACAGAAGTAATGACATAGCCCCACGCATAACGCGCGGTAGCATTGATGCCTTCAGCGTTCGTACCGTTGTGTCAGAAATTTCCTAGGTTTCTGTTGGTGCCGCCGAGCATAACGCTCCGTGTAATAATTAATCCACGATGTTAAAAGTGACCAAGCGCGGCCGCTGCCGCTCGCTTAATCACCTTCAAAGATAGCACAAACCGCGCACCAAAGGCGCACGGCACACGTCATTTAACTAAAATTTAACCAAATCAGGTCTCCGGCAGGCTCACACCATCCACCTTGCCCAGCTGGCTGCGGAAGGCCGGCATGCGATCGGCATCGCACTCGAGCGTCATCGAGCACACGTTGTCGAATGCCTGCTCGAGCACACGCATGTCCTCACGCTTCACAAGGCGCATCACGTCGTTCATGGCCAAATAGGGAAAGGTGAACGACACCTGCGCCTGCTCGTGACACTCAAGCACCTCGGCCGCCTCGATGGCCAGACGGGCCGCCTCGCGATAGGCCACGATGAGGCCACTGGTGCCCAACTTGATACCGCCAAAGTAGCGCACCACCACAATCACCACGTTGGTCAGCCCAAAGGAGTTGATTTGCCCCAAGATGGGCTTGCCCGCCGTGCCGCTCGGCTCGCCGTTGTCGCTGCTCAAATACTGGTCGCGCGCCGTGCCCAGCATGTAGGCCCAGCACACATGCCGCGCGTCGTGGTATTTATTTTGGTATTTTTTGACAACTTCTCTGGCTTCATCGGCAGTTTGCACGGGTTGGACGAAAGAGATGAACTTACTCATCTTCTCCTTGTAGATGCCCTGCGACACCCCTCTTACTGTCTTGAAAAAATCGCTCATTGCCGGTGTGGTTTGGTTGGCCAAGATTGCAAAATTACGAAAGAATGGCTAACTTTGCAAGAAAAACAGGCAAACATCATGAGAAAAAC
>JAFVCX010000054.1 GCA_017478855.1 Muribaculaceae bacterium | reverse complement strand
GGAGTACGAAGAATATTTTCTGCTTGGGGGCAACGACAATATAGTTAAACTTTCATTTGATTAAAAAAAGCTTCACAGTATGACTTTCCAATAAAGATAACAGCTATGAACCAGTTACACAAGATAGTAGTATCCATACTATGGGGTATTTTTTCGTTGGTGGTGGGTGGTAATGCATTGTACCAACACTTCAACGCTTCACCCATAACTCAAAGTGACCTTAAATATGTAGACGGAACGGTTTCATCCGTTTTTGTAAACGATGCTCCGGGTAAGAATAATGCCCACTGGACACGCGTAGAACTTAACGAATATCCATTGCATCGCTTTATCATTCCCTATAGTGACGAGGCAATCCATGAGCAATCAACAATCAGGCTTTACGTCAAAAAGAACGAAGACCTTAACAGTTCACGTAAATCAACAGTTTACGCCTATGAAACGGCAGGCTATAGTATTCCATTAGCTGCTTATAATGAGTACCTGGAAACAGAGTCCCAATGGGGGCTTCCCGTTGGAATAGCCCTTATCATTATTTGCATTGCGGTTGAGTTGGCCATTTGGCAGAAAGAATTGAGAAAAAAGATTGCAGCAAACTAAACTGCTGCCATCCTCGCGGACGGCAGCCGCTGCTGTTTTGTGCAATCCAGGTTCTATTATTCCTGTTTCACCCAGATGAGGTTCGAGGTGTCGTAGCCGCGGCGCTTGGCTTCGGCGAGGATGGTGTCAAGGGTCTTCTTGGCCTCGTCAAAGCTAATCGCCTTGTTTCTCAAAGTTTTTTGTCGTCATAATGGCCGTAGGCGGCAAGGACCACCACCACTTCGGTATTGAAGATGCGGTAGACCATGCGGTGCTTCTTCGTGATTTCGCGGCTCCATCGGTTCGCAAGTTGACCTTTCTGCGGCTCGGGCTGGCCGTTGCCGGTCTTGGGGTACTCCTCGAATTCCTCTCTATAAAAAAGCTCTCAGACCCTCACCCGGAAGCATCATCATACCCTTGCCGCGGGCAAGTTGTTGTTCAACCTCGTTGCGCATCGCGAGATACTCCTCCTTGGTCATCAGCGTGGGGACGTCTTGCTCCTGGACCAGCTTCTTGGCGTAGCGGGCGAGGCGACGCTCCAGGCACTCATTGTCGGCGATGGTCCCAATGTTCTTCCATAGCTCCTTGCTCATGGTGTTGTATTGTGTAGCAGTCATGATGTACCATATTTTGCTGTCGTCAGCAACGATAACTCCGACAAGAGGTTTTTACATCGGCGTGGCAGAGAGAATGCTGTCGGCGAAAGCGATGACAGCAATCGTCCCTCTCCAGGTCAAAGAATGGGAAATCCACCGTTGATGTTCCCCCGAAATCGCCAAGCGACTCCTTCTTTCCAAAAGCCCACAGCCCGGCAAGGAACCACGCCACAAAGCAAAAAAGACAAAGCATTTCGAGAAAAAAATCAAGGGATGTCGCGGTGTACTATTTCATAATAATTGTTAATAGGCATCGTTTTTTTCACCATGCTTTTGTGCATTACATATAAAAAAGAGAGTGACGTGCAGTTCGGATAGCGGTGTTCTGTTTCGTGATTTTTGCGTATCTTTGCACAGAATTTATCAATCAACAAAATTATATAATTATGAAACGCACAGATTGGAACATGACCCACACGGCTCAAGGAATGATTAGCACCGTTGCCACCCCTTGTGGCACCGCTTGCGGAGCTGGTGAGAAACCCGCCGAGGAGAAACCCGCCGCTTGCGGCAGCGCATGTGGCGCCGGCGACAAGAAGTAATCCCATGGACTACTTCGCTTTCCAGTGGCACATCACCGATGCTTGCGACCAACGTTGCAAGCATTGCTACATCTTCTCCGAAGGGCATCCCGAACTGGTCGAGATGCCCTTCGAGAGATGTCTGCGTGTGCTCGACAACATCGAGGATATGGCTCGCCGCATCGGGCGACTTCCGTACCTCTACATCACCGGCGGCGACCCTATCCTGCACAGCCGCTTTTGGGACTTGCTGGAGGAGGTGCATCGCCGCGACATCGCATTTTGCCTTATGGGCAACCCGTTCCACCTCACCGACGATGTGTGCGCACGGCTCAAGTCGCTTGGCTGCCGCAAGTACCAGCTTTCACTCGACGGCCTGCGCGAGACGCATGACGCCTTCCGCAAGCCTGGCTCGTTCGACGCCACGCTGGAGGCTTTGGCCACGCTGCGCCGTGCGGGCATCGACAGCGCGGTGATGACCACCGTCAGCGGAGTGAATATCGATGAGATACCGGACCTGATAGATGTGGTGGTGGAACACCGGGCCGACATCTTCGCCTTCGGCCGCTATTGCCCCACCAGCGAGGACAAGGCCAAGGCCGACCGGGGCTGGCACATCGAGCCGCTGCAATACCGCGACATGCTCGACCGCTGCTGGCAGAAATTCGGACAGCACAAGGAGAGCGGCACCTACT
>JAFVCX010000053.1 GCA_017478855.1 Muribaculaceae bacterium | reverse complement strand
GAAGGATTGGCCCATCCCAGCGAGAATCGCTCAAAGATGGTGTAGCCGCAGGGCGTGCGCGAGTAGTTGTAGCTGCCGCCGCCGGCCATGATGTCCCAAGAGCCCGGGTGGTGGCTTTCGCCGCCAGTGCCGTCATAGTCCACGTCGTACAGGTCGGGGAAGCCCAGCACATGACTGAACTCGTGGCAGAAGGTGCCAATCCCCTCGGTGGCGATGGAGGAGGGAGTGCTCTCCCAGCCATACAGCTCGTTGGAGCAGGCATAGTCGCCGAAGCTCTTGCCGTCGTAGTAAGCGCTGATGCGGCTGCGGTGAGGCCACAGCAGCTGCGAGTTGTTGCCACTGAAACTCGACGACATGCCGGCGCAGAGAAAGAACACCATGTCCACGACACCATTGTTGTCGGTGTCATAAAGCGAATAGTCTACCTGCGAGTTGGCCGCCGAAAGGGCTGCGCGGAAAATGGTGGCGGAGTTGGTGGTGCGCCTGTGGTCGGTGCTTTTATAATTGACCGTGATGGGGCCCACCACATCGAAGTGGGGTTTGAAACGCCCGGACGATTGGTTGTCGAAATAATCGCGCACGCTGCCGGTGCAGCTCACCCACTGGCCGTTGTCGTCGTTATAGCCGGTGAAACCTTCGTCGTTGATCATGTGGTCGTAAAAACTATTGGGGTCGCTCATCGAGAATTGCACGTCGGTGTAATTGATGAGGATGATGAGGCCGCGGAACTTGGAGTAGTCGTAGCGCTGCACCTTAGCGGCGGCATCGCGGCGGGCACGCATGGCCTTTGATTGAGTGATGGCGGCCGAGTCGGTGACACGGCGACTAATACCTTGCAACAGGGCGTTCTCGCTGGCGGTGCGCAGGGCAGCGTCGTGTGCCATGACCCCTGTGCTTACAAGGATGTCGCCGCTGCGGCGGGCATATTCATAGGCACCTTGCTCGTTTTGGAGCAGGGTGTAGCCATCGGCGGTGGTGGTGAAGCAGTAATACTCATCGCCATGCAGTTCAATGGTAATCATGGTGCCGTCGGGTTGCGGCATGGCAGTTGTGCCCGGATGAGCCGGGATGGCGAGAGCTTGCAGGCAAGCGATGGCCACAGTCACAAGAGATAAAAGTTTTTTCATTATATATTTTGGTCTTTAGCCTGTGTGTCAGGCGGTTAATAAAAAATCATGACAAAATTTCGCCTTCGGCTTGCAAGGCGAATCTTCCAAAATGCAAAGGAACAAATTTTTGCTCACTCGTGCAAATAAAAAATGTGAAAAACAACGTTTTGCGTCGATGAATGGCTATGGGAAAAGGGGAGGCAAATGTGGCGGCTGCGGTCAGCCTTGCTGCTGCAAGCGCGTGATTTTGCGCATTTCGATGGAGAGCAGTGCCACGGCCACGAGGGTGGCAATGAGGTCGCTGAAAGGGAAGGAGAGCCACACGCCGTCGAGTTTCCACAGACGCGGCAGGGTGAACAGTAATGGGATGAGAAAAATCACTTGGCGTGAAAGACTCATGAAGATGGATTTGCTGGCTTCGCCCAGCGATTGGAAGAAGTTGGTGGAAACAATTTGGAACCCTACTGCCCAAAACATCCATGTGGTCATGCGCAGGGTGCGCTCGCCGGCGGCAATGAGGGCGGCATCGTTGGCAAACATCCATGAGATTTGGCGTGGAATGAAGTGGCCGGCAATGGCACCGAGCGTGCACACCACCGTGCACACGGCTGCCGCCAGCCAGAAGGTGCGTTTGAGGCGGTCGTAACGGCGTGCGCCATAATTATAGCCCACAATGGGTTGCATGCCCATGCACACGCCAATGACGGTGCTCACCAGCAGACCGGTAACGGCGGTGAAGATGCCTATTGAGGCCACGGCAGAGTCGCCGCCATAGCGATAGACGGTGTTGTTGACCACCGCATTGATGACGCAGCCGGCAGTGTTGACGATGCAGGGAGCCGCGCCGATGGCCATGACGGGACGTAGCACGCTCCATTGCAGGTGGTAGGTGCCCGGAGAGAAGTGCAGCTGGCTGCGCCGGTCCATGAAATGCCACATCACAAATGCCGCACTCACGCCCATGCCTATGTCGCTGGCAATGGCGGCACCCTTGATGCCCCATTGCAGCCCAAAGATGAAAATGGGCGCGAGCACCACGTTGATGCCGGCTCCGATGAACATGGTGATCATGGCCTTGGTGGGGTAGCCGGTGGAGCGCATCACATTGTTGAAGGAATAGCAGATGTTGTTGATGAGCAGGCCGGGCAGAATCCACACCATGTAGTCGCGCGCGTAGGGCAGCGAGGTGTCGCTCGCTCCAAAGAGGCGCAAGATGGGGTCGAGGAAAATGGCAAAGAGAGCGATGTAGAGGGTGCCGAAGATGAGTGTCATCACGATGCTGTTGCCCAGAATCAGTTCGGCTCCACGCTTGTTGCCTTGTCCCAGCACGATGCTGATGCGTGATGCCGCACCGGCACCGATGAGCACGCCAAAAGCCGCGCTCACGTTCATCACCGGGAATGTGATGGCAAGTCCTGCAATGGCATCGGGGCCCACGCCGTGACCAATGAAGATGCGCCCAATGATGTTGTAGACCGACATCACGACGATGCCCACCACGGCGGGCAGGCTGTATTGCCACAGCAGCCGCCCCAATGGTGCCTGCTCAAGTTGTCGTAATCGCTCGTCTTGCTGCATAAACTGTTACCTCTCCCTCAAAAAAACGGCTGCAAAATTACTGCAAACCGAATACAATACAAAATAAACTCGTTTATTTTTATTGCTGAGGTGCGGCCTAATTTATCCAAAACTACTGCGAGGAGAGAGCAAATGCAAATTTTATTTTGTAGCTTTGCGCATTATAAATGAAAAACCAAATAAAAACAACTATGAAAAAAGTCATTCTGATATTGTTGCTATTTGCAGCAACCATAGCAAATGCACAAAAAGATGTAACAAAGTTTTTAGGAATTCCTGTGACTGGCACAAAAACGGCCATGATACAGAAATTAAAGGCTAAAGGTTTTCGCTATAATAGTACAGGTGACTATTTATCGGGAGAATTTAATGGAGGAAAAGTTCGAGTTCATGTGGTTACAGATAATAATAAAGTGAGCCGAATAATGGTGGAAGACGCTTATGCGTCACGTGAAGGAGAAATTAAGATTAGGTTTAACCAATTATGCGACCAGTTTGAGAAAAACGCGAAATATATGTCGGCCACTATGTCACCAACGGGAAACCGAATTCCGAATAGTGAAAACATTTCATACGAAATGTTGGTTAACGGAAAGCGATACGAGTCGGCTTATTACCAACTACCTGAGGTGATAGACACTGTAGCCGTTGAAAAAGCACGCCGGCTTCTATTGACGAAACACAAGGATGAGATTTCTAATGCGACTAAAGAGCAACAAATGGAATGGGGAATAGAAGCTTTAGGTGCTATGGTCAAGAAAAAATCGGTGTGGTTTATGATTAATGAGTATTTGGGCGAATATCGCATTTTAATGTATTATGACAATGAGTATAACCGTCCCAATGGCGAGGATTTGTGAAAAAGGTTGCCTGTGGTAACCTTTTTATGAAAAACTACCTGTTTTGCTGAGGGCGTGACGAGAGAAAATAGCGGATGAGGGATTAGTGGGCATCGAGCCAGTTGGCGGCGGTG
>JAFVCX010000052.1 GCA_017478855.1 Muribaculaceae bacterium | reverse complement strand
TTTGACACACATTTTTATAAAAACATTTGGTTTTATTTGTGTTCAAATCAAAAAATTAGTATCTTTGAATCATTTTTATACTTCAACCACAACGACAAAACCATTATAGGAAAAATGAAATTCGGACTGAATATAACCACCCGACTCGTTTTCGGTGCTGGGGAGCTTAAAAACTTGTCAAACCAAGCCCTGCCCGGCACACGCGCCCTTGTGGTGATCAGTGCCGGCTCGTCGATGAAAAAATACGGGTATCTCGACACCCTACTTCAGCAGCTCACACAGGCAGGCATCTATTCTGTCGTGTTCGACAAAGTGTTGCCCAATCCCATCAAGTCGCATGTGATGCAAGGCGCGGACGTGTGCCGCGAGCATCAGTGCGACTTCATTATCGGTTGGGTGGCGGCAGTAGCATCGACACTGCCAAAGCCATTGCCATCACAGCCGCAATGGGCGGTGATTTTTGGGACTACGTGCAGAGCGGCACCGGTGGTAAAAAAAACATCGAGAAAGCTTTGCCCATTGTAGCCATCCCCACCCCGGCAGGCACCGGCACCGAAGTGGATTTGTGGGGTGTGGTCACCAACGACGAAACTCACGAGAAAATAGGATTCGGGTCGCCACTCGTTTTCCCGAAGCTGGCCATCGTTGACCCCGAACTCATGCTCACCGTTCCGCCACGGCTCACCGCTTATCAAGGTTTCGACGCGTTTTTCCATGCGGCCGAGGGCTACATCAGCAAGGCGCACACTCCCATCAGCGACCTCTACGCGCTTGAGGCCATCAGGCTGCTTTACAAATATCTGCCCGTGGCCGTGGCCGATGGCAAAAACCAATGGGCACGCATCAAGGTGGCTTGGGCCAGCACCCTTGCAGGCATGGTGGAGAGCACCAGCTGCTGCACGGGTGAGCATGCACTGGAGCACGCCATGAGCGCATTCTATCCCAAGCTGCCACACGGAGCCGGCCTCATCGCCATTAGCAACGCCTATTTTAAGACGTTCAAAAACAACGCCATGAAGCGATACATGAAAATGGCCGAGAAAATGACTCAGCAGAAAAGCGCACGCCCCAGCGACTTCCTTGACGCTCTGGCCCTCATGCAACGCGAATGTGGCGTGAGCGACATCCGTCTGAGCGAATGGGGCATCTCCCCTGCCGACTTTGAGCGTATGGCCGACAATGCCATTGCCACCGGGCAAGGCATGCTCGACCTTGACCCGCGCTTCCTCACACGGCAGGAACTCATCGAGATTTACGCCGCTTCATATCATTAATTATCCAAAAACCGCACGGATGAAAGAGATTCAACTTGGCAACGTGCCTAAAATTTACGACAAAGTGCGCTATGCCGACGGAGAGATTTTCTTTGCCGACAACATCACCTCTATCCCCAATCTTTCACAGGTATTCAAGGTGAATTTTTTTGCCTTTGTCTTTTGTCTTGAAGGCGACATTCACGTCAAGCTCAATGATAACGACTGCTATCTCACTGCCAACGACGGCCTCTTTGTGGACGCTCATGCCGTAGTGGGAGGTTTCACTCACTCGCAAGATTTCAGGTGCATCATCTGCGCCTTCAGCACCGACCTCGGCTTATCGTTCATCAGCAAAAGCATTTTTGATGCCGCCATGCAAATCAGGATGAATCCCGTGATTCACTTCACGGCCGATGAGGTGGCGCTCATGGTGCGCTACTACGACCTCGCCATTTTCAAAATGGATCATCCGGAACTGAACTTTGGCCGCGAAACCATGACCGGGGTTCTGCGTGGTTATGCCTACGACATGCTCAGCAACGTCAACCGCCACATCGATGCCAATCCCAACAACATCTTGCGGCAGGGCGACAGGCTGTACCGGCGCTTCGTGCTGCTGCTTGCCGACGGACACATCACCGAGCGAAGCGTGCAGGCCTATGCCGATGCCCTGTGCGTGTCGCCCAAATACCTCGCCAGTGTGTGCAAGCAACGCTCGGGGCGCACTGCCAGCGAAATGATTGCACTGAGCGTGGTGGCCCGAATCAAGCAACTGCTGCTTTACAGCGACATGACCATTAAAGAAATTGCCACAACTCTCAATTTTGAAAATATCTCATTCTTTGGCAAATATGTGAAAAAGCATCTCGGTTGCTCGCCCATCCATTATCGCCAACTGCACGGATATGGCAAATGATTGGTGGTGCGAAAGTCGTTGTTCTTGACAAAAAGTAGTAACTTTGCAGCAATTTTAATTGAAATAAATTTCTGAACTTATCGATATGGCACTTCAATGTGGTATTGTAGGATTGCCCAATGTGGGCAAGTCAACGCTCTTTAATTGTTTGTCAAACGCCAAAGCGCAATCGGCCAATTTCCCCTTTTGCACCATCGAGCCTAACGTGGGTGTGATCACCGTCCCCGATGAGCGGCTCAATAAGTTGGCCGAGCTGGTGCATCCGGCACGCATTGTGCCCACCACCGTCGAGATTGTCGACATCGCAGGCCTCGTCAAAGGAGCTTCCAAAGGTGAGGGGCTTGGCAACAAGTTCTTGGCAAACATTCGCGAAACCGATGCCATCATTCATGTGCTGCGCTGTTTTGACGACGACAACATCACGCATGTGGACGGCACGATTGACCCCGTGCGCGACAAAGAAGTCATCGACCTCGAATTGCAGCTGCGCGACCTCGAAACCATCGAAAGCCGTATTCCACGCGTCGCCAAGCAGGCACAGGCCGGCGACCGCGACGCCAAAGTGCAGCATGAGGTGCTCTCTCGCTACAAAGCCGCCCTTGAGCAAGGCAAAAATGCCCGTAGCGTGGCGCTGGAGAACAAAGACGAAGAGCGCGTGGCACACGACTTGTTTTTGCTCACAAGCAAGCCCGTGCTGTATGTGTGCAACGTGGACGATGCCAGCGCCAAGCAAGGCAACGCCTATGTGGAGGCCGTGCGCCAAGCCATTAAGGATGAGAATGCCGAGATGCTGGTGGTGGCCGCCCAGACAGAAAGTGAAATCGCAGAGCTTGAAACCTACGAAGAGCGCCAAATGTTTTTACAAGAAATCGGCTTGGAAGAAAGTGGCGTGAATCGCCTGATTAAAGCCGCTTATTCGCTATTGAACCTCGAAACGTTTCTTACCGCTGGCCCCAAAGAGGTGCGTGCGTGGACTTATCGGCGCGGCAGCAAGGCACCACAATGCGCAGGCGTGATTCACACCGACTTTGAGCGCGGCTTCATTCGTGCCGAAATCATCAAATATGACGACTATATTCACTATGGCAGCGAGGCCGCTGTGAAAGAAGCCGGAAAGATGCACATCGAGGGAAAAGATTACGTGTTCCAAGACGGCGACATCGTGGTGTTTCGTTTCAACGTCTAACCACGTGCGGCTCGCACGATTTCATCGAGCGTTTTCCGAGCAATTTTTCCCCAGTCAAACAACGACAGGTCATAGCAAGCTAATGAGCTGGTTTTCATTAGCTTGTTTTTTATTTTTTCACACAGGTCGGCCACATTTTCCACAGCGAAGTAATCGTCGTTTTCCAGTTTCACGAGATGGGTGGCCGGCAAGTCGCTCGCCACAAGGGGCAATCCATAAGACATTGCCTCAAGCAAAGTCAGAGGGAATCCTTCACTGCGAGAGGGAATCACCATCAAGCGGGCATGGCTATAGAGTTGCCGCAACGCGTCAGCATCGGCAAAGCCCACGAACTTCACTTTTTGCCCCACATCGAGGTGCCGCAAGTGCCATTCATAAGAAGTGTTGTGGTCGCTGGCACCGGCCACTACCAGTTGCTCCACTTCTGGCAAGCGGTTCGCGGCTTCCACAAGGAGGTCAAAACCTTTTTCATGCGCAAGTCGGCCCACAGCCAAGACGTAGCGGCCGGGCACTACGCCATGTCGTTCAAGGAAATCTGTGGCCGTGGTGCGGCTAGCCGCATCGATGCCGTTGGGGATATACACGCTTTTCTTTCTCACCCACTCAGGGAACTGCTCCATGCGGAATCGGTTCACAAAAATCACACGGTCGCAATAGCGCAGCGACAGTCGTTCACTTTGCCTCAACAGCCACTTGGCAAATCGTCCCCACTTGGCGTGTTCATAATTCACGCTGTGATAGGTCATCACCACAGGTATGCCCACCCAACGCAAAGGCAACGCGAGCAAAGCGGGTCCCATGTTGTGCACATGCGCCACTTGCGGGCGATGCCTTATAGCATGCAGAACCGCACAGATGGTGTGGAACGCGGTTTCAAATCCTTGAATGCGCGTTGAGGGCAGATCCACAAACTCCACATGGCTCCACTGGCTGGGGTTATCGCGTCCCACGTATGGCCTGCGGCGATACACCCTGATGTGCGCGTCGGTCATGAGTGGGTAAATGTGCTGGCAATGCACCTCCACACCACCCTGCACATGAGGGAATCCCCTGATCCCCAGCACTGCTATTGTGAGGGGAGAAGTGTGATTCGTGTCGCAGCTCATGCCCAATCAATGTCTTTTCCTCGCGCGATGCGCCATTTGTTTTTCACAATCCACCCGATGGGTTTCCACGGCCGGCGCACCATGTCGTGCCGCTCGGTGACAATAAACGCGCAGTTGCGGTCGCATGCCTCTACCTGTCGCATCGCCTCACGCGCCGCGTCACTGGCCATCACGGCATCGAGCGGCTGCTCTTTGATATTTCCCATCACCCACTGGCGCTCACTGCCATTGCACGGCGACACGTTGCCCCACGGATCGATGAAAAAGAAATCGGTACCGGCTCCACAGGCCGGTCTGTAACCACTCTCGTCACCTCGCAGCCGGCGGTGAATCGACCGATTGAAATAAGCGCGGCCATAGTCTTTCAAGCGGCCTTTCAAAGAGCGCCGTTTGCTCGTGAGCAACGCGCGCACAAAGCGGTCGTGCTCCCGCAATGCGTCTTCGCTCACAATCTCGTTGTCATGCTTGTGAAAATACCATGAGTTATGCACCGCACTCGTGCCAAGCTCCACGTCCAAAGCCACACACAATTCATAGAGCGACACCAGATCTTTGTAGTTGTCGGGCGAAATGACCACCGAGAAACCAATGTTGTGACAAGGCGTTTTTTTCAGCTCCAACATCGTGCGCAAAGCGTGGTCAAAACCGTCCTTCAGGCCACGCTTCGTGTCGTTGATGTGCGGAAGTCCCTCCACGCTCACCCGAATCAAGATGTTTGGAAATCGGCGGGCCAAAGCCACAATGCGCTCAGTATTGTAACCATTAGTGCTCAGTTCAAGCAATTTCGATTTCGGATATAGAATCTCGAAAATGCGCTCAATGTCGGCTCGCAGTGTGGCTTCTCCACCCGTAATGTTGATGCGCAGACCGGCAGGCAAGCGCTCATAGTAATGGGCATCAATCTCCTCGTCAGGACGTGTGGGCGACTTCCAAATGTTGCACATGTTGCATTGCGCATTGCATCTGAAAGTGGTGATCAGGCTTCCCTGAACTGTCGTTTTCACATTCATCGTTTTGACTGTTTTTATAAAAACGTGCGCATGTGGCAAAAAATTGCTTTCATCCCCAATAAAAGGCAAACATTCTCGTTACATTATAAATATGAATAAAATGAAGAATTTACACCTCATTTTGGGCACGGCTCTCATGATGTTGTGCTTTGCTTGCAGCACTACACGCGACAACAATTTAGCTTATTTCAAAGATATCAGCCAGTCGGCCAACGGCATGCTGCCCGCTACCGCCGCACAACCGATCACTCTTCATGTGGACGATGAAATCACGGTGGCCATCACATCGGCCTCACCCGAAGCCACCGCCATCTACAATGCGCCGCTGGCCAACGTGGCGGCACGTGGCGATGCCCAGCAAGTGGCCGGAACTCCGCGCTTGATGTCGCACGTGGTGGATCGCAACGGCAACATCACCCTGCCTGTGCTGGGAGCCATCAAGGTTGAGGGACTCACTACCACTCAAGTGGAGCAAGCCATCACCCAACGCCTTGCCAGCACCGTGCGCGACCCCTATGTGAGCGTGCAAATGGTGGGATTCTACGTCAATGTGATGGGCGAGGTGAAGCAGCCCCAGCGGCTCAAGGTGGAGAAGCAGCAATTCACCGTGCTCGATGCCCTTGCCGCTTGCGGCGACCTCACCGAGTATGGCGAACGGGCCAATGTGTTTGTCATTCGCAACGAGGATGGCAGCACCCATTACGAACACCTTGACCTGTCGAGCACCGAACTTTTCAAGTCGTCAGCTTTTTTTCTGCGGCAAAACGATGTGGTGTATGTCATGCCCAATAAGATTAAGACCGACAATTCCAAATACAATCAGAATAACGCTTTCAAGCTCTCCGTCATCAGCACCGTCGTGAGTGCGGTGAGCGTGATCGCATCACTCGTGATAGCATTGGCCGTTAAATAATTTTCTCATGGATAAGCAACAAGAACAACATATCGATTTGGCCGATTTCATAGCGCGATATCGTCGCTATTGGTGGCTGTTTGCCCTATCTCTTGTAGTTTGCTTTCTCTTGGCTGCGCTCTATCTGAAAGTCAAGAAACCCGTCTACTCGGTAGTTTCAACCGTGCTTGTCGACCAAGACGACGACAGCAAGAGTGCCAAAGGGGCTTTGCTCAAGAGCCTCTCGCTCGGAGGCGGCTCGAAGGTGGACGACGAGATTATCGTCATGGGCTCACAGCAGCTGCGCATGCTCATGGTGAAAAAATTAGGACTGAATCGCACCTATGTGGAGCGCAAAGGATTTCTCAAGCATGAAAACCACTACAACGACTCTCCCATCGAGATTTCAGCCCCCGAATCTATCTTCGACACGCTTTCCACCAGCCTGCAATTCAAAATCAAGGTCAACGCCGCAGGGCAAGCGAGCGTCCGCGTGAAGCAAGGGCGGTGGCGCACACTCGCCCATGCCGAGAATGTCACCTTGCCCGCCAATGTGGCCACGCCTTATGGCATCTTCAACGTCCACACCACCCGTTTTTATCAAAAAGGGAAGACCTATACCATCAACTCTAACGTCACCGGCAACATTCCCAAAGCCGAGTCGCTTAAAAAGATGCTCACCGTGGGGCTGCTGCGCAAAAAGGCCAACGCCATCGACGTGAATGTCATGGAAACCAACGTGCAACGTGGCCGCGACATGCTCAACACCCTCATCGCCCTCTACAATGAGCGAGGACAACGCGAAAAAGACGAGCAAGCGCTCAACACTGCCAAGTTCATCGATGAGCGTCTGGAGCTTGTATACAAGAACCTCACCGGCAGCGAAGCCGAGATTGAAGCCTACAAGCGGGCGCACAACATTGTGGATCCCGAATTGCAAGCGAAAAGCCTCATTGGCAAGCAAGAAGGAGCCGACCGCGCCCTCATTAATTTGGAAGCGCGCTATCGCATCGTGAGCATGATTAAAGATTTTGTGAGCGACCCGGCCAACGCGCATGCCTTTATCCCCTTCAGTGCCGACAGCACAGCGGCTTCGGGAGCAATCCAGACCTACAATCAGCTTGTGATGCAGCGCATGAAACTCGAAAACTCGGCCATCAACGACAACCCATCTTTGAAACAGCTCGACGAGCAAATTGAGGCCATGCGGCGCAATGTGGTCAATGGGGTGGACAACACGCTGCGAGCTTTGCGGGTGCAAATCGACAAGACAAGCGGTGTGCGCGCTGCCAGCAGCGGCTCTATGAGTCAATTCCCTACCGAAGAGCGACAAGCACGCTCGCTCTATCGGCAGCAAGGCATTCAAAACGAAATCTATACGTTCTTGCTCGAAAAACGTGAAGAGAATGCCCTGATTCTGGCCGCCACGTCGCCCAAAGGAAAGATTGTGGACGAAGCCTATGCCAAGAGCGAACCCATCGAGCCTAAACCGGCTTTTGTTTTTTTCATCGCGCTCGTGGCTGCTCTATTGTTGCCCATCATAGCGTTGGCTTTGAGAAACCTGTTCAAAACGCGATTCACTTCGCAGGACGAGCTCGAATCCCTCACTGGCATTCCCGTCATCGGCCATTTGCAGCACAACCGGCATGACCGGCCACTCGTGGTGGAAGAAGGCAGCAACAACACCTCGGCCGAACTGTTCAGATATGTCAGAAACAACGTTCAGTTCATGCTGCCCAATAGCGACGACAAAGTGATTCTTGTCACTTCATGCGTGAGCGGCGAAGGCAAGTCGTTTGTCAGCCTGAACTTGGCGGCCACTTTTGCCTTGCTGGGAAAACGTGTGGCACTGGTAGGCATGGATATTCGCAGCCCTCAACTGGCGCAAATGCTTCAGCTAAAAGAAGCTCCGGGTGTCACGGGGTATCTCTCGCAGCCGGAGCAGCAGCTCGCCGATGTCATGCAGCACGTGAGCCAAATCAATGGACTGGATGTGGCCGTGGGCGGAGCCATTCCTCCTAACCCTTCAGAGCTGCTGATGAACAACCGCATGGAGCAACTGATGAGCGACCTCAAAGAACGCTACGACGTGATTGTGCTCGACTCTGCACCCATCGCCATGGTGAGCGACACGTTCTCTCTCGCGCGATTCGCGCACATGACGCTGGCTGTGACGCGAGCCGGATATTCTCGTCGGTCAATGCTGAAATATCTGAACCGTGTGGTGAGCGAAGGTCGATTGCCTAACGTGGGTCTTGTACTCAACGACACCAAGCCCAACCAAGATGCAGGATATGGCTACGGTTACGGAAGCCACGCCGACTAAGCCAATTCTCGTCAATCGCTCTCACCTCACACCGTCATGAAGGGCAAGCAACTTGCGGGACAATACACGTTCTTTATCATTTTTTGGATAGGAGCCGTTTTTGGATTCATTTCCAACGAATGGTTACAACCTCTCATGGGCGTGCGTTCACAAGTGATGTGGACACTCGATGCCGCGTTCTTCGTGTTGGCATGCTGCATGGTGAGGCGATGGCAGCTCTGGATCCCCTTGCTGGTATTGCTCTCTGTTTCATGGGTCGTGACCTGCCTCATCAATGGTTTGCCCCTTCTTTTCTGGCTTAATGGTGTGCGCGAGTTCATCGGCATCACTTTGGTCTATCCGGTGGTGTGCAGTTTCTGTGACGATGAGGCATCGCGAGAGCATTTTTTGCGACAACTCAATCGTCAGTTGCTGATTTTTCTTTTCATTCAGGCATTTTGCATTCTCTATCAATTTCTTTATTATGGCGAGGCCGGCGATTTGGGGGGCGGTAGTTATGGCTGGTTCTATTCAGGCCAAGTTTCTGTGTCGATCTATCTTGTTTCGTTCTATTTGTTGCAAAGTCGCATCAATAGCAACCGGTTGTTTCGCAGCCTCAACGACAACAAATTGTTGCTGATTTTGTTGCTACCCACATTTTTCAACGAAACCAAAATCAGCTTTGTGATGCTGGCTCTCTATATCGTGCTTTTGCTGCCCATCGACCGCAAACTGCTCTTACGCCTCGTGTGGGGGCTGCCACTTGCGGCCGCGCTCCTATGGGGAGCGGTGCAGCTCTACGTTCTTACCACCAACAGCCATGTGCAAGGCAATCGTTTTGAATCATTTGAGGACTTGGCCGCTTATTTCATGCTTGAAGATGTAGAAGAAGCCGAAGGCGATGCCAAGTGGAACATTGAGAACAGCAGCAAGGGCATCGCCGACGTGCCACGACTCACGAAAGTTTTTTATCTGCCTTTGCTCAACGAGCAAGAGCCGGGGCATGTGCTGACAGGATTTGGAATCGGTCACTTCAAAGGAGGAACCTCTATGGCCACATCGGAGTTTGCCGACGAGTACGACTGGCTGCTGATGGGCTCCATTCCCTATGCGTTTCACATCTACATCCAACTGGGACTGATGGGTCTTGCGTTGCTCATCGTCTTTTGGCTTTGGGTGTTCTTCGTGCCGCCGCGCAGGCAGGTGCAACGCCGGCTGAACGTGCAGATACTGCTGGCGTTCACTGTGATGATAATGGCTTGCTATATTGATGTTTTTCGCAATCTCTCGTTTTGCATGATATTTTTTAGCTTGATGGCTGCATCGTGGATTGACAAGCCTGCTGAAACCGAATGAAACAGCGCACCTACATATGGTCGGCCATCGAGCGCCTGGGCGTGAGCGGCATTTCTCTTTTAGGGAATGTGGTGCTGGCTTTGCTGCTGTCGCCATCCGATTTTGGCCTGATTGCCATGCTGGGAGTGTTCACTTCGTTAGTCTACGCGCTCATTGACTGCGGTCTGGCCGATGCCTTGCTGCGCGAGGAAGCGCCGAGCAATCGCGATTTCAACACTTTGTTTTATTTTAATGTGGCCATAGGGCTTTTGCTTTGGCTCGTTTTTGTAGCATTGGCTCCGATGGTGGCGCACTTTTTTGCGCATCCCGAATTGCAGCCCATTATGTCGGTTTTAGGGGCGAGTGCGCTCTTCACCGGCTTGAGCATTTCGCAGGCCGCACGATTACGTAATCAGTTACATTTTCAAAAATTGGCGTTCATCGGGATGGGTGCCATTGCTTTGGCTTTACTCGTTGCCGTGGTCATGGCTTGGCGCGGATGCGGTTATTGGGCATTGGTGGAGCTGCAAGTGGGTTATGCCGCTTTCTATTTTTTGTTTTTGCTGGTGGGTTCGCACTGGTCGCTGCGGCTTGAGTTCGACCTACCGCGCTTTAAGCAGCTCTGGCAATTTGGTGCCAACTTATTGCTATCCACCATCTTCACGCAGGTAACACAAAACATTTTGGCGTTTGTGCTGGGCAAGTTCTATAATCCCATGCAAGCGGGTTACATGGGACAAGCGCAAAAAATGCAGCAAGCGCCGGTCAATGCCATCGAAGGCTCGATCAGCAATGCCGGATATGTGCTGGCGGCACAAAGCTGGCAGCCGGAGGAACGGCAACGGAGCTTGCGCCGCAGCTTCGCGTTGTTGACGTTATCACTGTCTGCGGCCTGCTGCGGCCTGCTGAGCGTGAGCGCACCGCTGGTGACAAGTCTTTTCCCAGAGCGATGGCAGCCGGTGATTCCCTATTTGCGGCTACTACTTTGCTGGGGATTGGTGTACCCTCTCAATGGCTACATGATGATGGTGTTTAAGTTGGCCGGTCGCACGGCACTGGTGCGCAACGTGCAAATAATTGAAAAATCGGTGATTGTCGCAATAGCTCTATCTCTGAGCCACTTGGGAATCCCGGTGATGATTCTGTCGTTTGTGGGGGTTTCTCTAGTCAGTTTGCTTGTGTGCATGCGATGGGCATCTCAATACGAAGGCATCAGTTGGCGGTGGTATGTGACCACATGGCTTCATGCGCTCGCGCTGATGGCCACAGCCGGTTTTGTGGCATGGATGGTGACCCGTGCGGTAATGGCGAGCTGGTTTTCGTTAGTGGCAGGTTTGGTCACTTTCACTGTCGCGGCATGGGCATTCTTGGCACTTGCGGGCAAGCCGCTCTTGCGAGTCATTCGCTCCACCTAATTTTATCCGAGAAGTTCCTTGATCTGACCCAAAATCTCGTCATCGTTTCGCCGAGAGGCGACAGAGAGTGCCTCTTGGCGCAAGCGAGTGGCCAATCCGGGTTCTGTGATGATGCGCTCTATGGCATCGGCCATCGACTGCGGCGTGAAATGAGCGAGCAGGCCGCCTCCTTGCCCCAGCAGTTGAACCGTTCCCGCCGTACGCGTGGCCACCACAGGAGTGCCCAAGCACAAAGCCTCTAATATCACGGTGGGTAAGCCTTCGGCATCACTGCCCAGCACCAAAGCGTCGCACTCGCGCATGTAGGGGTAGGGATTCTGTGTGAATCCCGTCAGTTTCACACATGAGTCCAAATTGAGTTTGCCGATGTTGCGGGTCACGTTCTCGCGGTCTTCTCCTTCGCCCACCATCCAAAGATGCACATCATATCCTCGTCGGCGAACGATAGCCACCGCTTGCAGCACCCGGTCGAGCCGTTTGACGGCCGTTAGGCGACCCACAAAACACAAGGTAAATCCCTCGCGAGTGACGGGGCAACGCTCACGAGACAAAGTTTGAATTCTATCAGTATCCACCAAATTATAAATCACCTGCATGGGTGTGGCTACCCGATAAGGGAAATGCGACTGTGCCTGCAAGGACACAAACACTATGCGGCGCACTGTCGCATAGAATTCTTTTTCAGCCTTCGCACTTGGGAAAAAACGAGTGGACCACGGGAAAGCCTGCATGTCGATATGAACCCACGTCACATGCCGGCATGGCCTGTGCAGCAGATGGCTGTGCAACACGGCAGCGGGCCCTTCGAGCCACGATACAATCGCATGGAAATCGTCTTGACCTACCAGCCGGTGTAGCCCTCGGCGCTCATAAGCGTGCCTCCACGGCGTGTGAAACAGAATTTTTTCAAAAACCGTCTTTCCTTTGGGATGATAGAGGCTCAGCACTTTCACATTTTGGGGCAACTGACCCACAAGTGGCCCTATCAGATGATAGAATAGAAGTGTCACCTCGTAGCTTGCGGTGAGGTGCGGCAGCAGGGTGAGCAGCACCCTCTCGGCACCACCGCCATTCATTGAGTCGGCTATGATTAATATTCGTTTCTTATCCATCACACAATGGGTTTGTGAGCGACCAGCCACCGCAGCAGGCGTGGCCACCGCAGCAGGCAGTGTAGCAACCGCACTTTGATGGGCTGCCCTCGCATGGAATATCCTCTCACTTGCTGATACCATGAGTGACGCACGTCGATTAGCGGCGTGGCAAAAGTCATGTTCATCACCTCCATTCGCCGCACACCGTCCTCCAGCTCGTCGGCAAGGTCGGTTTGCGCCAGCAGGCGGCGCACCTCTTCAAAGAATCCCTTCCATCTGCCCATCGTGAGCAGCGGGCCACCCAGCGAGAGCGATGAGGGGTACCAATAATAATTGTAGACCACATCGTTGTAGATGCCCACACTGCGAGCGTGCGACGCAAGTCTCATATTGACAAGCACATCTTCGCTGGGGAAACGGGTGCCCGAAGGCGGCCACACATCACGTTGCCAAAGCTCACGCCTTGATATGCATCCCCATGAGGCACAGTGGCAATCCAAGTCAAAAATGTGCCGAAGGAAATCCTCTCCGCTCAAAATGCCGGTGACGTTGTGCCGAAAAATGGTGTGCCCGCGTGGCGTGATTCGCTCAAAAATGCCATAGGCCAAATCGAGGTGATTCTCGGTGAGCCGGCGCAGAAGCATCTCAACAGACCTCGGCGGCAACGTGTCATCGCTATCCACATGCGTCACATAGTCACCCGTGGCGGCAGCTATGCCGCTTCTTCTCGCTTCGGCCAAGCCTCGGTTTTCTTGATGCACGACGCTCACGCAGCCATGCCGCGCGGCCAGCTCATCGGCGATTTGACCCGAAGCGTCGGTGCTGCCATCATCCACAACAATGATTTCCTTGTTGGCATGAGTTTGTGCCAGCACACTTTCCACGCATCGCCGCAGTGTGGCGGCTGCGTTATAGGCCGGTATGATGATTGAAACTCGTGGAGATTCCATGATGAATGGTTGCGCTGCGCTCTTGCCATCGTGATGGTTGCGCACGCACATTAAAAAAACGGAAAACATTTCGGTTTATTGCCACATGCTGCCGTAAGCAATAATTAGAAGCCGCCTGCGTTATGAATGTATGAGGATTTTGCTGGTAAATAAGTTCTACTATCCGCGTGGCGGCGATTGCATGGCCATGATGAGAACCGAGGCGTTGCTTCGAGAGCAAGGTCATGAGGTAGCCGTGTTTGCCATGAATCATGCGCAAAATCTTCCTCATCCCAGCAGCTCTCATTTTGCCACCGAGGTGCAAATGAACGGCAACCTCGCACAGCGATGGCGTGCCGTGCGACGCATCATGGGTCACGGCGACATTCGCGCTTCGTTCACTCAAGCTCTTCATGACTTCAAGCCCGATGTGGTGCATCTGCACAACGTGCACAGTTATCTCTCGCCCATCGTGGCACGGCTGGCACACGAGCGCGGTTGCCGGGTGGTGTGGACGTTGCACGACTACAAATTGCTCTGTCCTCGCTACACCTGCATGCGCGACGGAGCGCTGTGCAAACTCTGTTTTCACGGCAAGGCCGATGTCATTTTGCATGCCTGCATGAAAAATTCGGTCGTGGCGAGCGTGCTCGCATGGGCCGAAGCGAAGAAATGGAATCGTGACCAGCTCTGCCGGTGGGTTGATGCCTTTATCTGCCCCAGCCAGTTCATGGCGCAGATGATGACCGAAGGCGGTTTCCTCGGTGACAAACTCATTGTGCTTAACAATTTCGCAGAGCCGGCTCCACTTGTGGCACCTTCCAAAAGAGGCGATTATTATTGCTATGTGGGGCGCATTTCGGCCGAGAAAGGCATCAAGACCCTGCTTCAAGCCGCTGCGCAACTGCCCTTGCGCCTGAAAATCGCGGGCGGCGGCCCTCTGCTCGATGAGCTGAAGGAGGAGTTTGCCCACGCAGGCCACATAGAATTTTTAGGCCCTCTCCCACAACTCGACACGCAAATTCTGCTGGCACAAGCCCGATGCTCGGTGCTGCCCACCGAGTGTGCCGAAAACAATCCCATGAGCGTCATCGAGTCGCTGGTGGCAGGCACACCCGTCGTGACCACTACCATGGGAGGCGTTCCCGAACTGATTATCCCCGACAACGGCTTGCTTTGCCCGCCCGCACAGCCCGACGCTCTGGCAGCCGCACTGCGCGAGGCATGCAGCCGCACTTGGAATCACGCTGCCATCGCTGCCGACGCGCGAAACCGTTTTGCACCCGCAAAACATCTGTCGGCACTCATGGGCATTTACCGGCCATAAAGGTTTTTCACGCCATTTTGCAATATCAAGTGCATTTTCACGTTATTTAAGGTACAATGCAGTTACATTTCTCACGACATACCACATCCATTCTTCTCGCACTGTGCGCTTTAGCCGCATGGGGGCAAGACAACGACATGGTGCTCAACCGCGTTTATGCCGACATGAAAAAAATTCACTTCGGCTTCTCAGTGGGCTTGAATTTTCAAGACTTGAACATTACCAACAACGGTTTTATCACCGAAGATGGCGAGCAGTGGTGGGCCGATGTGCCGGCACATTCCCCCGGATTCTGCGTGAATGTCTTGGCCGATATGCGGCTGGGGCAGCACTTTAACCTGCGATTCTCGCCGGGCATGTATTTTGGCAACAAGGTGGTCCAATTCCGCAACTCGCTTTTCGACCCCGACAACTTGGAGCCACTGCACCGCAAGCAGAGCCAGAATGTGAAAGCCACCTATGTGGTGCTGCCGGTGGACCTGAAAATCTCATCGCTGCGCTACCACAACATGCGCCCCTATGTGACCACAGGCGTGATGCCCATTTATGACGTGGGCAAGGAACGCAGCGAGCAGCTCAAGCTCAAAAATATGGACATGATGCTCACCGTGGGTATGGGATGTGACTTTTATTTGCCCTACTTCAAACTGTGTCCGGAGGTCAAGTTCTGCTTCGGACTGAAAAACTTGCTCGACAAAAACCGCCCCGATTTGCAAGACGACCTCGAAACCATGCGTTTCACCCAAAGCGTGAACAAAATACAAGACAACATGGTGGTGGTCACTTTCTATTTCGAATAATCAAACTCCATGCGCATATTCCGTCACCTGAAATATTCCGTACTACTGATGCTCGCCATCACAGCCATCAACGTGCGAGCGCAAGTGGATGCGCAACTCACACAATATTGGGCAGTTCCCAACTACTACAACCCGGCCGCCACAGGCGACATCGACTTTATTCACATCACTGCCGGAAGCCGCTTGCAGTGGGTGGGCATCAAGCATGCGCCCATGACGTTCATGGCGCTGGGCGACATGCCATTCAAGTTTATGGGCCGCCGTTGGGGCACAGGCGTTTTGCTGCAGCAAGAAAGCATGGGCTTGTATCGCAACACCACCGCCGCCGCGCAGCTGTCGTGGAAGAAAAAACTGCTGGGTGGCACTCTGAGCGCAGGTGTGCAGGCCGGCATCATCAACGAAACCTTCCGTGGCTCAAAGGTCATCACCCTTGACGGCGACGATGCGCACTCCAGTGCCGACGATGCCATTCCGCAAGGCGACGTGGCCGGCACGGCTTTCGATGCCAGCGCGGGTGTCATGTTTCGCCACAAATGGTTCTGGGCAGGAGTTTCGGCCACCCACCTCACAGCTCCCACCGTGACACTCAAAACCGACGGCGACGAGGAGCATTATTATGAATTTGATGCCGGGCGTGTCTATTATTTCATGGCAGGCAGCAATATTCCTATAAAAAACACGTTATTTGAATTGCAGCCGTCGGTTTTTGCCAAGAGCGACTTCAATTTTTGGCAAGCCGAAGCAACCTTGCGGATGCGTTACAACAAGTTTTTGAGTGCCGGCGTAGCCTATCGCTACAAAGATGCCGTGTCCTTCCTGATAGGAGCCGACTACAAGAACTTCACATTCGGGTATAGCTACGACTATGCCACCTCGGCCATCTCGCGTGTTTCAACGGGCAGCCATGAAGTGTTTGTGTCCTACAACGTGAAACTCGACATGGGCGAGAAAAACCGAAACAAACAGAAGAGTATTCGAATCATGTAAGTGAATTATATGAAAAAGTTAATATTGATTATCGCCGTCACGCTTGTGATGGTTTCGTGCTCGGCAGTGCGCCGAGGCAACACCGCAGGTGGGGAGGTCACCGGAGTGGGAGCTTCCCCTTTCAGCGAACCCACCCCCTATGGCATGGTGCTCATTGACTGTGGCTCGATGCGCGAAGGCCCCTCACAGCGCGACTCGGTGTGGGGACTCGACTCTACGGCCCACGGCATCTCGGTGGACGCTTTTTGGATGGATGAAACCGAGATCACCAATTCCAAGTACAAGCAATTCGTCTATTGGGTGCGCGACTCCATCATTCGCGAGCGTTTGGCCGATCCCGCTTATGGCGGCAACGAAGAGTTCAAAATCGAGGAAGACAAAGAGGGCAACCCCGTCACTCCGCACCTCAACTGGAATAAGAATATCCCTTGGAAGAACCCCAGCGAGGACGAGGAGCGTGCCATTGAGAGCGTTTATCGCATCAATCCCATCACCGGCAAAAAAGAGCTTGACCCCACGCAGATGAACTTCCGCTATGAGATTTATAATCTGACCGAGGCAGCCAAGCGGCGCAACAGGTTTGACGCCACACGCCGCGACTATAATACCGACCATGCCGTTCCCGAGGTGAATCCCACCATCAGCAAAGACACGGCTTGGGTGGACGATGACGGACGCATCATGCGCCAAACCATCACGCGCCCGCTGCAGAGCGAATTTGACTTCGTGAACACCTATATCGTGAACATTTACCCCGACACCACCTGCTGGGTGAATGATTTCGAGAACGCTTATAACGAACCTTATGTGCGCATGTATTTTGCCAATGGCAACTACAACAATCACCCCGTGGTGGGCGTGAGCTGGGAACAGGCCAACGCCTTCTGCGTGTGGCGCACCGAGTTTCTCAAGAAGTCGCTGGGCAAGGAAGGTGTGTATGTGGAGCCTTTCCGCTTGCCCACCGAAGCCGAATGGGAATTTGCCGCACGCGCCGGTGTGAATGCCAACAAATATCCGTGGGAGGGCGACCTGCCGCTCACCGAGGACGACGGTTGCTTCTATGCCAACTTCAAGCCACAGGAGGGCAACTATGTGAAAGACGGAAGCATCATCACCGCTCCCGTGGGCACCTATCAGCCCAACGATTTCGGCCTCTATGACATGGCCGGCAACGTGAGCGAATGGACCTCGACGGCCTATACCGAGAGCATCGACCGCATGACGGCCGACATCAATCCCGAGTATCGCTACTATGTGGCACAGGAAGACCCCTACAAAATGTCAAGAAAGATTGTGCGCGGCGGCTCGTGGAAAGATGTGGCTCACAACATTCGCAGCGACATTCGCATGTGGGAATATCAAAACGAGCAGCGCAGCTACATAGGTTTCCGTTGCGTGCGCTCGCGTGTGGGCTTTACCAAACCCAAACGCAAAAAATAATCAAGACACCAAGAACATCTTCATCTTTTTGAAACGAAAATCATGGGAAAAGTCAATAGAATAGCTCAGTTCCTCAGTGGTGACAAGGGACAACGTTTCTTTAATTTCGCATATAGTATAGGCGCAGCCGTGGTCATTTGGGGTGCATTGTTCAAAATTCTGCACCTGCCCGGCGGCAACACGCTGCTCAGTATCGGCATGGGAACAGAGGTGCTCATGTTCTTGCTCACGGCGTTCGACAAGCCCGAGAAGCAATATAAGTGGGAAGAGGTGTTTCCCGTACTGGCCAGCCATGACCCCGACGACCGCACCGAGTTTGGCGGCGGCAATGGTGAAGCGACGGCCGATGCCACAGCAAGCGGCATCAGTGCAGCACAAGCCCGCAACGCCGTGGGGCTGCCCGATGGCATCGACTTGAGCGAGGACGACACCCGCTCTTTGAGCGAGAGCATCGCCAAGATGGCCGCCGCGAGCGACCAGCTGAGCCGCATGGCCGAGCTGACCGACGCCACCCAGCAATATCTGAGCCAAATGGCTGGCATCAGTGAGCAAATGCAACGCCTCGCAAACACCACCACCGCTCTGAATGAAGTGAGCGAAACCTTGCTGGCAAGCTATCGCGCCATTACCGATAATAGTGAGAACATCACGCAAAGCAGCACCGGCTATGTGCAGCAAATGGAGTCGCTCAACCAAAACATCAGCGGCCTGAACACCATCTATGAGATTCAGCTCAAGAGCATCAGCTCGCAGCTCGACAGCATCGACCGCGTGAACCGAGGCCTGAAGGACATCCGCGACATGTATGAGAAGTCGGCGGCCGAGAGCGCACATTACTGCGATGAAACCGAGAAGATGGCACGCTACATGAAGCAACTCAATAGCGTGTATGAGAAGATGATCAAGGCCATGACGGTGAACATGTATCGCCCGTTGGGTGGTCTGCCGGGTGCCGATGGCGAAAATGCCGGCAATGACTGACACGCACTCATGCCTTCACGATTCTCTTTATCAAAAAATCCATCTATTCAAGAATTTATCTATTCATAAACAAGAATGGCAACAGGAAGAAATCAGTCGGTAAGCCGCATGTCGCCGCGTCAAAAGATGATTAACTTGATGTATATCGTCTTGACAGCCATGCTTGCACTGAACGTTTCGAGCGATGTGCTCAACGGATTCAGTCAGGTGGAGGACGGCCTGTCGCGCTCTAACCGCATCATCACGGCTCGAAACCAAGCTCTCTATGCCCAGTTGCAGGAATTCAACCAGCAAAACCCGGGCAAGGGCAAGGTGTGGCTCGACAAAGCCGCCGATGTGCGTGCCAATACCGATAAGCTATATAGTTTGATAGACTCTCTGAAATATGAGATTGTGCGTGTGGCCGACGGCGACCCCGTGGACATGCGTAACAGTCGCAACAAGGACAACCTTGATGCCGCCTCGCAGGTGATGCTCGCGCCCACCGGTGGCAAAGGGAAGACGCTGCGCCTGAACATTGACCAATATCGGAAATACATCACCTCGTTCATCGACGATGAGGCCAAACGGAAAAACATCGAGGCCGCCTTGAGCACCAAACCGGTGAAAACAGCGGCAAGCGGTGAGGCAAGCAACAAGACATGGGAAGACACCCAGTTTGAAAACATGCCCACCATCGCAGCCGTCACCTTGCTCACCAAACTCCAAAACGACGTGCGCTACGCCGAGGGCGAGGTGCTCAACCAGCTCATCGACAACGTTGACATGGGTGACCTGCGCGTGAACCTCGTCAATGCGTTTGTCGTGCCACAGTCGCGCATTGTGATGCGCGGTACCAAGTATAGTGCCAACATCGTTTTGGCCGCTGTCGATACCACCCAGCGTCCCGTCGTCTACATCAATGGCCAGCGTTTGGGCAACGACAAGGGTCTGTATGAGGTGGGCACCAGCAGTGCCGGCAGCCATGAGTACTCAGGCTACATTGAGGTCACAGGACGCGATGGCTCGGTCACCCGGCGCGACTTCAAGTCGAGCTACACCGTGATTGACCCGCTGGCCACCGTGAGTGCCACGATGATGAACGTGTTTTATGCCGGCATCAATAACCCCGTGTCGATCGCCGTACCCGGTGTGCCCGAAAGCAGCATTTCGGCCACCATGACCAACGGCTCGCTCACACGCAGCGGCGATGGTTGGATAGCTAAGCCCACCCAAGTGGGTGCCGTGTGCGAAATCACCGTCACGGCCGAGATGGACGGGCAGCGCATGAACGTGGGCACCACCAAGTTCCGTGTGCGCAAACTGCCCGACCCCACCCCATTCATCACCTATAATGACGCTAAAGGCAATCCGGCGCGCTACAAAGGTGGGCGACCCTTCCCGAAGGCCTCCATTTTGGCCGCCACAGGGCTTGATGCCGCCATCGACGATGATATGCTCAACATTGACTACAAAGTGGTGAGTTTCGAAACGGTGTTCTTCGACCAGATGGGCAATGCCATTCCCGAAATCTCGGCTGGAGCACACTTCAGTGAACGGCAGAAAAACGCCATCCGCCGCCTGCAACACGGCAAACGTTTCTACATCACTAAGGTGAAAGCCACCGGCCCCGATGGCATCACGCGTGACATATCACCCATGGAGGTCATTCTCAATTAAACACATCAAAATTCTCTGATAATTAACGAATTATATATGAAAACGCTTAAATTAGTCATCATGCTCTTGGTTGTCACGTTCATGGCCAACGTGGCGCAAGCCCAAGTGGTGAAAAAAGGCGGAACCGACCGTAAGAAAAAGGACGAAAGTGGCGTGGTCATCACCGACCGCCAGCAGGCCTTCTACGAGCAGCGGCAACCCAGCGATGCCGATTTGCAGTGGATGAAGGTCATCTATCGCTCGCTCGACCTGACCAAAGGAAAAAACCCTGCCCTTTACTATCCCGAGGAGCCCAACGAGGACGGGCAAAACCTGTTCTTCATCATCATGCGGCTCTTGGCCAACAACCAAATTAGCGCCTATGAGTACCTTGATGGCCGCGAGATGTTCACCGATGAGTTCAAGATTCAGGTGGGCGAGATGCTCGACCGTTTCCACGTCATGTATGAACCGGCCAAAGGCAGCACCGAGAAAAACCCGAAGTACACCATCGAAGATGCCGATATTCCGGGAAATGAAGTGCTGAGTTACTACATCATTGAGCGTTGGGAGTTTGACACGCGTAGCAATCAGATGAAAACGCGCGTGGATGCCGTGTGTCCCGTGCTGCACCGCACCGATGAGTTTGGCGGCGAGGCCATCCGCTACCCCATGTTCTGGGTTAAGCTCAATGACATTCGTCCCTACATGGCCAATCAGTATGTGTTTACTGACGACGACAATAACCTGCCCCGTTACAGCCTTGATGACTTCTTCAAGCTGAACATGTACACCGGCGACATCTAGAAGACCAAAAACCTGCGCAACCTCTCGCTCATGCAGCAGTTCCCTGAAGAAAAAGACCTCAAACTGGCTCAAGACAGCATCGAGAATCGCTTGCAAGCCTTCAACAACGACTTGTGGGTTCCCGACCGCGAAGAGCTGCAAGCCCGCAAAAAAGCCCAAGAAGAACTCAACAAAGAGGGCGACGAGGAAGTGGACGATGCAGGCGACGAAGCTGCTACTGAAAAGAAAGCTACGGTGAAACGCTCCACCAAGCGTGGTGCCAAATCGCAAGGCACATCGGCCACCAAGAGCACCAAGAAAAAGACCACGCAGGTCAAGACGCGCAAGACCAAAACCAAATCTTCATCGGCCAGCGCGACCCGCTCGGTGCGCAACCGCAAGCGTTAATACAGCCTTTTTGTCAATTTCTGACAACCCCCACAAGCTGCGGCGGCCATTTGGGCTGCTGCAGCATTTTTCGTGGCAGGAAAATGCGCATGTGAGAAAAAAAACGTATTTTCGCAAGATTTTTCATGCAGGGTATTATCAGGCCCCATCACTCACATTCGTCCATGCGAAAACTTTTATTAGGTTCAGTCATTCTTGCACTCATCCTGCTTGCCGTGGGACTGATGGTGTTCTACACGCCGCTCCCATCTTATGAGCAGATGAAGCGTGGCCTTGACGAGAAATCACTGCCCATCGTCAATCTTGTGGTCGATACCACGCAGATTGGGCGCACCACATTCATCGATGCCGGTGTCGAAATCACCTATTTTGATGCCGATTCGCAACGCTGCGTCAGCGCCAGCTATCAGTGCCAGCTGCGTTATCGCGGCAACTATGCCTATTATTTGAAAAAACGCTCGTTTGCCATGAAGCTGGTGAACGACGAGGGCAAAAAACTCAATGCCAGCTTGCTCGGCATGCGTGAAGAAAACAGCTGGATTCTTGATGCCATGGCCGTAGACCGGCTGCGCATGCGCAACAGGGTGTGTTTCGACATCTGGAATGAGCTGAGCCGCACTCCTTATGACACCAAGTATGACCGACGCAATGGCACACAGGGCCAGTTTGTGGAGGTCTTTATCAACGGCGAGTATCACGGTTTGTATTGCTTGAGCGATAAGATTGACCGCAAGCTGCTTGGCTTGAAGAAAACGCAGATTGATGAACGTGGCGACACTCTTGTGCGCGGCATTCTCTATAAAGGCGATCGCTGGGGTGGAGCACTCTATTTGAAAGATTATGACTCCACGATACCCTGCGACACAGTCCAGTGGAACAACTGGGAGTTGTCATTTCCTGACAAACGCCCCTCTGCCAAAACGTGGAGGCCGCTGGCCGACCTCATCGATTTCTGTTCCTCATCCACCAGCCCTGAAGCATTTTTGGCGCAGTATCAAGAATGGTTTTTTGATGAGAACTTGGTGGATTACTTTGTTTTTCTCCACGCCCTTAAAATAAGGGACATTTGCTACAAGAACACCTTTTTGTCTACTCCCGACCTCACAAAAGGCCATCGCTATCTGCTCACTCCGTGGGACATGGATCATTCCTTTGGCGGTTATTGGGACGGTGGTTACGACACTTTCGACATTGACGTGAATCGTTTTAATGATCGCCACCCGTTTAACCGCCTGTATGGGCAGAATGTGAACCATTTTGCCGACCGCTGCCGCGACCGTTGGGCAGAAGTGCAGCACACGCTGTTTGAGCCCCAAGCCATCGAGGCACGCCTCAATGCCTATGCCCAGCGGCTTGAAGAATCGGGAGCGTGGCACAGAGAATTCAGAAAGTGGAATAAAGAGCCGGTGCCCTTGCATTGGCACATAAAAGATGAGCTAAACATTGTCATGTCCAGCTATCGTCAGAATTACGACCTGCTGTGCCAGCAATTCGGCACAGCCCGTTAAAATTTCAACTCATTAAAACATGGCCGCCACGCGGCGCACGGCTTCCACAAAGCGCTCCACCTCATCCAGCGTGTTATAGACGGCAAAAGAGGCACGCACCATACCTTGCACACCATAGCGATCCATCAATGGCTGGGCACAATGGTGACCGGTGCGCACGGCAATGCCCAGACGGTCGAGCAGCAAGCCCATGTCGTAGCTATTGATGTCCTTCACCAAAAACGACACCACAGCGCCCTTGCCCTGCGCAGTGCCAAAGATGTGCATGCCGTCAATCGTCATCAGCCCCTGCGTGGCCGCGTCAAGCAGTTGATGCTCATGAGCCGCGATGCGCTCTACACCCAGTTCGGCCATATAGTCGATAGCCGTTCCCAAAGCGGCTATGCCCACAAAGTCGGGGGTGCCGGCTTCGAACTTGAAAGGCAGGTCGGCAAAAGTGGTCTTATCGAAAGTCACGCGCCCAATCATCTCACCTCCGCCCTGATATGGAGGCATTTTGCTGAGCAGTTGTTTTTTCCCATAAAGGACACCCACTCCCGTGGGGCCATACATCTTGTGGCTCGACAAGGTGTAGAAGTCGGCATCCAAAGCCTGTACGTCAATGGCATGATGGGGGACGGCTTGCGCACCATCAACCAGCACAGGCACGCCATGCCTGTGGGCAATCTCAATCATTTCGCGGGCTGGATTCACCGTGGCCAGCACATTGCTCACATGGGCAAATGCCACAAAGCGCGTGTTCTCGGTAAACAAATCCTCATAAGCATTCAGGTCGAGAACGCCATCGTCGGAGATGGGCACCACACGCAGGCGCACGCGATGCCGCTGCCCAATGAGCTGCCACGGCACAATGTTGCTATGATGCTCCATCACGGTGAGGATAATTTCATCGCCGTGGCTCATTGAGTCGCCCATCGACGAAGCTACCAAGTTGATGCCTTCGGTAGTGCCGCGAGTGAAAATGACCTCTTCGGTAGAGCCGGCATGGATGAATTGGCGCACTTTCTCGCGTGTTCCTTCCACGAGGTCGGTGGCCTCTTGCGAGAGCGTATGCACACCTCGGTGCACGTTGGCCTTGTGGTGCTGATACATGTCGGTGACAGCATTCACCACTCGTGTGGGAGTGAGCGAAGTGGCCGCATTGTCGAGGTAGATGAGCGGTCGGCCCTCTATTTGGCGTTCCAAAATGGGATATTCGTCGCGTATTTTGGCTATGTCAAGCATATTGGTTCTGAAGAATTTAAGTGATGTTTAACCCACGTTGCAAGCACTGCCGCAATCGGCGCAGGCATCAAGTCTGCCTTGAAAACGCCGCTCCACGAGGTAGCGCAAGCGGTCGCGCAGCACATCCAACCGCACACCATCGATAACATCGCTCATGAAAGCCTGCATGAGCATCATGCGTGCC
>JAFVCX010000051.1 GCA_017478855.1 Muribaculaceae bacterium | reverse complement strand
GGGTTGCATTTCCTCGGTGATGCGGGCTTCGGCCTCGGTAAACGACAATGCATCCACCATATAGGGTTCGGTTACAGTTTTCTGAATGCCCGTATCGAGCATGCGGTCATATTTCACTTTACATTCAAACCAAGACATAAATTTATTCTTATTCTATTTATTTCTATTATTAATTGTTAGCAGTCAGTTTGCTCAATGCGTTGCGATATTCGTCCACAAGACGCTTCACCACTTTTTCCACCGGCTCAATCTCGCTGTCACACATCAGGCTGGCCACTTGGCCAATTTCAAGTTCCCCGTTTTCAAGGTCACCCTCAAAAATACCCAGTCGCGACTTGCCTGTACCAATGATTTCGAGCAGTTCATCACCGGTTGCGCCCCTGTTTTCGGCGGCCTCAATAGCGTCAAAAAAGCCGCCTCGCACCAAGCGAGTGGGTGAAAGTTTGCGCAACAACAGCTTCGTGTCGCCCTCATTCAGTTGCAGACATCTGCGCTTAAAAGCCTCACTGGCACTACTCTCTTGCGTGAGAGCGAACAGGGTGCCTATCTGCACACCTTCAGCTCCCAGCGCCTGCACGGCCAGCATGGCTTCACCGGTGGCTATGCCGCCTGCGGCTATCAGGGGCAAGCTGGTGGCGCGCCGCACGGCCGGAATCAAGCACAGCGTAGTGGTTTCCTCTCGGCCATTGTGTCCACCGGCCTCAAAACCTTCGGCCACCACAGCGTCCACACCGGCTTCTTCGCACTTGGCGGCAAATTTGCTCGATGCCACCACATGTGCCACTTTAATGCCACGCTCATGCAGCCACGACGTCCATTTTTTAGGGCTGCCCGCGCTGGTAAACACCACCGGCACCTTCTTCTCGGCAATCACTTCCATCAGTTTGGGCGCATCGGGTTTCATCAAGGGCACATTCACGCCAAAGGGACGAGAAGTCACCGCACGGGTCTTTTCGATGTGTTCGGCAAGAATCTCTGGAGTCATGCTGCCTGCGCCCAATAGGCCCAAGCCGCCGGCGTTGCTCACCGCCGAGGCCAACTCCCAGCCACTGCACCACACCATGCCGCCGGCAATGATAGGCAGCTCTATGCCAAACGTTTCAGTTACTCTATTTTTCATTTTGCGTTTCTTTTCATCATTAAGGTAGGCAAAGTTACGAATAAACGAGAGAAAAAGCCAAATTTATTTGACTTTTTCCGAGCGAGAGTAACTTCGGCGAAGCCAACGTTGCGAATACGCACTTGGCACAAATATAATGGCTCCAATTTGTTGCCATTCAAATTATATTCGTATTTTTGTAGGCTCTTTTGAAAAACCAATTTATAATTGATATATGAAAAAATTTTTCCTCGTTATGGCTGCCAGCCTTCTCACGCTCATTGTGCAGGCAGTGCCGGCCATACCCACGCCTTTTAATTTCACACAAAGCGACGGCACCACTATCACCGTGACCATGGTGGGCGATGAGTGGGGCCACCTGTTCCTCACCACCGATGGGTTGACCGTGAATCGTGCCAGCGACACGAGCGACTTCTTCTACGCCACATCAAGCGGCATCAGCCAGATGCGGGCACACAACGTGGGCCAGCGCAGTGAAGCCGAGCAAGTCTTTGTGGCCGTCAACGCCGCAGCCCTGTCGCCCCAAGTCGCGGCAAGCGAATTCGCAGCTCGTCGCGCTCGCGCCAACGAGCGCCGTAAGGCCGGCACGCAGGTGCCACAGCAAGGCTCTCCACGCATTCCCATCATCTTGGTGAATTACAGTGATGTGAAATTTAGCGATGCCGATCCCACCGCCACCTATGAGAGCCAATTCAACACCAAAGCCAAAAGCTGCCTCAAATACTTTACTGACATGTCAAGAGGCAAATTCACGCCCCAATTCGACATCTTAGGCCCGGTCACCCTCGACAAGAACCGCGCCTATTACGGAGGCGACGACCCCAACAATAGCAGCAACCACGACATGAAGATTGGCAGCATGGTGGCCGAGGCCGTCAAGGCTTTGCCCGATGTGAACTTCTCGCTCTATGACAACGACAAAGACGGAATGGTGGACGTCACCATCATTCTATATGCCGGCGTGGGGCAGGCTTCCAGCGGTGTGAGCGAATCCATTTGGCCCTGCCAGTGGGATTTGTATTCTGCTTACTACTATGGCAAGAGCGATTATAGCTATTTCTCGCAGGGTGGTGCCTACATCAACAAGTTTGCCGTATTCAACGAGCTGGCCATTCAAAATCGCCAATATCGCATTGGTGGCATAGGCACCTTCTGTCATGAGTTCTCTCACTGCTTGGGCTTGCCCGACTATTATGAAACCACTTATGCCAATGGCTATTACGGCATGGGGTATTGGTCACTCATGAATAGCGGCTGCTATCTCGACAACGAGGACACGCCTTGCGGTTACAGCGCTTATGACCGTAATTTCATGGGCTGGATGAACCTCATCACTCCCGATGAGAACACCCAATACACTCTCGACCCCCTCACCAGCGAGAGCGGGCAGGCCGTGAAAATCGTGAATAATGAATCGGCCGACGAGTACTATATTCTCGAAAACCGGCAAAAGACCGGCTGGGACCAGTATCTCGCCGCAAGCGGACTAAAAGTTGACCACGTAACTTATAGTGCCAGCGCATGGAGCGGCAATACCGTCAACAACGAGGCCACACAGCGCATGACCATCATTCCGGCCGATGGTGTGCTGAGTCGATACAGCGAGAGCGGCGACCTCTATCCTTATAATGGGAACAACAGCCTCACCGATGAGTCTACGCCTGCCGCCACACTCAACAACGGCAGCACCGGGCTGATGGGCAAACCCGTCACCAGCATCACCAAGGAAAGCAATGGACAGGTAAGTTTTTGGTATTGCCGTGACGTGTACATCATGGACACGCCCGAAATGCAGGACATCGACCTCTCCACCGTCACCGATTCCACATTCTCTGTGACGTGGACCTCGGTGAAAAATGTAGCTACTTACACATTAAATATCCAATCGGCCGCCAGCAACACCTCCGCGCTCAACCGCGACATCACCGGCCTGACAGCCACCATCCATGAGGTCACCGACCTTGAACCGGGCGGAACTTATCAGGCAAAAGTGAAAGTCATTTATACCAACGGGCAAGAAAGCGACTGGAGTAATGTGGTGACACTCACGCTTCCTGAAAGGCCCATCCTCAATGAAACCGACCCCGCATCGGTCACTGCCAACGCTTTCACAGCATCATGGAAGCCGCTTAAGAATCACAACGCGTCCTACACCCTCAGTGTGTTCCAAGAGGGAGTGCCCGCATACAAACAGCTTTTAGAGGAAACTTTTGCCAAGTGCACCAAAAACAGCACCACCAACATTCGCACCACCATCAACAACTACACCGACAACGATGGCTGGAGCGGTGGCACATCAAGCTCGATGAGAATCTTTGAGGCCGAGGGTGGCGTGAAACTGGGCAACGACACCTACTTGGGCACTCTTTATAGTCCCGAGCTCGATATCAACACCTATGCCGGTGAGGTGACTGTGAAGATAAGCGTGGCCACACCCAACATCAGGTACACCGACTGCCCGCTGCAAATCTCGGTTGACGGCGACACCACCGTCATTGTGGCTGAAAGCTCCGAAGAGCAGACTTTCATCGTGTCGCTCACGGGCAATGTGAATGCCGCATCGCAAAAATTGTGCTTGAAAAACACCACCAAGACCAAGCCCGTGGTGGTGAAGAGCGTCACAATCTACACCGGTGACGCCTCGGGCGTGGCTTCTCAAGCCGCCAAGCGCGCTCCCATCGAATTTGGCGACGCCGTCATTCGCACCATTTCTGACATCACTGAGGCCAACAGCTATACCGTCAGCGGCCTTGAAGCCGGCAAGACCTATCTGTATAAGGTAAAAGGTTTCGATGCTCAAGGCAATGCCACCCCGTGGTCTGATGTCAAGACGGTCACACTGACCGCGGCATCAAGCCTCAAGGGTGACGTGAACGGCGATGGCAAGGTTGATATTGCCGATATCAACGCACTCGTCAGCATCATTTTGGGCAACAGCTCACCCAGCGACTACTCGGGTAACCCCGACGTGAACGGCGACAACGGCATCAACGTGGCCGATGTCAACGCACTCGTTTCCATCATTCTGGCAGGAGCATAAAGAGCGATTCAGCACATCATCGCAATCCCCCGAAAATGGCTGTTAAAAACTTTTTTCGGGGGATTGTTGCACTCGGTCGGGAAAAAAAATGTACTTTTGTAAAAAATTGGGCAATTATGGCTTCTGAAATCCAAGACACCCTTGCTCGCCTCAAGAGCAAATGCTATGTGCTTGTGCAAAAATATCAGGCACTTAACGCACAGCATGCACAGGTATCGGAGGAGCTTGAAAAGGCACAAAGCACCATCGCTTCTATGCGCCAGCAGATAGAAAAACTCAACCACGAGAACTACTACCTGAAGATGGCCTCCTCACTTGCGCCATCGAGCGAGCAAGTGAAAGAAAGCAAAGCCACTTTGTCCAAAATCGTGCGGGACATTGACCGCTGCATATCGCAACTGAATGCATAAACACGAAATATGACGAACGAAAAGAAAACAGTCTGGGTAAGTTTGGCCGACACCAAAGAAACTCCAGTCACTGTCTTTCCCGAGGAGGAAGACACCTACAAAGAAGCCGCAAAGCTCGTCAATAAGCTGTGGCTTAATTGGATGTCGCGTTTCTCCAAGACAAGTACGTCACATGAAGTTTTGGCTCGGGTCGCTTTCCAGTTCGCAAGATTGTATCTGGAAACTTTTCGAGACAACAAGAACGTCAATGATTTTCTCACCGATTTCGAGAGAGAGCTCGACGAATTGGTGATTAACAACTGATAATTAGGTTCCTGCACCTTCCTCATATTGAGGCTCAGCCTTTCTTTGCCTTCCTCTGGCAAAGGCAGGCGCGGCCACATTGGGATGGGTGCGTTTTTTATTAATATTTTTTCTTTTATTCAAATAAATGAACGTCTTAGACATATTCATGGTATTCATTGCAGTCGCCATCGCTTTTGGCGCGGGAGCCATCATCACAAGAGTGGTCATGAAGCGCAATGCAAAGTCGGCTGCCAATGAAATTCTCGAAAAAGCTCGGCTCGAAGCCGAAGTTCTTAAAAACAACGAAGTCATCAAGGGCAAAGAAGCCGGCATGAGCATCAAGAGTGATGCCGAAAAAGAGGCCAACTCTCGACTCTCAAAAGTGCAGCAAAGCGAAGCCAAGCTCAAACAGCGTGAAATGCAAATCAACCAGTTGCAAGGCGACGTGCAGCGCAAGCGCAACGAGGTGGATGCACTCAAAGCCGGCATCGACAAGCAAACCATCGCTCTCGAAGAACGCAAAAAAGAAGTTGACCGCATGGAACGCAGCGTGCGCGACACGCTGGAGCACGTGAGCGGCCTCAGCGCCGAAGAGGCTAAAGAGAAACTCGTCGAAAGCCTCAAAGACGAAGCCAAGACATCCGCGGCAAGCTATATCAACGACATCATGGACGAT
>JAFVCX010000050.1 GCA_017478855.1 Muribaculaceae bacterium | reverse complement strand
GCCCTCTCGTGCGCCCTCGTGCATGAGCCGAGCGTATTGCTGCTCGATGAACCCACCACCGGCGTGGATCCCGTGAGCCGCAAGGAATTTTGGGAGATGCTGGCCTCGCTCAAAGAGCGTGGCATCACCATTGTGGCCTCTACTCCCTACCTCGACGAGATTCGCTGCTGCGAGCGCGTGGCCTTTTTGCAAGAGGGCAAGGTGCAGGGCGTGGATGCGCCGGAAGTGATTCTGAATCGTTTTGCCTCGGTGTTTAATCCGCCGCCACTTGAGCATCAGCCCGTTGCCACCGCCGCTACGCCACACGAGAATGTCATCGAGGTGCAGCATCTGGTCAAAGCCTTTGGCTCGTTTCGTGCGGTGGACGACATTTCGTTCTCAGTCAAGCGGGGCGAAATCTTTGGATTCCTCGGAGCCAACGGTGCCGGCAAAACGACCGCCATGCGCATGCTCACCGGTTTGAGCCAGCCCACCGGCGGAAGTGGCAAGGTGGTGGGTTACGACATCAGCACCGAGTATGAGCAAATCAAGAAGCGCATTGGCTACATGAGCCAGAAGTTCTCTCTCTATGAGGATCTGACGGTGGCCGAAAATATTCGCCTCTTCGCGGGCATCTATGGCATGAAAACCGCTGAAATAGAGGAAAAAACCGCCCAGCTGCTGGCGCGCCTGGACTTTGAGGAGCATCGCGACATCATCGTCAAGAGCCTGCCGCTGGGATGGAAGCAAAAGCTCGCTTTCTCGGTGAGCATCTTTCACGAGCCGGGTGTGGTGTTCCTCGATGAGCCTACCGGTGGTGTGGATCCGGCCATGCGCCGCCAGTTTTGGGAACTCATCTACGACGCTGCGCAGCGCGGCATCACCGTGTTTGTCACCACACACTATATGGACGAGGCCGAGTATTGCGACCGCATCTCAATTATGGTGGATGGAAAAATCCGCGCCCTCGGCACCCCTTCGCAGCTCAAGGCCGAGTTTAACCAGCCCGACATGAGCCACGTTTTCACCTACTTGGCACGCCAAGCCTCACGAAAATCAGATTGAACCGCGTCATGAAACAGTTTTTGTCGTTCATCATCAAAGAAACCAAGCACATCACGCGCGACGCGCGCACGATGCTCATCCTCTTTGGCATGCCCATCGTGCTGATGCTGCTTTTCGGGTTTGCCATCACCAACGACGTGCGCGACGTGCGCGTGGTGGTGGTCACCTCAAGCACCGACCACCTCACCCAGCGTGCTGTGGAGCGCATTGGCGTTTCTGAATATTTCCAGATTTTGACAACTTTGCCCACTCCATCGCAGGCCGAGCGCATGATTCGCAACCAGCAGGCCGATATGGCCATCGTGTTTGCGCCCAATTTTGCGTCGAAACGGAGTGGGGTGCAGTTTATCGTGGATGCCGCCGACCCCAACATGGCGCAGCAATGGACCGCCTACGCGCAGTCCATCATCATGCAGGCCGTGCAAGAACAGGCCGGCGCAGCCGCCACGCAACCCGCTGTGCTCACCAAGCTGCTCTATAACCCGCAGATGCTCTCGGCCTACAACCTTGTGCCTGCCATCATGGGCATGCTGCTCTTGCTCATCTGCGCCATGATGACCTCGGTGTCGATTGTGCGTGAGAAGGAGCGGGGCACGATGGAGGTGTTGCTCGTGTCGCCCGTGAGGCCCATCATGATTATCGTGGCCAAAGCGGTGCCCTATTTGGTGCAGGCTCTGGTGATTCTCGTGGTGATTTTGCTCATGTCGCGCCATGTGCTGGCTGTGCCGCTGGCCGGCGGCGTGGGCTGGATTGTGGCGGTGTCGCTGCTCTACATTTTGCTGGCGCTCTCGCTGGGGCTGCTCATCTCATCCATAGCCAGCACACAGCTCATGGCGTTGCTGCTGTCGGCCATGGTGCTGCTGCTACCCACGGTGATGCTCTCGGGCATGTTGTTTCCCATCGAGTCGATGCCTGAGATTTTGCAGTGGGTGTCGGCCATTATCCCGCCTCGCTACTACATAGATGCCATGCGCCGGCTCATGATTATGGGCGTGGGCATAGGCGATGTGATGAAAGATGTGGTGGTACTGGCTGTTATGACTGTGGTGCTGCTGGGAGCGGCTCTTGCCAAATTTAATAAACGCCTTGACCTATGAAAACGCTCAAATATCTCATACAGAAAGAATTCTTGCAGCTCAGGCGCAACGCTTTTCTGCCCAAGCTCATTGTGATATTTCCCATCATGGTGATGTGCGTGATGCCGTGGGTGATGAATATGGAGGTGAAAAATATTGTGGTGGAAGTGGTGGATAACGACCGCAGCACCACCAGCACGCGGCTTGTGCGCGACATTGAGGCCTCGCACTATTTTATTTTCAACGGCCTGCGCGGTACCTACGAGCAAGCCCTTGCCGACGTGGAACGCGACCTTGCCGATATGGCGCTGGTGATACCTCCGAACTACGAGCGCGATCGGGCGCAGGGCCGCTCGCCCCAAGTACTCATCGCGGCCAATGCCGTGAATGGCACCAAAGGCTCCATCGGGTCGAGCTATCTGACGCAAATCGTCACTGCCTCGATGCAAGCCACCACGGTGCAACAGCTGCAAAGCCGCATCGCCACGCTCAACCTGTATAATAAGCACCAGAACTACAAAGTGTTTATGATTCCCGCGCTCATAGGCATTCTCATCATGATGATGTGTGGTTTTTTGCCGGCTCTGAACATTGTGGGCGAGAAAGAGGCGGGCACCATCGAGCAAATCAACGTGACACCTGTGCCCAAATGGACATTCATCTTGGCCAAGCTCATTCCTTACTGGATCATCGCTTTGCTGCTTATCATGGTGTGCTTTGCCATCTCGTGGGGCCTCTATGGCATCACTTGCAAGGGCAGCCTCCTGCTGGTTTGCCTGCTTGCGGTGCTGCTGGCCCTGTTTTTCTCGTCGCTGGGACTGCTCATCAGCAACTATAGCGACACCATGCAGCAGGCCATGCTGGTCATGTGGTTTTTCGTGGTGTGCCTGATGCTCCTGAGCGGACTGTTCACTCCCGTGCGGAGCATGCCCCACTGGGCGCAGCTATCGACCTACATCAACCCCATGCACTTTTTTATCGATGCCATTCGCACCGTGTTCATTCGTGGAGGCGACTGGGCCAGTATCGCGCATCAAGTGCTGGCCCTGACGGGCTTTGCCGCTGTGTTTGGCCTATGGGCGGTGGTGAGCTACCGCAAAAACTCGTAATACCGTTAACCCTTACAACGCAAGTGTGGGAGTGAAACTCAGTTTTCACTCCCACACTGATGCTTGGCGAAGCTCATTGTCGCAGGGGGCGACGGAACTTCGATTAGTCGTCGCTGCCGAAGAGGGGATCTTCGGGCATCACCATGATGGGTTTCTGCTGGGCGGCTTTCAGAATATTCTCGGGCACATATTTCTTGTCCACCACGAGGCGGAACATGTAGCCGTTAAACCAGTCGTTGGTCATGATGTTATAGCCCTTGTGGCAGCTCTCGGTGCCCCAAGAGTTCTCCACCTTCCATTTGAGTGGCTTGCCGTCTTTGTCCAAGTCGACGGCTGTGAGCGTCATGGCGTGCGTTGAGCCGCTGTCGAAGGTGGCGATGCGGTCGGCCTTGTTCATGCCGAAGGTGGTGCCAAAGAGCGTGCCGTAGTCAAAGTTGTCGAGGGCGTTGAGGCCCACTTTGCGGTCGAGCTGCACCGATACGTCGTAGCTCGAATAGAGCTTTGTGCCGTCTTTGAGCGACGCGATGGCCATAGCGGCGATGTCCTCCATAGGCAGGTTGATGTAGCACCAGTTGTGGCCGTCGTAGGTGTGGCGGTCCCATTCCACTTCATAGGTCTTGTAGTAGGGGCGGCGCGGGTCGTTCATAGCCATGATGAAGGTGCCGTTGATGGGGCCGTCGCCTTGCGTGGCATGATAGAACTCCAGCGGCGTGTAGGTGCGCGGCTCGCCCACGGTTTTGCCGTTCTTGTCACGGAAGGCATAGGTGAACTGTTTCACCGGCTCGCCGAGTGCCAGCGAGAGCATCTTGTAGATGGTGCCCAGCTGCTTGGTTTTGCGCTGCTTCACAGCGGCCGTGCTTTTCTTGTCGGCCACCATTTTGCGCAATTCAAGGCCAAACTCACGCAGTTTGGACGAGAGCAGCTTGCGCAGCTGTGCCGTGCGCTCGGCGGTGTGGGTTTCGGGCTGCACCTCCACGGGCACCAAACCGTATTTCTCAACGAGGTCGGCCGCTCCGCAAAATGTGCCGCCGTCGTTAATGGGGTGGTGGAAGAAGAACTGCACGCGCGTGTCGTCAATCGGCTTGTCGGCGCAGTCAATCACACCTTGCAGCATCAGGTTGGCTTTCTCCAGCTGGTCATAGAAGAACAGGTAGTCGTGCGAATATTCCACGCGCAGGGTGTCGTTGTGGCGCTTGGCGAAGTTGGCACGCATCACATTAAAGCTCGAATACATCCAGCAACGGCCCGATTGGCGCTGGTTGTGAATGCTCTGCTTGGGCGTTTCCACGCTGAAGTAGTCGTCGATGATAGTGGTGTTGCGGTAGTTGCGGGCAAGGTCCTCAAGCGAGTTGGAGGCCATGGCGTTGCGCAGGGCCGCGTCGCCCTGTGTGGCTCCCGCCTTGCTGATTTGTTGCAACATGGCAGCGTCGATGCCGCCCTGTGCGCTTTTTTGCGCACCCATGCCCAGTGCGGCTGTCATGCACAGGGCAATCAGTAGGGTTCTCGATTTCATTGTTTTTGTTGGTTTTAGTTTTTGAGTAAGTATTTATAATATCGTTTTGATGAATTCTCGCTAAAATGGATAGCCTATGGCGAGGTGGAAGGCAAGGCTGTCCTTAAACCGGCGAATGTTGTAGTAGCCGCTCTTGCCGGTGTCGTAGGGCGCGTGAATGCCTATGCCGAGGTCGGCACGCACCACCAGCATGTCCATGTCGAATCGCAGTCCGGCACCGGTGCCCACGGCCAGCTCGTCAAAGAAGTTTTTGAAGTGCAGTTTGCCTTCGGGGCGCATCACTTTGTCGTAGTCGTTGAGCTTGAGCAGCCAAATGTTGCCGGCATCGAGGAAAATGGCACCTTTGAGGTAGCCCATGAGCGGGAAGCGATATTCCCAGTTGGTTTCAAATTTGAGCGTGCCGGTTTGGTCATAGTAGTCATACACGCTGCGCACTTCGGGATGGTAACTGCCCGGCCCGATGGTGCGCACGGTGAAGGCCCGCACCGAGTTGGCTCCGCCTATGTAGAATTGTTCGCGATAGGGCACATCAAGCGAGTCGCGGGTGGAGTAGGCCGCCCCGAGGTAGACGCGACCCACGATTTTGTTGTTCTCGGTCAGGCTGTGTGTCCACACCAGCTGCGTTTCGGCTTTAAGAAACTGCGAGAAGGGAGTGCCCATCATCTTCTGGTTGTGCTTGCTGCCGCACAGCCGCCAAATGGCCGAGAAGATGTGGCCGGCCTCGGTCACTGACGACCGCCACACAAGGTGATTGCGCCCAAAGGAGTTCTCATAGGTGTAGGCATATTGCATCTGAGGGATGAACACATCGCTGAAACTCATGGCAATGGCCGGATTCACGAGCATCACCGAGTCGAACGCCTGCGTGGTGGTGAGCAGTTTGTTATAGGTGAGCTTGAAGGGCGTGAATTCGTTGAGTGAATATTTGTTGGCATGCCACTCCCATGTCATGGAACCGCCCAGTTGCAGCATTTTGAAGAAGTTGGGGCGATTCATGATGCTGGCATTCACACCAAAGCGCGTCCAGTTCACATAGCGGCGGCTGCGGTCCACAAAACGCGGTGCCAGCAGCCGTGGCACGGCCAGCGACAGGTCCACGCCCACTTCATAGGAATTGAAGTCGCTGTTTTTATAGCTACTGCCCTTGCCGGTTTGCCATTCGTAGGAGGCGTTGACGTTGGCACTGAATTTCTCGCCGGCGCCAAAGGCGTTTTTGTGTGTCAACCCCACTTCTAATCCCGGCCCGATGAAACTGTTGCTCTTGGAAGTGCCTTGCAGTTCCACTTTCACCTCCCATGGCCGGTCCACCACACACGTCACGTCTAAGTCGAGCAATCCGTCGCCCCCGGGCAGCACCGTGTCGCGCGGGGCGACCTGCATGTCGATGCTGCTGAAGATGCCCAGTCGCGACAGGGCCAGCTGTGTGCGGTCCATGCTGCCCACCCTGAAGGGGCGGCCACTGCGGCCTCTGATGTTTTGCGGCACCACATTGTCGCGCAGGCGCAGGGGGGCATATTTGATGTAGGTGCAGCGTGGGTTCTCAATGGTGTCGGGGTCGCCGTCGAGGGTATAGTTGATGGCTGTGGCCGTGATGTTGCCCGTGAGGTAGCGTCGCTCGGCTTGGTTGGGCACATCGGGTGCCTTCACTAATTGCAAGTGGATGATGCCTTGCTGCTCCACGCTATCGGCCAAGTATTGCAGATATTCGGGACGATAATAGTAATAACCACGGTCGCGCAGGGCGTTGGTGATGCTGATGCGCACGGCGTTGAGCGAGTCAAGGCAATAGCGGTTGCCGGTGCGCAAATAAGTGTTTTCTTGTGCCAGAGAGTCGATGAGGTTGCCCAGCGCAGAACCGTTGTCGAGGTAGCTCACACGTCCTATTTTATAAGGCTCGGCCACATGCACATCGTAGGTGATGCTGGCTTTGCGCGGATTTTTGCCGCTGTTGAGCGTGTAGGTGGCCTGCGAGGTGAAGTAGCCGTTGTTGCGCAGCAGGGTGTTGATCATTTGGGTGCGCGTGTCGGGGTTTACGCGGCTGATGGTCACAGGCCGCGCCACAAGACGCTTGTAGAGCCATCCTTTCAGCCCCTTGCTGTCGGCATCCCAGTGGTTATACACCCAAAGCCCCACAGGAAACGGGGTGCGGTAATAGGGCGAATAGAGCGGGTTGTTGGGTTTCACGTTGATGGCCTCAAAGATTTGCTCCTGCACATCGCCGTCGATGCGCGTGCTGTCTTGGTGATACTTCACCGCCTTCACGCCGGTGTAGAGCTGCTCGCCCTCGGCCAACCGGCTGGTGGTGGAGCAGGCGGTGGCCAGAGCCGCCACGGCCAGTATCACAAGTGCTATGTGTAGTTTGTTTCGCATCGTCGTTTCTTCGTTTCTTGGGGTAAGGGTTATGGAGTAGTAGTGTGCTGCCCTGCGGTGTCGGCAGGCTGAGTGGCGGCATTGCCCTCAGTGCTGTCGGTAGGAGAGGTGAGCTTTTTGCGCCAATGTTTCTTAAACACCTCATCAAGCGAGCCCACCTTGCGCTTCATTACAAAACCCACACCGGTTTCGGTCACTTGGCCCTCGAGCATGCTTTCATAGCCTGTGTGGCGGAAGATGCGCACATATTTGGTGCCGGTGGCGTTGAGATTATACTCGGCCGAGATGTCGCTAATCAGATTTTGCGAGAAGTTCTCCTCGGCACTGGCATCGGTGCTGTATTCGCCGCCCACCACAATCTTGAAGCGGTCGTTAAAGAGATTCTTGGCCAAGCGGTAGCTGTAACTCGTTTCGGTGCCGCCGCTGCGTGTGCCTTCATACTGGTTGATGCCAAACGAGAGGTCTACGCCTTTGAGGCTCTTGGCCGCCCAGCTGTTGATTTGCGACTGCAAGAAGGAGAACAGGGCGGTGCTGGCGGTGAGATTGTTGATGTTGCCTGCGCTGTTGGTGCCCGAATAAGTATTGTAGAGCAAAAGGTTGATGGCGGCTTGGCTGCGTTGCACGTCGGTCATCGATTGCAACTCGTTTTGCACGGTCATGTCGCCCTCGCTGCTCATGTCAAAGGTAAGCTCCATGTTGCTGAGCGTGCCGCCCAACCGCGCCGTGATGAGGAAGTCCACCAACCGTGACCCGCCGTCGCTGCCGGTGACGCTGGTCTTCACTTTCTCGGTGGCGCTCAGGTTGAGCTGCGGGTTGAGCATGTCGCCCGTCCACTGCACGGTGCTGCCGCTGGCTATGTCGAAGTTCTTCTGTGAAATCATGGGCGGTGAGTAGCGCACGTTGCCGCTCTCAATCGTGTAGGTGCCCGACAGGTTGTCTTTGCCCGCAAAGTCGAGGGTGTATTTGAGCGAGCCGCTTCCGTCCACCGTCAGGCGGTCTTTGCCGTCCTCCGAGAGGAACACGTTCAGCTTGGCTCCTTGCTGCACGTTGATGTTGGCCTGAATGGTGGTGGCTGTGGTGGCTGCTGCCGTTTTGAGCACGATGTCGTTGGCTGTTGAGTCGTTCATGTCGACAAACGTCACCATGTTTTCATCCACTTGGTTGGTGAGCGTGCTCACTTCATCTTTCATCACATAGGTGATGTTGCTGGAGGGCAACAGGGTGACGTCGGCTCTCGTGGTCATGTTGCCGCCGGCGCTCTTCACCCGTCCGTCCACGTTGATGAAGGCTTTGCCGAAGGCTTCGCTCCACGGCTGCTGCTCACTGCCCATCACCTGCACGTTGCGCCCTTTCATGGTGAGGTCGATGGCCGGGTCGTCCAGATTGCGCATATCCACCTGCCCGGTCACGTTCACAGGCGCGTCATTCAGTCCATAGAGCCTGAAGTTGTCAAGTTTTAGCAAATTTTCAGCAATGGCTATGCTGTCGTCGGCCACGCGCAGCGAGGCACCGTAGCGCGGCAAGGTCACGTAGGCCGAGTCGCCGGCCACTTTGCCGGTGAGCAGGGGCGCGTCGGTGCTGCCGCTCACGCTCATGGTGCCGTTGGCATAGCCTTCGAGGCGCACCATGTCGCCCGGAATGAAAGGGCTGGCCTTGCGCAGCGGGAAGCGGTTGAGCGCAAGGATGAGGTTGAGCGGCGAGGTTTGGCTGCTGTCGTTGAGCGAGCCATAGGCCAACGCCACGTCGCTGCCATCCATGAGCAGGTGGGCGTTAATCCGGGTGCTGGCCGTGGCGGGGTCCACCTCAAAGTGGGCGTTGAGCTTCATGTCGCCCTCGCGCACGCTGTTATACACAAATTGTTTCAGGTCCACAATGCCGTCGCCATCGATGTTTTTGCCATCAAATGACAAATCCACGTCGGCGTTCATCGAGCCGCTCATGTCTTTGAGCGAAGGCACTAAGGCCGTCCACTCCTCAATTTTGAGGTTGGCGATATTAAGTTTCAGTTTCTCGCTGCCGGCACCCTGCTCTCGCTGCGTGGCAAGGGCAATGCTGCTCTCGCCGCTGTTGAGCTTGAGGTCGGCATCAAGCATGCGGCTGCCGTAGTTGTAGTTCACAAAGTTGTCCTTGTTGAGCGTCCATTGGCGATAACCAATGATGGGCTGTTCGGGGAAGAGGCGCATGGCCACGGCTGTGTCGTTGAGCGTGGCGTTGCAGCCCACTCGATAACCGGCTTCACCCTTGATGTTTTGCTGACGCAGCAAGAAGTCGAGCGTCGAGCCGCGTGCGCCGCCTTCGATGGTAACCTGCGCCATGTCGTCCCATGTGCCGCGCCGGTTGCCCATGTGCGCTTTGAAGGCAAGATATTTGTTCCACTCGGTGGCGTGCAAGGTGAGGGTATCAACGTTGGTTTCACCCACGGTGAGGGCGTGCACGCTGCCGTCGAGATACACGTTAGAGTCGTTACGCATTTCGCAGGTCACGCTGCGGAAGTCAATGTCATAGTTCGAGAGATAACGCTGCACCAGTCCGTCGGTTCCCATGCTCACTTTTGCCGTGAAGTGGGGCAGGGCTTGCTGCAAAGTGTCGATGTTGAGTGAGCGTCGCTCATATTGGTCGCGGGCAATGGCCAGCGTGTTTTGGAATCGCTCCATGAGGCTGTCGATGCCTTGCTCGGCATCAAAGGCGATGTGGTTGTCCTCATTGGTGAAGGTGGCGTGTGTTTGCTGCGCGTCAGCTTGCAGGGTGGCACTGGCCTTGTCGGCCACAAGGCGGTTGTCGTCCAGCTGCCAGTCAAGGTCGGTCACGTCGGCCCGCACATCGTAGGTTTTCGCTTTCAAATCCACATTGGCATGCGCCACAAAGTTGCCTTTGCCTCGGCTCACGCCTTGCATGAGTTTGAGCGCGCCCAAGTCGAGCGAGTTCACTCGTCCGCTGGCATCCAGCACATAGTGGTCGCCGTCGATGGTGCCGTCCACATCCACGTTCACGTCGCAGTCCTCGTTGGCCGAGCTGACGTTGGCCGTCAGGTTGCCGCCATTCAGGTTCACTTTGGCTTTGAGGTTTTTATAAAGGGCGTTGTTGTAGTTCACACCGGCCAAGTCCACCTCGGCGTTGATGGCTGTGTTGGGGTTAAGGAAATCGGTGCCTTGCCCCGTGGTATGGATGTGGGCGGTGAGGTTGCGGGTGGCCGAGCGCGGCAGGATGGCTGTGACGGGGAAGTTGTTGAAGGTGGCGTCCACGTCATAGGCCATCGAGCGGGTGTTGAGGGTGCCTTTGCCCACCACCTGTCCTGTGGCGAGCTTCATGGTGGCGTTGGCCGCGATGTGGTCGCCGGCCAGCTTGGCGTTGCCCTTGATGCTCATGGGCGGCAGATTCACCTGCTTGGCCGTGGCTTTGTCCATGAGGGTGGGCTTCACCCAGTTGATGTTGTCAAATTGCGCATCAAAGTCCACATTGCCGGCCATTGTGCGGCTATCGGTGGGATTGTAGATGGTGCCGCTCACGGTGGCGTGGGCATAGCGCGGCATGCTGGCCGTGAGGTGGTCGACCTCGATGCGGCGGGTGTTGCCCGACGCGTGTCCCTTAATGGCGATGGGACTTGATTGGGGCACATCTTTGAGTATCTCGCTCAAGGCCGGGTAGGCGAGGGCAATTTCTTGCACGGCCACGCGAGAGTCGGTGGTGACCGACATTTTCCCTTCGGCTTTGCCATCGAGCATGGCTTGGTCGATGTGCGCGTTGAGCTGGAGGTCGCTCATGAGAGTTTTCAGGCGCAGGTCGCTCACGTCGATGCCTCGGTCGTCGAGGGTCACCCTGCCCTGACCATTCTCCACTTGCAGGCCGCTGCGCTCTTTGCCGCTCAGGTGCCTGATGGTGAGCAACACGTCGCTGCCGCGATTGGCCACGCTGTCGAGGGCGAGGTTCACGTCGCTCAACTCCAGATAGTCGGTGTCAATGCCGCGCGAGGCGGGTTTGGCGTCGCGCAGGGCATAGAGCACATGGGCATCGTTGAGCCTCACGCTGTCGGCCCGCACGGTCCACGGGATAGAGTCGAGCGGATTGTGGGGCAAGGTGTCGGGGGGTACGGGATGGCTGGCCGCATAGCGGTCGGCCCACGAGGCGGGGGGGTACTGATAGCGCACGTCGGCGCTGTCGATGCGCAGGCATGAGGCATCCACACTCTTCGCGCCGGTGTCCACGATGCCGTTGTGCAGTTCGGCGTGCGTCACATGAGCCGTCATGTCGTCGATGGTGGGCTGCATGGTCATGTGGTAGGTCACGTCGTCGAGCGTGATGCGTCCGGCCATGATGCGCCATGGGTCGGCCAGTGTGGTGTCAAGCTCGTGCACCACCTTATCGGGGCGATAGTCCAAGTCCACGTCACCGCCACGCAAGGCTGCGGTGGCAAGGTTCACGGTGTTGTGGTTCCAGTCAAAGTCTATGCCGCGCACTTGGCACTCATCCACCCGGGTTTTGAGCCATAGCGACGAGTCGGCGGTGACCATGCGGTATTGCGCCGTGGCGAGCGTGGCATCGTCCACTTGCAGTTTGCCGTCGAGCAAGGGCTTCACGGCCACGCCGGCGGTGAAATTGCCGGCCACCAGCATGGTGTCGCGTCGCTCGTCGAGGACGAGCACATCGTCCACACTCAGGTCGAGGGGAAACTTAATGAGGATGCGCCCAATGGAGATGTCGAGCCCCGTTTTCTTGCTTGCCCACTCGCAGGCGTAGTTCTTGGCTATGTTCTGCACCCACGGGATACAGAGCGCAAACGGAAGCAACACAATGAGCAACAGCAAGATGCCCAGCACCCAGCCCACGATTTTGAGGGTCTTATGTGGCTTTTTCTGTTCTGCCATGACGATTGCTCATGCGCGTGTGCGCGTTACCAAACTGCAAATATAGCAAAACTTTCGCAATTCGCAGGCATTTTTATTGGAGCACTTGCTCGTAGATGCCCATGAGCTGCTCGCACATGCGCTGGCGGGTGAACTGTGCGCTGTGCCGCAGGCCTCGCTGCGCCATGTCGCTGCGCCAGTCGCCGTCGGTGAGCACGCGCTGAAGCAAGTGGGCGAGCTGTTCCGCGTCGTGCGGATCAAAGTAGGCCGCGGCATCGCCTCCGGTTTCTTCAAGGCATGAGCCGGTGGCGGCCAGCACGGGCGTGCCGCACATTTGGGCTTCGAGAATGGGTAGGCCAAAGCCTTCGCAGAACGAGGCAAACACCATGGCCTGTGCCATGCGATACACGGCGGGCAACAGCCGCGAGTCGATCCAATCCACATGGTGCAAGCGTTGTCGCAGTCCAAGTTTCTCGATGAGTGGAGCGAGGGTCGATTTCCAGAATCGGGTGGGGCGTCCCACCACCACCAGCTTCACATCGTCGGGCAACAGCCTCAGACTCTCTATGGCCAGCTGCACGTTTTTGTGGTAGACCAACCTCCCCACCGCCAGCACATATCGCTCGGGCAGGTCGTAGGCTTGCCGCGCCTGCAGCATGGCGGCCTCGTCGATGGGCCGGCCAAACCGTTCGTCGCAGCTCTGGTACACCACATCGATTTTCTGCGGATCGATGCCATAGGCCTCCACAATCTCACGCTTGGTGAATTCGCTGATGGCCACCACATGATGAGCCGCGCGGCAGGCGTGCGAAATCTTGGCGTTGTAGATGGCGCGGTCGGCGGCGCTGAAGTAGTGGGGAAAATGCCTGAAGATGAGATCGTGGACGGTCACCACGCTCTTGAGTTTGCTGCGCGTGATGCCTATGGGCAGCTCCGCGCTCAGTCCATGATAGATTTCGGCTCCTTGTGCCTGCGCCGTGCGCAAGATGCCGCCACCCAGTCGCCACAGCGATGCCGTGCGCCTGTGAGGGGCGGCCACGAGCGAGATGTTGTCAAAATCTGACAACTCTCCGGCCAAATGATTTTTGGGCAATCGTGTGGAGAGGACGATGTGCTGGTTTTGGGGATAGGCTTGCGCCATCGAGCCGATGACGAGCCGGCTGTAATTGCCCAGCCCTGTGGAGTTGAGTGCGGCTCGTTTGCCGTCGTATGCGATTCTCATATTCTTGGATGTTCGTAGGATAATTGTTGGTGAGGCTAAAGTGCGTTGTGCTGCTCTTGTGGCGTTTGTGTGGCGTTTGCAAGGCCGTGCTCGCATTGCCGCCGGTGCATCATGCTGCGAAACAGCCGCTCGTTTTCCTTGTTGGGTGGCGATTGCCGATGCCACAAGTGGAAAGCGATGGCCTGAAACTTGGCGGCAGTGGCTCGCACGCCGTTGTTGCGCAGGCGGTTGATGAGGTCGGTGTCCTCAAGTCCCCATCCGAGCATGGCCTCGTCGTGTCCGTTCACCCTCACGAAGTCGGTCTTCCAGCAAGCGAAGTTGGCACCTCGGCCATAGAGCGGTTTCCAGCGTTTGTAGAGCCTCGTGAGTGGCGACAGCCACGGCATATAGAGGGCATTGGTGCGATTCTTCAGCCCATGGCTCGTCCAGCTCAGAGGGCGGTAAAGCTGTTCAAACAGTTTGGCCGTTTGGGCTTGCGACACAAACGTGCGACTGCCCACCACATAACGGCCTTGCCGGGCCAGCGCATGATGGTTCTTGATGAAGTGGCGGTGCATGACTATGTCGCCGTCCACAAAGACGAGATAGTCGCCCGTGCAGCACTCTCTTATGGCTTTGTTGAGAATAACCGTCTTGCGGAAACCCTCATCGGGGTGCCACACATGATGCAGCGGGCACCTAAAAAGGGGGCGCATCTGCTCAATGAGCCGGCCCGTGGCGGCGGCAGAGCCGTCGTCGGCAATAATCACCTCATGGGGCGTTTCGCTCTGGCAGAGCGCGCTATGGAGCACCCAACGCAGTGCTTGGGGTGAGTTGTAGGTTGAAATTATGAGAGTTAGCTTCATCAAGATGAATTTTCAACGCAAAATTACAGCCAAAAGAACATTTGTAACGATTTGGCGTGCGCCTTTTGCGCATATTTAGGTTATTTTGAATTCTGTTAAGACTTGCTGCCGCGCGATTCGGCAACATATGCAATTTTTACCGCAATATGGGTATAGGGAAGAGTGGCAGCCATGTAGTAACTTTGCGGCAAAGCCGCGAAGTTGTTCGCGCTCGGAAACGTTCAAATAAATTTGGCTTTTCTCTCGCTTGGTCGTAACGTTGGCTTCGCCGAAGTTACTCCCACTCGGAAAATCAAATAAATTTGGCTTTTCTCTCGCTTGGTCGTAACGTTGGCTTCGCCGAAGTTACTCCCACTCGGAAAATCAAATAAATTTGGCTTTTCTCTCGCTTAATCGTAACTTTGCAAAACAAAAATGGAATAAAGATGAAACAAGCACTATTACTCATTGCCCTGCTGGTGGCCGGTGTGGCTGCCACGGCACAAAACAACGACGATAAGATGCAACTAAACAACGAACAGCAATGCATGGTGGCCATTGCCTGCTTGGAGGCAAAAGGCGACATTGAACAACTGGCAACGGCCATCGACTCTGGGCTGGATGCCGGCCTCACGGTGAGCCAAGTGAAGGAGGCTCTCTCACAACTCTATGCCTATACGGGCTTCCCACGCTCGCTCAACGCTTTGGGCACTTTGCAACGCGTGCTTGCCCAGCGCGAGGCCGCGGGCAAGACCTCTCTGCCGGGCCGCGAGGCGTCGCCCATGAGTGAGGACTATGACGCTCTGCGCGAGGGCACCGAGGTGCAGACGCGCCTTTCGGGCAGACCTTTTGATTATGCCTTCGCGCCGGCCACCGACTATTATTTGAAGGCTCACCTCTTTGGCGACATCTTTGCCCGCGACAATCTCACTCATGCCGAGCGCGAGCTGGTCACGGTGAGCGCCCTGTCGGGGCTGGAGGCCGTGGAGCCGCAACTGGTGGCGCACGTGAGGGGTGCCCTCAACATGGGGCTGAAAGAGGAAGAAGTGAAAAGCATACCCGCAGTGCTCCGCGCAAGGGTGGGCGAGAAAGAAGCATGGCGGGCAAGCCGTGCCATTGCCATCGCTTTTGACCAGCCCGACGGGGAGGGGCGGCCTGTGGACTTCGCCGTGTGGCCCAAGGGCGAGCCTAACACAGCCTATGCCCAATATTTTATAGGTAACAGCTATCTTGCTCCGCTCGACACCCAAAATGGCGGGCCGGTGAACGTGACCTTTGAGCCGCGCTGCCGCAACAACTGGCACATTCACCACAAGGCGGTGCAGGTGCTGGTGTGCGTGGCCGGCCGTGGCTGGTATCAGGAAGAAGGCAAGGAGGCTGTGGAAATGCGGCCCGGCTCGGTGATAGCCAGTCCCGCCGAAGCCAAGCACTGGCATGGCGCCGCTCGCGACAGCTGGTTCCAGCACTTGACCTACATGACCGCCGTGCAAGAAGGCTCCACGACTGAGTGGCTCGAACCGGTGAACGATGAACATTACGACCAGCTGCCGTGAGCCTGACGGACTTCATGCGCTAAAATTATCTGCGAAAGGAAGATGAATCCCATCTTGATTGTATTGCCCATCTTGTCGCTCCTGATGTTTGATTTGGGGCTGACCCTCCGCTTGGGCGATTTTAGGACTGTGCTGCGCCATCCGGCACCCGTGCTGGTGGGACTTTTGGGGCAAATCGTGTTGCTGCCGCTGGTGGCATGGGGCATTGCCGAGGCTTTGCATTTGCCGCCGCTGTTTTATTTGGGACTGATGCTCATCGCTTGCAGCCCCGGAGGGAGTTCGAGCAACGTGTTTTCGATGCTGGCCGGTGGCGATGTGGCCTTGAGTGTGACGCTCACGGCCCTGAGCAGCCTCATCACTCTGTTCACCATACCTGTGGTGTTGGCGTGGGCGCTTGTGGCCAGTGGAGCGGGCGAGCTGGCCGCCGTGCATTTGCCGGTGGGCAACCTGCTGGTGCAAAACATCGTGCTCATGGCGGTACCCATCGTGCTGGGCGTGTTGGTGCAGCGCAAGTGGCCCCATGTGGCCGCACGACTGGCCCGGGCGCTGGGCAAGTGCGCTTTTCCGGCACTGATGCTGCTGGCCGGAATCTTCTTTGTGCAGCATGAACAAACGATAATTGTCAATTTTAGACAACTCGGATGGGCCACCGGTCTGCTCGTTGTGCTCACTGCCGGAGTGGCGGCCGCCGTGTCATGCGCATGCCGGTTCGGGGCCAGCGTGAGGCGCACGCTCGTGATTGAGGTGGGCATGCAGAATGCCGCGCAAGCCATTGCGGTGGCTTCGAGCCCGTTTATCTTCGGCAACGCGGTGATTGCCACGCCGGCCATCGTCTATGCGCTGATGATGAATGTGGTGCTGCTGGCCTATGTGGGTGCCATTATCGCACGTCGAAAAAGAAACCAAATACCAAAATAGCTGACTTTATGAAGAAAAGAATTTTAATCATGGCACTGCTCGCTGTGGGCATTGCCGCAATGAACGCTCAAACAATGAATAACAACAACCGCAAAGACTTTGGCAACCGGCGCACCGTGATCACGCCGCTGCCCGCAATCATGATCGCGACCTATGACGAGAACGATGTGCCCGATGTGATGATGGCCGCTTGGGGTGGCCAGTGTGGCCCGCGCCACATCAGCTTCCATCTTTCAGAGCACAAAACGACTGCCAACCTGCGCCTGAAAAAGGCATTTACCGTGAGCTTCGCCACGAAGGAAACGGTGGTTGAGAGCGACTACTTCGGCATCGTGTCGGGCAACAACGTGCCTGATAAAGTGGCTCGTGCCGGCTTCACGGTGACCAAAAGTCCCAACGTGGATGCCCCGATGGTGAATGAATATCCCCTCACGCTGGAGTGCAAGGTGCTCTCGATGAGCGAAGATGGCCTTGTGGTGGGCGAGGTGGTGAACATGAGTGCCGCTGAAAGCATCCTCGACGAGAATGGCAACATTGACCTCGGCAAGCTCCAGCCTGTGGTCTTCGATTCGGCCGCCAACACCTACCGCGTGGTGGGCGAAGTGGTGGGTCAGGCTTGGGGCTCGGGCAAAGCCATCAAGTGATTGCACACGTGCATTGTGAAAAGAACGCGGGCCGGTGAAACGTTATGTCAGCCGGCCCGCGTGGCTTGTGTGCCTCACGCGCGGCGGACGGAAAAATCAGTTTATTTGCTCCGGCGATGTGGCATGTCAAAAAATGTGCGTATATTTGTACATTCAAATCCATCTAAAATTTTCACAGAGTTATGCAACTCAATAGTATTATGCTGCTTTTCGGCTCGCTGGGCACCCCCGAGGTGATCATTATCGTGTTTGTGATTCTGCTGCTCTTCGGCGGCAAGAAGATACCTGAGCTGATGCGCGGACTGGGCAAAGGCGTGAGGAGCTTCAAGCAGGGGATGAACGAGATTGAGCAAGAAATCAAGAAACCGCTTGAGCAGGAAGATGACCTTGCCGAATTGAACCGCAAACGCGCCGAGAAACAGGAGTGATTTGTCAATTTCTGACAACTAATGGCTGATGGCTGACAATCAGCAACTGCAAGAAATGTCGTTTTGGGAGCACCTTGACGCCCTGCGCGGCGTGCTGGTGCGCATCGCCGTGGTGGTTGTGGCCATGGCGCTGGTGCTGTTTGTGTTCATGCCCGACATCTTCGATGAAGTGATTCTGGCCCCATGCCGGGGCGACTTTGTGCTATACCGGTTGTTTGCGCATGTGACCGAAGGCATTCCGGGCGTGCCGCAATTCACTACCGAGGGTTTTCATGTGGACTTGATTAACATTCAACTGGCGTCGCAATTCTTCATCCACATGAGCACCTCGTTTTGGCTCGCGCTGGTGCTGTCGTTTCCGGTGGTGCTTTATTTCTTGTGGACTTTTGTGGCTCCCGCGCTCTATGAGCGTGAGAAACGCGGTGTGCGCACGGCGTTTGTGCTGGGCAACCTGATGTTTTTCCTCGGTGTGGCGGTGGGCTACTTTGTGGTGTTTCCCGTCACGCTGCGATTTCTGGCCGACTATCATGTGAGTGCGATGGTGCCCAATCAAATCTCACTTGATAGCTACATGGACACCTTCTTGATGCTGATTTTTGTGATGGGTGTGATTTTTGAGCTGCCGCTGGTGTCGTGGCTGCTGGGTGTGGCCGGAGTGCTGCATCGCGGCTTTTTCGCGCGTTATCGCCGTCATGCCATCGTGGCTCTGCTCATCTTGGCCGCCTTCATCACGCCCACCGGCGATCCGTTCACGCTCACCATCGTGTTTCTGCCCATCTATGTGCTGTATGAGCTGAGCGCCTTGCTGGTGCGCCCTGAGCGGGCCGAGTGACAGAAAGGTGCAAGTTTTCTTAGTTTTCTCTCCTTATCTGAACGTTCAAATCAAAAATGACAATGATGTTTCGCAAAACGATGCCGCCGGCAGTGCTGGCCGGCATTTGCATCTCGCTGGGGTGTGTGGTGAACCTGCGTGTGGGCGGAGTGGCCGGTGCCGTGCTGTTTGCCTTTGGCTTGACCACGGTGGTGTATTATGGCCTGAAACTTTACACAGGCACGGCAGGCTTCATTCGCCGCAAGGGTGATTGGGGCATGCTGTGTGTGGTGCTGCTGGGCAACATTGTGGGCTGCGGGCTTACGGCATGGGCGGTAAACTGTGCGCTGCCCGACTGTGTGGAGCCGGCCACGGCCATTCTTGCCGGGCGCCTGCTCAAAGGCTCATGGGCATGCTTCTTGCTGGCCGTGGGTTGCGGCTTTGTCATGACTACCGCGGTGGAGCATGGCCGCGCGGGCAAGATGCTGCCGCTGCTGCTGGGGGTGCCACTCTTCATCTTGTGTGGATTGGCCCACTCGATAGCCGACGCCTTCTATTTTTTGCTGGCTCGTCCTGAAGTGATGCTGCGCCCCGAAGTGCTGGTGGTCTATGTGGCCGAGGTGGTGGGCAACTTTGCCGGCTGCAACCTGTACAGGTGGGTGCGCATGCTGGAATGATGCCGCGCATTCGGGCTGAAAAAGAGGGCAAAGAGAAAGCCCGGCCATCCATGCTGGATGCTGCCGGGCTCGCTTTTATCTTCACAAAGAGGATTAAGCCTCTTTCTTGATGATACGACGCTCTTTGATGCGTGCTTTCTTACCGGTGAGTTTGCGCAGGTAATAGAGTTTTGCGCGACGCACTTTACCGTGCTTGTTGATGACGATGCTGTCGATGAACGGCGACTCGATGGGGAAAATGCGCTCCACGCCGATGTTGTCGCTGATTTTGCGCACGGTGAAACGTTTCTTCTGACCCTCGCCCGAGATCTTGATGACCACACCACGGTATTGCTGGATACGCTCCTTGTTACCCTCTTTGATGCGATAAGCCACGGTGATGGTGTCGCCGGGGAAAAACTCCGGTAATTCTTTGCCGGTAGCAAATGCTTGCTCTGCAACTTTAATTAAGTCCATTTCAAAATGAATGTTGAAGTTATTGTATTACTAATCGCAATATTCACAAGCCACACTAAATCTTCTTGTCAGAGATTACGAAAAGCGGCGCAAAGGTACGGCAAAATTTCGACTTGGCCAAACTTTCGCACCACTTTTTTGCTTATTTCCAGTGGATGAGGCCTTTTCCCATCATTTCGGCCGGTTGCGGCAACTCCAAGATTTGCAGGATGCTGGGAGCCACGTCGGCCAGCCGCCCATTATCCACAATGGCTTGCCGCTCGCTCACGTAGATGAACGGCACGGGATTGAGCGAATGCGCGGTGTTGGGGGTGCCGTCGCGATTGATGGCGTGGTCGGCATTGCCGTGATCGGCAATGATGATGACTTCGTAGCCGGCAGCCCGCGCGGCTTCCACGGTGGCATAGGCGCAGTTGTCGATGGCTTCCACAGCTTGCTGAATGGCGGTGTAGACGCCGGTGTGTCCCACCATGTCGCCATTGGCATAATTCACCACGATGAAGTCGTACTTTCCTGTGCCGATGGCCTGCACCAAGCGGTCTTTCACCTCATAAGCGCTCATTTCGGGCTGAAGGTCGTAGGTGGCCACTTTGGGACTTGGCACGAGAATGCGGTCTTCGCCTTCGAAAGGCTGCTCACGTCCGCCATTGAAGAAGAAGGTGACGTGTGCATACTTCTCTGTTTCGGCGATGTGGAGCTGTTTTTT
>JAFVCX010000049.1 GCA_017478855.1 Muribaculaceae bacterium | reverse complement strand
GTGCGTGCCCCGAATGGCCGGCTGAATCTTTTGGAAGCCATCTCACAGGCCGGCGACCTTACCATTTTTGGCAAGCGCGACAACATCATGATTGTGCGCACCAATGCTGATGGCGGCCGACAGGTGTTACGAGCCAACATCAACGATCCCAACATCATCGTTAAGCCGGAATACAATTTGCAGCAAAATGACATCATTTTTGTGGAGCCTAATGCTACCAAGACTCGTTCGTCGTGGAATATGCCACCGGCCGCCACTGTGGCGCTCACCTCGTTGGGAACCATCATGTCAATCACCACGTTTATCATCACTCTCACTAAGTAAAAAACACTCATAGTAATAATAATCTCATATTTTCTTTTCGGGCAATTCTGTCAGCAGGATTGCCCGATTTTTTAATTGAAATGCCAATTAGTCTGATGTTTAACACATAAATGGCCATTTTGGCCGGCGGCATGGTTTTTGCACACACGAGAGCGGAACAAATTAACTTGAGGAAAGGAGAAATACAATATGAATTTTAACAATTTTACCATCAAAAGTCAAGAAACTCTGCAAAAGGCCATTGAGTTGGCTCGGCTCAACGGCAATCAGGCCATTGAGCCAGAGCATCTTCTTAAGGCCGTCATGACGCAAGGTGAAGCCATCACGCGATTTGTAATGCAAAAGCTTGATGTGCAGCCCGCTATGATTGCTCGTCAACTCGATGAAGCGTTGAAACGGTTGCCACAAGTGAATGGCGGAGAGCCATATCTGAGCAGCGACACCAATGAAGTGCTCGACAAGGCACAAGACTTGGCCCAAAAGCAGGGCGACCAATATGTGACGGTCGAAACCATGCTCATGGCATTGCTCGTCGTGCCCAGCAAAGCCGCATCCATTCTCAAGGATGCCGGAATTACCCAAAAAGAGCTCACTGAGGCCATTACGCAGCTGCGTCAAGGTCGCAAAGCCACTGCGCAAGAAGCCGAGGAGCAATATCAGGCATTGAGCAAATATGCCATCAATCTCAACGAACGCGCGCGTCAAGGGAAGCTCGATCCCGTGATTGGGCGTGATGACGAAATACGCCGAGTGTTGCAAATCTTGAGCCGACGCACCAAAAACAACCCTATTCTTATTGGTGAGCCGGGTACCGGCAAAACAGCCATTGTTGAAGGGCAGGCGCAGCGCATCGTGCGTGGTGATGTGCCTGAAAACCTGAAACAGAAGCAGGTGTACTCACTTGATATGGGCGCATTGATTGCCGGTGCAAAATATCAGGGTGAATTTGAGGAGCGATTAAAGGCCGTGGTGAACGAAGTGACCCAAGCTCAAGGTGAGATTATTCTCTTCATTGATGAGATTCACACGCTGGTGGGTGCAGGAAAAAGCAGCGGTGCCATGGATGCCGCCAACATTCTCAAACCGGCTTTGGCACGTGGCGACTTGCGTAGCATTGGAGCCACCACCCTTGATTAGTATCAAAAATATTTCTAGAAAGACAAAGCTCTTGAGCGGAGATTCCAAATCGTCATTGTGGATGAACCTGACGAAGAAAGTGCCATCGCCATTCTGCGTGGATTAAAAGAGAAGTACGAGAATCACCACAAAGTGCGCATCAAAGACGATGCCATCATTGCTGCCGTGCAACTGAGCCAACGCTACATTAGCGACCGTTTCCTGCCCGATAAAGCCATTGATCTTGTGGATGAGGCGGCAGCCAAGTTGCGCATTGAGATGGATAGCGTTCCTGAAGGGCTCGATGAGATTTCTCGCAAAATTTCACAACTTGAGATTGAGCGTGCCGCCATTAAGCGTGATGGCGACGAGCAGCGCATCAGTCAGCTCGACAAGCAGTTGGCCGAACTGCGCGAGCGGGAAAGTGAATACAACGCTAAGTGGCGCAGCGAAAAAGAGTTAATCAATAAGATTCAGCAAAACAAAATCGATGTTGAGCAATTCAATTTTGATGCCGAACGTGCCGAGCGCAATGGCGACTATGCTCGTGTGGCCGAGATTCGCTATTCGCTCATCACCCAAAAACTTGACGAGAACAAGCAGCTGCAAGAGCAGTTACGCAATATGCAAGGCGACAAGGCTCTCATCAAAGAGGAGGTGGATAGCGACGACATTGCCGAAGTGGTGAGCCGATGGACGGGCATCCCCGTTAATAAGATGCTTCAGAGCGAGATGGACAAACTGCTGCATCTGGAAGACGAGCTTCACAAGCGCGTGGTGGGGCAAGACGAAGCCATTAAAGCCATCAGCGATGCCGTGCACCGCAGTCGGGCCGGTCTTAATGACCCGCGTCGCCCCATAGGTTCCTTCATTTTCTTGGGAACCACGGGCGTGGGAAAAACAGAGCTGGCAAAAGCGTTGGCCGACTATCTGTTCAACGACGAGAATATGATGACGCGTATCGACATGAGCGAATACCAAGAGAAATTTGCCGCCACGCGCCTTATTGGAGCACCTCCGGGTTACGTGGGATATGACGAGGGCGGCCAACTCACCGAAGCTGTGCGTCGCAAACCCTATTCTGTGGTATTGTTTGACGAAATTGAGAAAGCTCACCCCGACGTGTTCAATGTCTTGCTGCAAGTGCTTGATGATGGACGTTTGACCGACAATAAAGGACGCACGGTCAACTTCAAAAACACCATCATCATCATGACCAGCAACTTGGGCTCGGCTCTGATTCGCGAACGTTTTGAGCATCTCACAGCAGCCAATCGTGAAAGCGTCATTGAGCAAACTCGTGGCGAAGTGATGAATCTGCTTAAGCAAACCATTCGCCCTGAGTTCTTGAATCGTATCGACGAAACCATCATGTTCACGCCACTCGACGAACAGCAGATTCGCCAAATCGTGAAACTGCAACTCGGCAACGTGGAGCGCATGCTGGCAAGCAATGGCGTGACGCTGCAAGCAACCGAAGCGGCCATAACGCTGCTCGCAGGAGCCGGATATGACCCTGAGTTTGGAGCCCGCCCTGTCAAGAGAGCCATTCAAAACATGGTGCTCAATCCTTTGAGCCGCGATTTAATTGCACGAAAAGTCAACCGCGAGCATCCCATCACTTTGGATGCCATAAATGGCGAGCTGACTTTCAAAAATTAAGAAACCATAAAAATCACACAATCGAGAAAGGAGCCAATATTTGGCTCCTTTCTCCTTTTTTATCCTATGGCATCTATCAGTTCCTCAATTTGAGCCGAAGTTGTGGCCCAACTGGTGCAGAGCCTAACGACCGTGTGGTTCGCGTCTGCGGCCTCGATGATGTCGAAGCCCACTTGGGTTTTCAGCCTGTTCACACTTTCATTGGGTATCACAAAAAATTGTTGGTTAGTGGGTGAATCAATATACGAAGCCCACCCTTTGGCCACAAGTGTTTTTCGCATCTTCATGGCTTGGCGCACAGCGTTTCGTCCCAGCTCCCAATAAAGTCCATCGGTCATGAGAATGTCAAATTGCACGCCCAATAGCCATCCTTTGGCCAACAAAGCACCTCGCTGCTTGATCAGCCCTCTTGAAAGGCTAATATTGGGATTGCACACAACCACCGCCTCACCAAACAAAGCGCCCATTTTGGTGCCGCCGAGGTAAAACACATCGGCAAGCTGTGCCAACTGAGGCAAATCGACATCTTCGGCCGCTGCAAGCCCATATCCCATCCTTGCGCCATCCACATACAGATATAAATGATAGCGGTCACAGATGCTGCGCAACCGACGTAATTCTTCAAGCGTGTAGAGTGTGCCATATTCTGTGGGAAACGACGCATACACGGCCCTCGGCACCACATAGTGCTCCCACCCCACCGCATCAAATTCGGCGGTGCTGGCGGCCAAAAGATTCTCAAGCGCGTCAATGTCTATTTTTCCCAAGGTGGCCGGCACAGCCATCACCTTGTGCCCGCAAGCCTCTATGGCGCCGGCTTCATGCACGTTGATGTGGCCACTTGTTGCGGCAATCACTCCCTCATTGTGGCGCAGCATCGCATCAATGGCAATGGTGTTGGTTTGCGTGCCTCCCACAAGGAATTGCACATCAGCCTGTGGCCGGCGGCATGCCGCGCGAATTTTTTCTTTGGCGCGCATGCAATATTCATCCAGCCCATAACCTGAGATTTTTTGGGTGTTGATTTGAGCCAGCCGCTCTAAAATGAGTGGGTGCGCTCCTTCCATATAGTCACAATTAAAGCTTATCATATTTTGAAAAAGATTTTTCTATGAATTGTGTGTCAATGCGCCCGATCGATTCTCGTGCGTTTACCTTTCAATTTTTGTTGTCGCAAATTGACAAGTATCGAGGCTGCATGCGCCGTGGGGACCGCCACAAGTGTGTAGTGATCTTTCACATCTATTAGCCCCACATCAGCTGCGGTGAGATTTTTGTTGTGAGCAAGTAAAAATCCCAGCACATCGCCTCGCGAGATTTTTTCTTTTTTGCCCGCCATGAGGTGCAAGGTGGTCACATCGGGCATAGCCGCCGACGCAGCAGCGGTCCTGGCACTCCCCCATTGCCAATCATCAAAATCGGGCATAAAATCAGGCAATGATTCGCCCTCGCCTTGCAACACAAAAATTCTGCCATGTGCGCCCACGCGAGCCGTGCGTCCATTGCGATGAACAAAGATCTGTTCAGTGAGCGGCACATCATAGTGAATGATATTGTCCACCCCTCCCTCAATATCCAATCCACGCGCAGCCAAATCAGTGCTCGCAAGCACTGCGACCGAGCCGTTGCGAAACATTGCCACGGCTTTTTCTCGGTCGGCCTGACTCAACTCGGCATGGTAGGACACCACCTTTAACCCACTACGTCGCAGGGTGGCCGCAAGATGTCGAGCTGTTTCTCTGGTATTGGCAAAAACCATCGTTTT
>JAFVCX010000048.1 GCA_017478855.1 Muribaculaceae bacterium | reverse complement strand
TAACACAAAACTTCGCCACCAATCTTCTCGGCTTTAGCCTGCTTATTGGTCATCACACCTTTGCTGGTGCTGAGGATGGCGATACCTAAACCATTGAGCACGCGGGGCATGTTTTTATAGCCCGCATACTGGCGAAGGCCCGGGCGCGACACGCGCGTGAGGCACTTGATGGCGTTCACCTTATCGACTGCGTCGTACTTGAGCGCAATCTTAATTGAACCCGAGGGCGTACCGTCGTCCACGAACTTGTAGTTCAGGATGTAGCCCTGGTCAAAGAGGATCTTGGTGATCTCTCTTTTCATTTTCGAAGAAGGGATGTCAACGACACGATGCTGTGCCTTGATCGCATTCCTCAATCTGGTCAAATAATCTGCAATAGGATCAGTCATTTCTGTTTTTGTTTAAATTGATTCGGAAGCCTTGGCCTTTGGGGCTTAGCCCCGAACAATATTTAATACTAAATGTGTGATTTATCACTTAAATCGCGTAATAAAAAAGCGAGGGTTGCGCTTACCAGCTTGCTTTGCGCACGCCGGGAATCAAACCTGCCGAGGCCAGCTCGCGGAAGTCGATGCGCGAGATGCCGAATTGGCGCATATAGCCTTTGGGGCGGCCCGAAAGCTTGCAACGGTTGTGCAGACGCACAGGCGAAGCGTTGAGGGGCAGAGCCTGCAGTGCTTCATAGTCGCCGGCTTTTTTCAGGGCAGCGCGTTTGGCCGCATACTTGGCCACCAATCTTTCACGTTTAGCTTGGCGAGCCTTCATTGATTCTTTTGCCATACTTCAATCAGTTATAATAAAAACTCGAATTACTTTTTGAACGGCAGACCAAACTCTTTGAGCAGAGCGTAACCTTCCTCGTCGGTGCGGGCGGTGGTGACGAACGTGATGTTCATACCGGTCATTCTCTGCACGCTGTCGATGTTGATCTCGGGGAAAATGATTTGCTCGGTCACACCCACGGTGTAGTTGCCGCGGCCATCGAGCTTGCCGTTGATGCCTTTGAAGTCGCGGATGCGCGGCAACGCGATGCGGATGAAGCGCTCCATGAATTCATACATGCGGTCGCGGCGCAGGGTCACGCGCACGCCGATGGGCATTTTCTTACGCACTTTGAAGTTGGAGATGTCCTTCTTCGAAAGCGTCTGCACGGCCTTTTGTCCTGAAATGATGGTGAGCTCGTTGATAGCCGTTTCAATAATTTTCTTGTCCTGCGTGGCATCGCCCAGACCCTCGTTAAGCACGATTTTCACCAAGCGGGGAATCTGCATGGGCGATGAGTAGTTGAATTGCTTCATCAGAGCAGGAGCAATCACCTCGTCGTATTGTTTTTTCAGCGTAGTCATTATTTAATCTCCTCTCCTGATTTTTTAGAATAACGAACCTTTTTGCCCTCTTCATTGAATCTGAATCCCACTCGGGTGGGCTTGCTGGTCTTGCGGTCAACCACAGCCAGATTGCTCAGGTCGATGGGAGCTTCTTTCTCCACAAAGCCGCCTTGAGGATACTGGGCGCTGGGCTTGACACTTTTCTTCACGATCTTGACACCCTCGACGATTGCACGTCCCTCTTTGCGCAGGATGCTGAGCACACGGCCGGTTTTGCCCTTGTCGTCGCCAGCGAGCACATAGACGGTGTCACCTTTCTTTATGTGTAACATTGCCATTTTCTACGATGTTGCTTTTAATGTGTTAAAGTACTTCGGGAGCAAGCGAAACGATTTTCATGTTGGTGGCACGCAGCTCGCGGGCCACGGGGCCGAAAATGCGGGTTCCACGAATCTCGCCGGCATTGTTAAGCAGCACGCAAGCGTTGTCGTCGAAACGGATGTACGAGCCATCGGCGCGACGGATTTCTTTCTTGGTACGCACTACCACTGCACGCGAAACTGTTCCCTTCTTCACCTCTGATGCCGGGATGGCATTCTTCACAGTGACGACGATGACATCGCCCACCGACGCGTATCGGCGGCCTGTGCCACCCAGCACGCGGATGCAGAGCACCTCGCGGGCGCCGCTGTTGTCGGCCACAGTGAGTCTACTTTCAGTCTGTATCATAACTTAAATTACTTCGCTTTTTCGATGATTTCAACTAATCTCCATCTTTTGGTTTTGCTCAAGGGGCGAGTTTCCATCACGCGCACTTTGTCGCCGATGTTGCACTCGTTCTTCTCGTCGTGAGCATGGTATTTCTTTGTCTTATTGACAAACTTACCATAGATGGGGTGCTTCTCTTTCCACTTAACAGTCACAGTGATGGTTTTATCACTCTTGTTGCTCGAAACAACCCCAATACGTTCTTTTCTTAAATTTCTTTTCTCTTCCATTGCTGTTGGGATTATTTTTTAATGTTAAGTTCGCGTGCACGAATCTCGGTTTTGATGCGTGCTATGTTCCTGCGGTCAAGTGTAATTTTGGCAGGATTGTCGAGCGGAGAAATGGCGTGCTGGATCTTTTCCTGCACATACTCGCGCTGCAGAGCCTCTAAGCGGTCGAGCAATTCTTTGTTGCTCATCTCTTTAATAGATTCTTTTTTCATTGCTTTAATCCGTTACAAATTACACATTTTGAGTGGGATCATAGTCGCGACGAACCACAAACTTGGTGGTCACGGGAAGTTTCTGAGCGGCAAGGCGCAGAGCCTCTTTAGCCACGTCAAAGCTCACGCCGTCCACTTCGATAAGGATGCGTCCGGGGTGAACGGGAGCCACATAACCTGCCACATCACCTTTACCTTTACCCATACGCACGTCGGCGGGCTTGCGGGTATAAGGCTTATCGGGGAAGATGCGCAGCCACACTTGACCCTCACGGTTCATATAGCGAGTCACGGCCACACGGGCAGCCTCGATTTGACGGGCGGTAATCCACTTCGATTCGAGTGTCTTGATGCCAAACGAGCCAAACGCCAGCTGGCTGCCGCGCTTGCTGTACTGGCGGGGATGCCCGTCAGAGGGTCTTCTGTATCTTAATCTTTTAGGTTGTAACATTGTTGTTCAGTCAAAATAGTGTTTAACGATTGTTGTTCTTGTTGCGGAAACCGCCACGACGGCCATCACGGCGACCATCACGATTGCCGCCCGAGCGACGCTCGCTATTGTTGGTAGCAAAGTTGGGAGCCAAATCTTTCTTTCCGTAGACCTCGCCACGGCAAATCCAGACCTTAACACCAATCAGACCCACCTTAGTGAGAGCGGGCACCAGTGCGTAGTCGATATCGGCACGCAAGGTGTGCAGCGGCGTGCGGCCTTCTTTGAACATCTCGCTGCGAGCCATTTCGGCGCCATTGAGGCGACCCGACACCAGCACCTTGATGCCCTCGGCACCCATGCGCATGGTAGAGGCCACAGCCATTTTCACAGCGCGGCGATAGGCAATCTTGCCCTCGATTTGGCGTGCGATGTTAGCGGCCACAATCTCGGCGTCGAGTTCAGGACGCTTCACCTCGTAGATGTTGATTTGCACATCTTTGTCGGTGAGCTTCTTGAGCTCTTCTTTGAGCTTGTCAACATCCTGACCGCCCTTGCCTATGATGAGGCCGGGACGAGCCGTGCAGATGGTGATGGTGACCAGTTTGAGCGTGCGCTCAATCACAATGCGCGATACACTGGCTTTTGCCAAGCGGACGCTAAGATATTTGCGGATTTTAGAATCTTCGAGCAGCGTGTCACCGTAGTTGCTGCCACCATACCAGTTGGAGTCCCAGCCACGGATGATACCCAAACGATTGCTAATTGGATTTACTTTCTGTCCCATATCTTATGCGTTTTCGGTGTTAATAGTATCGACGAACAATGTAACATGGTTCGAGCGTTTGCGAATTCTGTAAGCACGACCTTGGGGTGCGGGGCGCAGGCGTTTGAGCATGGGTGCGGCGTCGACGGTGATCGACTTGACGCACAGTTGCCCAGCTTCTGCCTTTTGCCCGTTTTTCTGTTCCCAGTTAGAAATGGCCGATTTAAGCAGTTTTTCAACATCGGCTGCGGCAGCCTTGTTGGAGAAATGCAACAGACCGAGGGCCTTGAAGACCTCAACACCGCGCACCATATCGGCCACCAAGCGCATTTTGCGTGGCGAGCTGGGGACATTGCGCAGCTTGGCGAAGCTCACTTCTTTGCGAGCCTCTTTCTTTGCATTTGCTGATTCTCTTTTTCTTTTTCCCATTTTGTATCTTAATTCTTCTTTATCAAAAAACTAATTATACCCCGGGCCCATTATTTGTTGTTGCCACTGTGGCCACGGAAGGTGCGTGTGGGGGCGAACTCGCCCAGCTTGTGACCCACCATGTTCTCGGTGACGTAAACGGGGATAAACTTATTACCATTGTGAACGGCAAAGGTGTGTCCCACGAAGTCGGGCGAAATCATCGAGGCTCTTGACCAAGTTTTGATCACGGCCTTCTTTCCGCTCTCATTCATAGCATCGACCTTTTTCTCGAGCTTCACGCTGATATACGGGCCTTTTTTTAATGAACGACTCATAAAGTTTACGGTTTAATCAAATTACTTCTTCTTTCTTCTTTCAATGATGTAC
>JAFVCX010000047.1 GCA_017478855.1 Muribaculaceae bacterium | reverse complement strand
CCAGCTCCTTGGTGGCGTTGGCCCAAATCTCCATGCGGTCGCGCTCTTGCACGGCAAGGTCACGCACAAGTTGGTTAGAAATATAGATAAACACCGCCACCAGCACCAGCGAAATGGCAATGAGTGCTATCTTCCAAATGCGGCGGGAGTCATATATGTTGCGCAAATTCATAAGGGTGCACAAATTTAGTGCTTTTTTTTGAGCCATTCATCCTCAATGGCTAATTTATGCTAATTTAGTGTGCGGGAAGAAACATGGCTTGGATTTTTTCGGTAATTTTGCAGCGTTTACCATAAAGATTTTTGTTCATGGGCAACGACAACTCTTCTCACGCACTCATGCAAGCCTTGCACGCGCTGCAAAACGGGTGGCGGCGGTTCAAGAATTGGTACAAAAATTTGTATCGGGGCAAACCGTGGTATGTGCGCCTGCTGGTGGCTCTGGCCACTCTTGTGGTAGCCTTCATTCTCTATCTCATTGCCGTGGACATCAACTTTTTGTGGCTCTTCGGCAAATCGCCCAGCACCCACAAAATCATGCACCCCGACACCGCCGAGGCCAGCTATATCTATGCTGCCGACGGCTCGGAGCTGGGAAAGTTCTTCGACGAGAACCGCACCCCTGTTCCCTACGATTCCATCAATCCCATTTTCTTTCAGGTACTCATCGACACCGAGGATGAACGCTTCTACAGCCATCACGGCATCGACTATGGTGGCTTTGCCGCCGCGCTGAAAGACCTTGTGCTGCACGGCAAGGCCCGCGGCGCGAGCACCATCACGCAGCAGCTGGTGAAAAACATGCTCCGCACCCGCGAGTATGGCACAGGGCTGCTGGGCTACATTCCGGGCGTGAAAATGCTCATCATGAAGAGCAAAGAGTGGATCACGGCCACCAAACTTGAGTTGTGGTACAGCAAACAGGAGATTCTGCAAATGTATGCCAACACGGTGGACTTCGGCTCAAACGCCTATGGCATCAAAACCGCCGCCAAGACCTATTTCAGCACCTCGCCCTCACGCCTCACCACACAAGAGTGCGCCGTGCTGGTAGGGCTGCTCAAAGCCACCAGCACCTATAATCCGCGCCTGAACCCCAAAAACAGCCTGCGCCGCCGCAACGTGGTGCTCGACAACATGCGCAAGCAAGGGCACTTGACGGCCACCGAGGCCGACTCGCTCAAGCAGTTGCCCATTGAGTTGCACTTCTCGGTGGAGAGCGCCTACGATGGGCCGGCCATGTACTTCAGGCAAGCCGTGGCCGCGTCGCTCGACGACTGGTGCAAGCAGGAAGGCTACGACCTGAACCGCGACGGCCTGAAGATTTACACCACCCTCGACCCCACCATGCAACGCTATGCCGAGCAAGCCGTGAGCGAGAAGATGAAAGTGGTGCAGCGCAACTTTGAACAGCATTGGGGCAAAAACGACTGCTGGCTCGACGATGCCGGGCAGCCCATCCCCAATTTTGTGGACGACAAGGCGCGCAACACCGACGTTTATCGCAGCTTGCTGGCACGCTTCCCCAACGACCTCGACTCGGTGAACTACTACATGCAACTGCCCCACAAGGTACACCTGTTTGACTACGAAAACGATTCGCTCTACATGGAGATGAGCTCCATGGACTCCATTCGCTACATGCTGCACTTCCTGCACACGGGCTTCATCGCCATGGAACCCGAAAACGGACACGTGAAGGCGTGGGTGGGCGATGTGGACTTCGACACTTGGAAATACGACAAAGTGACGGCCATGCACCAGCCCGGCAGCACCTTCAAGCTGTTTGTCTACGCCACCGCCATGGAACACGGCCTCACACCCTGCGTGCGCCGCCGCGATGCCTATATCGACACCTTGGTCTACAACGCCGCCAAGCACGAAATGGAGCACTGGCGACCCACCAACGCCAACGGCTCGTTCTCAGGACTCGACATCACACTGCGCTCGGCCTTTGCGCAGAGCATCAATAGCGTGGCCGTGCGCGTGGGCAATGAGGTGGGCATCCCTCTGGTGGCACAAACGGCCCGCGACATGGGCATCAATTCGCCTCTTGACGAAACGCCGGCCCTCACTCTCGGTGCCAGCGATGTGAACCTGCTGGAGCTGGTGAACAGCTACTGCACGGTGGTGAACGACGGCCGTCGCCACGCCCCCGTGTTGGTCACACGCATCGTCAACCGCTATGGCGTGGAGGTCTATCACGCCGACGAGAACCAGCAACAAGCCATCAGCTACCGCGCGGCCTACCTCATGCAACAAATGCTCATGGCCGGCCGCACCGATGCCGGAGGCACATCGATGACCCTGAACGGCTACATCACCCCACGGCTCTACGACACCGACTTTGGAGGCAAAACCGGCACCAGCAACCGTCATGCCGACGCTTGGTTTGTGGCCGTGTCGCCCCACCTCGTGTGTGGCGCATGGGTAGGCGGCGAATATCGCCAAATTCACTTCCGCACAGGCGCGCTGGGGCAAGGCAGCCGCACGGCATTGCCCATTTGCGGCGCATTCTTGCAGCTGGTGCTCAGCGACCCGGCCTACGACCGCTATCACGGCCGCTTCGGAGCCCCCAAACAATACATCGACCCCGTGCAATATCAAAACTGCTTTGAGGAATACGTCCCCGACAGCACCCTCGTCGAGGGCGACTCCCTGCTGCTCGACTCCCTCGCACAGCCCCCCGAAGAACCCGCCACCCTGCCCGACAGCATTTAAGCCTTATTGCTGAGCAACAGCTGATTTCATCTCACCAAAAACGCAAAAAATCATAACCATTTTTTGCGTTTCTCCATTAGAATTCCTATTTTTGCAGTCGTACAAACGACTGCTTTTTTCATTAAACCCAAAACACCGCTTCCTGTGGCGGAAGCTATTCAATAGGCAGCTATCACAGCTAAAATCGCCACTCTGTGCTGGATGTCTTTGTGTGACCTGTGGCGATACCAGTTACTGTTATGAGAATTTCACTAACCGCTTGGATGGCACTCGCGCTCATCGCTCTCACTTCCGGTTGGAGCCTTGCCGTGGCGGGCACCCCGGCAACCACTCCGCTAAAAGTGCCGGGGGCGCAAGAAAACAGTTGGCAACAAGCCTCCAAAGCAGCGACACAAACGTTCGACCCAATGGCGTCGTTGCTCCAAAACGACGATGAATTGCGGCTCACCGATGAAGTTTCTTTGGCTCCACAACAAGTGGCTCCGATGAGCAGTACGAAAGGAATGAAAGGCATCCTCTCCTCTTCTCGGCAAAAAGTGGGCACGGCTCCACACAAAGCGGCGCAAGCACCCGTAGGCGGCTACATTGCCAAAGACCGTTTGTCGAGCGGCAGTCTGAACACCTATGCCATGAGTTTGGTGCAAGAGGACGGCCAATACTACATGCAAGCCGTTTATGGGCTTGACGACAAAGTGAGTATAACCATCAACCTCAAAGCGGGCACCGTATCCATACCCGCTCAAAAGCTCTATACCCACAACACCTATGGCGACCTGTGGATTTATCCCGTTGAAGTTAACGACACGCAGGTGACCTATTATCCACAAGGAGCCGTCAGCGGCACCATCGATGAGAATGGTGTCATCACACTCGATGCGTGGGGTGTGATAGGTGCCACGGGCAATTATAGTGGCACTGTTTTTTCTCTCACCTCCTCCAGCCAGTGGATTCCGGCCAACGGCCATGTGACAGCCACTGACCGCGACGACAAGACCCTTGAGTGGGATGTGCTCATTGAGCAAAACAAAGACAACAATCTTGTCATCTATAATTTTGCCAGTTTGGGCGAGCCGGTGAATGTGAGGATCACGGCCGGTGGGCGTGTGGTCATATCGCCGCAATACGTCACAAGCATCGGCATCTATGGCGCATTCTACTGTTATAAGGCCAACTACACGACCAATCAAATCAATACCACCGACCCTATCGAGGGCACGGGCACAGCCACAACCCTCAGCATTGGCAGCTGGGCTTTAGGCGCGCTCATGCAACCCACCACCACCGCTTTGCGCATCAAGGAAATGGAAATTACCTGCACGACCTCCATCACCTTCCCTGAAGCACAAGCGGCCAACTTTGAGGGAGATGGCACCAAGGCCTCGCCTTATTTAATTAAAACGGCTACCGACTTGATTGCGCTTTCGCAAAGTGTGGCGAGTGGCAACGCCTACCTTAATCGCTATTTCAGGCAGGTGGCCGACATCGATATGGGCACCGTTTCCACCAATTTCCAGCCCATAGGCGACCGCACCACCTTGTTTGAGGGCAACTACGATGGCAACAATCACACCATTAGCAATCTCGACATGGATGGGCAAGGCTTCAATTATGTGGGTCTGTTTGGTGTTTGTTCCATCAATAGTTCCATCGTCAACGTCAATCTAAGTGACGCCAAACTCACAGGTGGCGGCAGCTACATCGCTCCGCTGGTGGGCTACACCATTGGCCTTGTGCAGAATTGCCATGTGACGGGCAACGTGGTGGGCACTGGTGTGGGCATTGGTGGCGTGGTGGGCATGTCCTATGCCGGCACCATCGATGGTTGCACCTTCTCTGGCAACGTGTCGGGTTATGGCTACACCGGAGGCATTGTGGGATACAGCTATGGCCCTATCAGCAATTGCTCAAGCGATGCCAGCGTCACCATCAACGGCATAATCAGGCAAGCGGCAGTGTGCGTGGGTGGCATCGCCGGGCTCACACAGTCATATTCCACAGCTCGCGAGGGTGTGATCATCCACTGCTACTTCAGCGGCACAGTGACACAAGCCGTGGGCTACGGATTTGCCGGCGGCATATCGGGTTATGTGTATGCTTGCAAACTTTCACAATGCTTCAACGTGGGTAATGTGGTCACCACCAGCACCACAGGCGACACCGAAGGTGCCGGTGGCTTGTTTGGCATCATCAACGACTCACAAGTGGACAACTGCTTCAATGCGGGTACAGTGCAGGAATACGGAAAAAGCACATTTGCCGGCGGACTTGTGGGATACATCACTTGCACCTATTCATCGGGCGACGGCATGAGTGGAGCCAGCACGTTCTCCAACTGCTACAATTCAGGTGACGTGATAGCCTTTAACCGTACCGAACATGCCGGGCTCTATGGCGATGAGTTTATTCATGAAAGTTTCGATGAGCGTCCGTCGGACGTGGCGTTCAACAACGTTTTCACCGACAACCAAATGACGGGGCTTGACGATGAAGCGCGCGGCCGCAACACCACATTCTTTACCGGCGGCACGCTGCCCGAAGGGTTCTCATCAGCCATCTGGAGCAGTCAAGCCAATTTTTATCCTGTGCTGAAAAGCTCTGCCGGCACGGCTGCGGCACAACTGGCCGCGGCAAGCATTCTTTTTGCCGATGGCGAATCAGTGCGCGTCATGAAGACGGCCGCCACCTTGCACGCGACGGGCAACGGCAAGTGGACTCTGCGTCAAGACGGCCAAAATGTGAACGAAACTTCCGCTTCTAAAATCGACGGCGGCACCTTGTCGATAAAAGACATCTATGCCAATAACACTCTTGCCGTCTATGATGACGACTCGCGCGTCACACGCTACTATGTGGTAACCATTGTTCCAAAGGTGTTCGAAGGCGAAGGGACTGAGCAATTACCCTTCCTCATCAAGAACAAGGCCGACTTTATCTTACTTGACAAGGCCATCAGAAACTACGACCACCGGGGCGATTACTTCAAACTGGCTAACGACATTGATTTTAATTACGCAACCGACTTTGGCGGTGTGGCCGCAAGCAACGACCTGCGCTGGTTTGCAGGCACTTTCGACGGCGACAACCACACGTTGAGCCGTTTGCGTGTCAAGGCAGTGAATCTCGCTGCCGACGGCACCACGCTCGAAGGCACCTTTAACTATGGCGGTTTGTTTCACATGGGTGCAAAAACCAGCTGCATCAAGAATCTGAAATTGGCGGCCGATTGCGAGTTCAACCTCTATGACAACGGCGGCACCATCATTGGTTACACCGAGGGCCGGGTAGAGAACTGTTATAACTACGCTCCCATCAAGGTGGCCGGCAACAACACCGGCGGCATTGCGGGTTATGTGACCGCCAATGGGATGGTGAGCGGCTGCTACAATGCGGGTGAAATCAGCGTGCATGGCCACTATGTGGGAGGCATCGTGGGGTATAACGAAGGGATCATCGAACTCTCTGAAAACGATGCCAACGTTGATGCTCGTGGCAGCAGAGGCCATGTGGGTGGCATTGCAGGCGTTAGCTCCGGCTCGGTCGACCGCTGTGTGAACAACGGCCACATATCCGGTTTAGACTATGTGGGCGGCCTGCTTGGAGCGAGTGCCGCCGCCAGTGGGCAAGGCAACATCACCGGTAATGTGAGCAACGGATCCATCGCATTTGACACCGGCGCGGCCTATATGGGCGGAATTGTGGCCTATGTGAGCACAAAAGGGGTGGTGAGCAACAATTATTATGATGCCTCTATCCTCACCAATGGCCCCTGCGCCAATCTTGCCTCGGGCATGACCGGCCTCTCCTCTTCTGAGATGGTAAGCGGCACAGCTTGGAACGGATTTGATGCCGCCGACTGGTCATTTGCCTCCGATGCTTACCCTGTGCTGAAAAAATTTGCTGCTGAGGAAGCCGCAGTGGCTTTGCGCAGCACATTTGTTAAATTCGCTAAAAATGTGATTCACACCAACCTGTTGGTCAACACGCCGCTGGCTTCATCTGACCAAATCGAGTGGACTCTCGGCAGTGGCACACACTATGCCATTGCCGACGGCATGCTCACCGTGAACCTGCCCCAAGACGATATAGCGGCCGATACTCTCACGGCCATCTATGCCGGCCGTTGGACGAAAGTGATTCCGCTCAAGAGCATTCCCAACATTTTGGATGGGGCGGGAACGGCCGGTGAGCCTTTTGCCATTCGCACGGTGGCCGACCTCAACAAGCTCGCCACATTCATTGAGAATTCGGGCATGGAATATGACGGCTACTACTTCCGCGTGGAGAACGACATCGCTTATACCGAAAGCGACACCACGATGAGCATTTCTACAGGCAACTTAAGTTTTCAGGGCAACTTCGACGGAAACGGCAAAACCATTTCAGGATTCAATCTTGAGAACACCGACCGCACTGCCGGTAAGAAGATAGGGTTCTTTTGCACCGTGGGCAGCAAAGGCCGCGTTCATGACCTCACCCTTGATGGCACCGTCAACGGTTACCAATATGTGGGTGGATTTGTGGGACGCCTCTATGGCACACTCGAAAATTGCGTGAGCCGCAACAACATCATCTCGTCGAGTACCTATGTGGGCGGCTTGGTTTCTGAAGCCTTTGAGGGTGCTCTCATTGCCAACTGCCGCAATCAGGGCAATGTGCAAACCACCAAGGCCAGCAACTACATTGGTGGCGTGGTGGCCAAGATGTATGCGGGATCCGTCGTCGATAACTGCGTGAACGAGGGCAATGTGGGCTATCTGAATGGAACACAAGGCACCCAATATGTGGCCGGCATTGTGGCTTCGTGCGACGGCACAGTGAAAAACTGTGTCAACACCAAGCCCATCGAGGGGCGCATGAACAAGGCCGGAATCTGCGCGTACTCTGAAACCAACGACACCATCATCAACTGTGTTAACACAGCCGACCTCAGCTCCACGTTGAGCTACTTGGGCGGCATCGTGGCCAACTCAAAAGCCAACGCCCGGTCACTGATCAAGAATTGCTACAACACAGGCAAAATGGAGGGTGCAAGCTACACCGCTGGTGTGGTTGCCTATGTCAATTCGGGCATGACCATCGATAGTTGCTACAACAAGGGAGAAATCGTCGGCACCAGCTTTGGCGTGGGTGGCGTGGTTGGTCAGGGCGGCTCGAGCAGTGCCACTGCACCCATTGTGATTTCTAACTGCTACAATGAGGGCAACATCAGCTCCACCTCGTTTTCTTGCGGCGGCCTTGCCGGCAAAACGGGTAGCCTCACGGTGACCTATTGTTACAACACAGGACGTGTTACCGTTAATAAAACCACGGTGAGCGCCACCGACTCAGGCGTGGGAGGCCTCATCGGGTCGTTCTGCGGTAGCGTCGACAACAGTTGGAACTCCGGTCAGGTAACGAGCAATGTGCAAGGCACAGGAGGCCTCATCGGCACAGGAGCTATGCCTGTGGCTTACGTCAACCGTTGCGCCAATTTGGGCGACGTAATCGTAACTAACGTGCAACCCACCCGCAACTATAACGTGGGTGGCATTTGGGGCGGCTACGGACCTTGCGAGATTACCAACAGTTATAATATGGGCACACTCACCGCTCCCGGCAACATTGGCGGCATCAATGGGGCCCTGCACAGCAACAGCAATGGAGGCTCCACGGTTGTGAACTGCTTCAACGCCGGCAAGATTGTCACCACAGCCGCCGGCGAAAACAATGGCATCAGCCCCGATGAAGACACCGACAGTGGCTGCGCCAATATCGCAGCCATGGGCTATGGTGTGGACGCGTCGCTGATGAATGTTGAGAACTGCTACTACGACAACAGCGTGGGCAATGATGTGTGGCCCGCCGACACTCTGGCCACGGGACTTGCCAGCAAGGATTTGTTTGCCACTCAAATAAGCGACGACTATGTGATTCAGCGCGCATGCTATCCCACGCTGGTTGGTTTCCAAGAGGTGATCCCCGCCAACTTTGCGGCGGCAAGCGTTGAGCTGCAAGAAGGTGACACTTTCTACAACGTGGCTCACGACTTCTTTGTAGGCATGCCGCTGGGCGTGACGTGGACGGCCTCTGACAACCTCAGCATTGCTCCCGATGGCACAGTCAATATTCTTGCCACCGGCGAAGGCTGGGTGAAAGCCGGCGACAATGCCCATTGGAACCTCGAAAAGATTTACAACCTGAACCTTTCGGGCACTACCGGCATTGCAACTGTGGGGCAAAATGGCAAACTGGTGGTTTCGCATCAGTATTATGACCTCAACGGCCGCAAGGTGACTGCCCCTGAGCAGGGTGCGATGGTCATCGTCAAGATTACCTACGACGACGGCACAGCCACCTTCACCAAGCAATTCTACCGCAACTAATCGTCACCGTGCGATTCTTCTCAAAGGAGGGTGGAAACGAATCCACTCTCCTTTTTCGTTTTCATGCCAACGCTTTTGGCCCGATTTTTTAGCACAACCGCCGAAAAAGGATTAACTTTGCAGGCGTAGACACAAATTTCTATCCGAGAAGATATGAAGCGACATTACGATTATCTCATCATAGGCAGTGGCGTGGCAGGTATGAGCTTTGCGCTCAAGGTGGCCCAAACCGGCAAGGTGGCTCTCATTTGCAAAACCACCCTCGACGAAGCCAATACCGACCTCGCGCAAGGCGGTGTGGCCAGCGTGACCAATAGACTTGTGGACGACTTCGACAAGCACATTCACGACACAATGGTGGCCGGCGACTGGCTGAGCGACCCGGAGGCCGTGCGCAAAGTGGTGACCGAGGCTCCCGAGCAAATCAACGCTCTCATAAGCTGGGGAGTGGAGTTTGACAAGAACGACGACGGCACCTTCGACCTGCATCGAGAGGGCGGGCACAGCGAGTTTCGCATCTTGCATCATGCCGACAACACCGGCCATGAGATTCAAACGTCGCTCGTGCAAGCTGTGAAGGCTCATGGCAACATTGATATCTTTGAGAACCATTTTGCCGTGGAGATTCTCACCCAGCACCACTTGGGCAAAATCGTGACGCGGCGCACGCGCGACATCGAGTGCTTTGGTGCCTATGTGCTCAATCAAGAGAACGGCAAGGTGGACACGTTTCTCGCACGGGTCACGCTCATGGCCACCGGCGGCATCGGGGCTGTGTATCAAACCACCACCAATCCGCTCATCGCCACCGGCGACGGCATCGCCATGGTCTATCGCGCCAAAGGCACGGTGAAGGACATGGAGTTTGTGCAGTTTCACCCCACCGCCCTGTATCATCCGGGCGACCGTCCCGCATTCCTTATCACCGAAGCCATGCGAGGCTATGGAGCCGTGCTGCGCAACCTTGCGGGCGAAGAATTCATGCAAAAATACGACCCGCGCCTGTCGCTCGCACCGCGCGATGTGGTGGCTCGCGCCATCGACAGCGAGATGAAACAGCGGGGCGAAGACCATGTGTACCTTGATGTGACCCACAAAGACGCCGAGCAAACCAAGCACCACTTCCCCAACATCTACCAGCATTGCTTGGAGTTGGGCATCGACATCACCAAAGATTATATCCCTGTGGTGCCCGCGGCCCACTATCTGTGTGGCGGTATCAAGGTGGACCTCAACGCCTGCTCCAGTATCAAGCGGCTCTATGCCGTGGGCGAATGCTCGTGCACGGGGCTGCATGGCGGCAACCGTCTTGCCAGCAACTCACTCATCGAGGCGGTGGTTTATGCCGAAGCCGCCGCGCGGCACGCCATAGAGCATCATAACCACTATGAGTGGCGCGACGACATTCCCGAGTGGAACGACGACGGCACCCAGCATCCCGAAGAGATGGTGCTCATCAGCCAAAGCGAGAAAGAGGTGCAAGAAATCATGAGCGCCTATGTGGGCATCGTGCGCAGCAATCTGCGCCTCAACCGCGCGTGGAACCGCCTCGACATCCTCTATGAGGAAACCGAGAAGTTGTTCAAGACCAGCACGGTGAGCCGCCGCATTTGCGAGCTGCGCAACATCATCAACGTGGGCTACCTCATCATGCGGCAAGCCAAAGAGCGCAAAGAGTCGCGCGGCCTGCACTACACCTTAGACTACCCGCCCGCGCCCAAGAGCGATGACGACCTGAAGCTATGACACTCGCCGTCGCACCGGCTATGAGAGCATCTTTTTTAACTGCTAAATATCACAAATCAAAAAAACATATTACACATAACACGCTATGAGACTTATTATCCAACCTGACTATGACCAAGTGAGCGAATGGGCTGCCCGCTATGTGGCCTCGCGCATCAATGCTGCCAACCCCACACCTGAACGCCCCTTCGTGCTGGGTTGCCCCACCGGCAGCTCACCACTGGGCATGTATCGCCGCCTCATTGAGCTGAACAAGGCCGGCAAGGTGAGTTTTCAAAATGTGATCACCTTTAACATGGACGAGTATTGCGGTCTGCCCGAGGAACACCCCGAAAGCTACCACTCATTCATGTGGAACAACTTTTTCTCGCACATCGACATCAAGCCCGAGAATGTGAACATACTCAACGGCAACGCGCCCGATTTGGAAAAAGAGTGCGCCGACTATGAGGCACGCATCGAGGCTGCCGGCGGCATCGACCTCTTTATGGGCGGCGTGGGCCCTGACGGACACATCGCCTTCAACGAGCCGGGTTCGTCGCTCACCTCACTCACACGCCAAAAAACACTCACACAAGACACCATCATTGCCAACAGCCGTTTCTTTGACGGCGACGTGAACAAAGTGCCCAAGACGGCCCTCACCGTGGGCGTGGGCACCGTGATGGCGGCCAAGAGCGTGATGATTATCGTGAACGGCTACAAAAAGGCACGTGCCTTGCAGCAAGCCGTGGAGGGCGGCGTGAGCCAAATGTGCACCTTGAGCGCTTTGCAGCTGCATCGCAAAGCTATCATCATTGCCGATGAGGATGCCACGATGGAGCTGAAGGTGGGCACCTACCGCTATTTCAAGGACATCGAGAGCCAAAACCTCGACGCTGCCGTTGCGTTTAAGCTCTAAGGCGACAGCATTTTCAGCACATCACACACAGGTGCGTCACCGCCGGGTGGCATGCCTGTGCCGCATTCTGAGGGTACACTTCGTTAGAGAGGGGGCGTTTTTGCGGAGCAGCCGATTTTGCACACAAAAAAGATACCGGCGATTCTCTCTCCGGTATCCGGGTGCCCAGGAAAGGACTCGAACCTTCACACCTTGCGGCACACGCACCTGAAACGTGCGCGTCTACCAATTCCGCCACCTGGGCATTTTGGGTGACCCCGGTGGGACTCGAACCCACGACCCATTGATTAAGAGTCAATTGCTCTACCAGCTGAGCTACGGAGTCGCAATGCGCTTTTTGCAAATGCGCTGCAAAGGTACGGCTTTTTTTGAAACCAGCAAGAAAATTTTTATTTTTTTTCGTTTTTTGCCCCGGCAGGTGCCCGTCAGAGGGGAGATGCGTGGCGGTGGTGTGATGGCGCATCTCCGACATAGGAAGGCTCCTTATGAGGTGCGGAGGGTGAGTGGGGCAAGCAGGGTGCCGGTGGGGGCAGTGCCCGCGATGCGCAAGCGCACGGTGCGGGTAGGCTGGCTCACCAAGCGTTGCCGCAAAGGAGCATGCACATTGCCGTTCACACGGAGCCTACCCACAAGAAATCCGTGGCAGCTCAGGCCTCGCTCGCCCAGCACTTCAAAGGAGAGTTGCAGGCCGTCGCCATGGGCCAGCCACACCACATGGTGGGCGCAGCAGCACGACATGGGGCGAGAAATCCACTCGACCGTCATGGCCGCTGCGGCATCCTCGGTGGTGAGGTCGAGCACATCGCCCGCCGGAGTGACGGCTACGGCACGGGTGGCATCGTCGTAGAGGCTTGCGGCCGACACCGTGCGGAGCGAGGGTTCGTCGCCGGGCAATAAAGCCCACAATCGGCCATCGGCCATGAGGCAATACAGCTCGGAATGCTCGGCATCCCACGCCAGTGCGGTGGGATGGCACTTGCGCCGCACGACCGTCACCTCATTGCCTCGCAACCGGCACAGATGTCCCCGAGCGGAAGCGAAATAGATGTCGCCGCCCGCCTCCACTGGCTTAACGGCCCCATCGGCCACCAAGCGGCTCAGCAGTCGGGGTTCTCCGAAGGTGGCCGAAGCCGCTGTGGTTTGCGGCACGGCATAGATGCCCTCGGTGGTGAACAGCACCAGCGGATAGCGTCCAAAGGCATTCGAATGAATGGCGCGAGGCATGAGCGCCATGGCCAGCACGGCGACTCCACTCACCACACGCTGCGGCACATTCACCAGCGGATTGCCCGGCAAGCTCACAGTGAGCGTGCCTGTGGCCGTAACACAATATAGGCGGCCATTGCCGGCCGCCGAAGCAGTGCACTCGATCACCGCCGGCCTACGGGTCACCGCCGTGGCCTCGGCGGCAGTGAGCACGGTGGTGCCTATCCGTTCATCGGGGTCGTCCACCCATTGGCCTTGTGCCAGCTGTGCAATGTGGGTAGTTGTGGCCACCAGAGTCCAGCCCACTTGCTCCATTTGCGATTGCACCGCTTGCGCGCTTCTGAGCGGCAGACTCATTTCAAGACTGGGCCGCCTTGCGCCTGAAGTATCCACTGCAAGGCAGCGATAGTTGAGCGAAGAGCCTGCGCGCAGGAGTGTTGTGGGTGCCGCCACCAGAATATCGACTGAAGCGATGAGCGGTAGCCACGCAGCCGCCACACCCTGCTCAGGTGTGATTTCAAGGGAGAAACTGTTTCGGGAGAGCGAGCCGGCCTGCAGCGCTGTCACCGCCGAGCCTGATGTCACCGCATTGACCCACACGGCCTGCTGGCCGGTGAGGGTTTCCATGCCTATGGTGACCGGCTCGCTCAAACACAGATAGGAGCCGTCGCGCAAGCGCACTCCATAGCGCACCATGACGGGCGTGGCGTAGCGTGAGGCGGCGGCCACCTCATCGTCGAGCAGCTGCCACGCCTTGCGCAGCAGGGTGGTGAGGGTGGCCACATCGGTAGTGGCCAGCGGAGCCTGCCACACGTCGTAGGGTTGGGAGAAGGCCACTGCCGGCAAAGCCGCCGTGTGGGTCGTGAGCGACGAAGCCTTGAGGCGCAGCAGCGGGCAAGCGTAGCGCGGGTCGATAACGGCAAACGTGTCCTCATAGGGCGCGAGCCAAATGACCCCCTCGGTGGTGGTGACCACGATGAGGCCTCCCACACAGTAAGCCCCTTTGACGATGCCGGTGGTGAGCGCCACCTCCTCGCCATTATAGAGTAGTTGCAGCCCTTGCTGGCAGAGCATGCCACCGCCGGGGGTGATGAGGAGCAGGCGGCGGGCCACGCCAACCGAGCCGAGCGTTGCCGGAGTTCCGGTCACTTCGTAGGTTCCCGTCAGGGAGTTGCGGCGCACGTTGGTGCACCGGCCGGTAGAGAATTTTTTGATGGTTTTCATGGAGAATCTTGTTTTTTAAGGGTTATTGTGTGTGATTTAGATTAGAATGGCGTGGCAATGGCATCGTGGGCCAAGCATTCTTTAGCCATCATGAGCAGGAGTTTGGCCCTATTGCGCCGCCAAGCGGTGGCATACCAGCTGGCACTCTCGCCATAGGTGAGTGCCAGCACATAGCACACGAGAGCCTCGGTGAGGCACTGCGAAGCGGCCGTCTCAAAATCGTCGCCCAAAGGTGCGGCCGGCATGGCCAGCGTGATGAGCACGCTATTGGTGAGCTGATTGGGATTGTAGTTCCACAGGGTCACATAGCCCGCCAGCTGTGGCCGCAGTTCGTCTAAAGCCATCGCCACTCGCTGGGCTATGAGCCTCCGGTTATCGGGGGTGAGCACCACGTTGCCCGGAGCGATAGCGCCATGCCACGCGCTCTCGGCACATACGCGACTGAGCACTTCGTCGAGATGCACTCGCAAATTGATTTCGTTTTTCGTGTTTTTCATGGTCGTTACAGCAAAAAGTGTTTGTGTTGATTAATGGTTTGTGTTGTTTGTTGACTTTTGATAAGGTTGCATCAAGGCTTGCGCTCGTCGCCGCCGAGCCGGGCCAATGCGTGCGTTGAGCGAAACGGGGTCGATGAAATAGCGCGTGGCGCGGCAGTGGCGCAACACAAAATCGACCGCGGCGGCGATTGAGATGCCGCAGGCCGTGAGCTGCTTCACGCGCAAAGCCATTTCGTTCCACATGCACTCTTGTGGCGAGAAAGCGATGGGCATTTTACCTTTTGAGAGGCGTTTTCTCACGTTCTCGTAGGCGCATTTGTAGCTCACATGGTAGCGTGGCGAGCCGTTGGCCACCACAAATTTCACGGCCTCGCTGCGCGGCGCGTCCACACCGTGCCTCACCATGAGCAGAAGGGTTTCATTGTAGAGTTTCACCATCTCGTCGTCGCGAGCTTGGATTTGCTTGTGCCGGCTTGCTCCGGCAGTGATTGTGAGTGTTTTCATAGTTGTTTGTGTGTTTTATTATTGGTATTTTTACCGCAAAATTACTATCCAGAATGGGCGTTTTGCAAAAAATATTCTTGTTTTAACAGTAATTTAACAATTTCATCCCTGTCAGTCCACATTCGCTCCGCCCTCAGAAGGGTAGTGAAACAAAGCGCCGAGGGCCTGAAAAGGCAAAAAAGGAAGAGGGCGTGGGAGCTGATTGGATATTTTTTTCTATCTTTGTGCCAAAGAAAGAAATCACTTACAATTAATCATAAAAACCTGCAAAACAATGGATGATTTGAATTTGTATCTCGACATGGCCGAGGAGAGCATGAAAGAGGCTGTGGCGTTTCTGGACGACTCGCTGGCCCACATTCGCGCCGGCAAAGCCAATGTGAAGATTCTGGACTCAATCAGAGTGGACTATTATGGCTCGAAGGTGCCCATTGGCAACGTTGCCAACGTGTCGACCCCCGACCAGCGCACGATAGCCATCATGCCGTGGGAGAAAAACATGTTTAAGGTCATAGAGAAAGCCATCATCGATTCGAGCATAGGCATCATGCCCGTGAACAACGGCGAGGTGATCAGGCTGAACATTCCGCCCCTGACCGAAGACCGCCGCAAGCAGCTGGTGCGCGACTCGAAAGCCGAGGCCGAGAAAGCCCGCGTGAGTGTGCGCAACGCCCGCCGCGAGTGCATCGACGGCCTGAAAAAAGCCACCAAGAGCGGCATGAGCGAAGATGTGGCCAAAGATGGCGAGGACAAAGTGCAAAAATTGCACGACAAATACATGAAGCAGATTGACGAGCTGTTTGGTGCCAAAGAGAAAGAGATTCTTACGGTTTAAACCAGTCCTCACATTTGCCAAATCGCCAAGTCATGAAATGCGCTTTGAAAGGCTTGCTGCTCACGCTGGCAGCAAGCACCATGCTGGCCGCGTGTGCCTGCCACAAGAGTGAGGCCGGCGGCCAAGTCACCGCTACCGCCGCCCCGGCGGCACAGGAACAGCCCCTGCAAGTGGGCGCTGCCCGCACCTCACTCTACGTGCCCCTGCTCAAAGGCAAGCGAATAGCCTTGCTGAGCAACCAAACGGGGCTGGTGGGCGACCGCCATGTGCTGGACGTGATGCTCGACAATGGGCTGAACGTGACCACCATTTTCTCGCCCGAACACGGTTTTCGCGGCAACGCCGATGCCGGCGAGCACGTGAGCAGCAGTGTGGACGAGAAAACGGGCATACCCATCGCGTCGCTTTACGACGGCAAGAGCCCCATGCCCAGCGCCGAAACGATGAGCAAGTTTGACGTGATTGTAACCGACATTCAAGATGTGGGGCTGCGTTTCTACACCTATTATGTGACGATGGTCAATCTGATGAACGCCGCACTGGCCTATGGCAAAGAGTTTGTGGTGTTTGACCGTCCTAACCCCAACATCATGACCATGGACGGCCCTATCCTCGACATGACGCTCAAGAGTGGCGTGGGCGCGCTGCCCATCACCACCGTGCATGGCATGACGCTGGGCGAGATTGCCCAGATGGCCAATGGCGAAGGCTGGCTGAAGGACGGCGGTAAGGTGCCTCTCACGGTGATTGCCTGCTCGGGCTACACACGCCACACGCGCTATGAGCTGCCGGTGGCTCCGTCGCCCAACTTGCCCAACATGCTCTCGGTTTACCTCTATCCCAGCACTTGCTACTTCGAGGGGACGACGGTGAGCCTCGGGCGCGGCACCGACTGGCCCTTCCAAGTGTATGGCCACCCCGACATGACGGGCCGCAGCTTTGAATTCACCCCCAAGAGCCGCCCGGGAGCCAAAACGCCGCCGCAAATGAACCGGCTGTGCCACGGCGTGGACTTGCACACGATGGATGCCGAAGCCGCCATCGCGCAGGGCATCAACCTTGAGTATGTGATTGACGCTTACCGCGACCTCACTGCGCAGGGCAAGGACTTCTTCTTGAACAAAGGCAACTTTTTCGACAAGCTGATGGGCACTACCCGGATTCGCGAAATGATTGTGGCAGGCAAGAGCGCGGCCGAGATCAAGGCGAGCTGGCAGGCCGACGTGGAACACTTCAGGCAGCAGCGCGCCCCCTATCTGATTTACCCCGATTAACGAATAATTGTGGTGCGCACCCGCGTCGCGTTGGCAGGTGCGCACCTTTTTTACTTCTCACCACCCCTACCCCAAACTAACTTGAAAACCAAAATGAAACGACTGATGCTGATGGCACTGGCCACCCTGCTGGCCGTGGCAGCCCGGAGCACCGACATCGAATCCCTGTATGGGACGTATGTGAAGAGTGGCATGCGTGATGTGCAGCAGGCCAATGCGATATTTCAGAAGCTCCTCGACGATGAATGGGCCGACACGCTCTATCACTTCGCCTCTAACGCCAACATGAAAGAGGTGAACGCCACCTTGAGCTATTATATGGCCGACTATTACTATAACCAAGCGCAATATGACAACTCGCTCGCAGCCGGGCGGCGCGCCCTGCAATGCTTTGACGGGTGGCACGACGCCATGCTGGAGGGCGACGTGTATAGCATCATGAGCATAGCCAGCGTGCGCAAAGGCAACTTGGCCGACGCGATGGATTATACCACCCGGGCCTATAAGCTCGACGTGAAGCTTGCCGACGAGGATCGCATCAGCAGTGACCTGAACACGCTGGGCGGCATCTACCTCACCGCCGGCATGGCCGAGCCCGGGCTCAAAGTGGCCGAAGAGGCCATAGGCATCGAGCGCAGGCTGGGGCACAACAAGCACCTGACGGTGCGCTTGGGCATGAGTGCCGACCTGTATTTGCTTCTTCACGACTATGAGCACGCACTGGAGCGACTCAAAGAGGCTTATCAAATCGACCGCCGCGACGGCCGCAAGAGAAGCGAGGCCATCAGGCTCTCGCAGATGGCCGAAGCCTACATTGGCCAGCTGGACCTGAAAAACGCGCGGGTGGCCCTGAACATGGCTCTGCCCATCTTGCAAGAAACGGGTGATGCCCACTCAATGGCCGTGGTGATGCGGCAAAAGGGTGAGATTGACCTGATAGAGTGGAAATTGGATGATGCTGTCGCAGCCTTTGAAAAGGGTCTGGAGTTGAGCCGCATGACGGGCAGCCGCGTGGTGGAGCGGGGCTGCGAGCGGGGGCTGTGGCGTGCCTTGCGCGGCATGGATGAGCATGCCTCGCTGGCGCATTTGGAGCGGTATTGCGAGCTGAACGACTCGCTTTCGGGCATTGGAGCCGCGCAACAGCTCAGCCAGTTCCAAGCCAAGCTGCACGAGCAGGAAATGGCCGAGCTGAAACAGGCCACACGCCGCCACACCCTTCTCTTGGGCGCGGTGGCGGCTTTGTGCGTGCTGGCCTGCGCAAGCTGCCTGTGGTGGCTGTGGCGACAGCGGCGACGCGCCGCAAAGGCCGTGACGGCGGCCGCCATGAGCCAAGCTGAGGAAGGAACGGCCAATGGCGACGATGAGAATGGCGAAGAAACCGCCGATGCCGGTGGTGAGCTGCCCATCATGTCGCGTCCCGACAAGCAGTTCCTCGCCGACTTTGTGAAAATCGTTTACCGGCAAATGCCGCAGGGCAACGTGGATGTGGAAACGGTGGCCGGCATGATGGGGCTTTCGCGCCGGCAACTGTCATACCGCATACAGACGCTCACCGGAGAAAATCCGTCGAAGTACATTTTGCACTTGCGCTTGGCCCGCGCCCACAAGCTGCTCACCACCACCGATGAACCCGTGGGCGAAATCGCCGCTACTTGCGGTTTTCAAGATGGGCCACACTTCTCGCGCATTTTCAAAAGTTACTACCAAATCACGCCCAGCGATTGCCGCCGCATGGGCATGGCGGGGCCCAATTAATGCGCTACTCAGCAAGAATTTTAACATTTATTTGGGTTTTTGAAATTTGTTTCTTCATTTTGCTGATTTTTAGTGAAATGTGATGGTTTTTTGTGCGGGAGCAACAACCAAAACCGGTAGCGACAAGTGATTTTGTGCGAATCGGCAAGCCGTGGGCGACCGCCACACAATAAATTTGCGGCAAAATCAAGAAGACAAAAGACCCCCTTGTCCCAAGAAAGCTACAGCTCCTCGGCCGCACATCCAATACTCTCTTTTTGAGAGCGGCATATACTTACGATATTTGCTCGGCCAGATGACCGAGCCGAGAGCACGAGGATGCGGCACATAGCGTGGTGCCACATCCTCGTGAGTTTTTTTATTTTTAGAGGCGCAATCTTATGGCACATGGCCGGAATCGTTCTAAGCCCGCCCGCAAGGTCACGCACGGCCAGAAGCTCTGCGCGGGCGAGACACGGGGCGAGAAAAGCGGCGTGGTGTTGCGGGGGTCGTGGGAAATGTGTAACTTTGTGGCTCATTCAAGACAAAGACACTTAACAGCAAAAAATTATGACTACACCGTGGATTGTGCTTGCCACCATCGTTGGCTATTTCATTTTATTGTTTCTCATCTCGTGGATGGCGACCCGCAAGAGCGGCGGTGATGACGCGCTCACCGGCGGCCGCCAAGCGCCGTGGTTCATTGTGGCCATCGCCATGATAGGTGCCCCCATTTCGGGCGTGACCTTCGTGTCGGTGCCGGGCATGGTGGTGGCCAAGGGCTACAGTTATCTGCAAATGGTGCTGGGTTTCATCGTGGGCTACTTTGCCATTGCCTATGTGCTGCTGCCGCTGTTCTACAAGCGCAATTTGGTGTCGATTTACGGCTATTTGGAGCAACGATTCGGGGGTGGCACCCACAAGACGGGCGCATGGTTTTTCTTCATCAGCAAGATGCTGGGCGCGGCGGTGCGCTTCTATGTGGTGTGCGTCACGTTGCAGCTGCTGGTGTTCGGCCCGCTGGGTATTCCCTTTATCGTGAATGTGGTGGCCACCATCGCCCTGATATTCCTCTATACCCTGCAAGGCGGCGTGAAGACGGTGATTTGGACCGATACGCTCAAGTCGTTTTGCCTTGTGATGAGCGTGGTGCTGTGCATCTTCTTTGTGGCACGCGGTTTGGGCTACAACTTGGCCGACATGTGCAAGGCCATTGCCGGCGACGAAAGCTCGCGCATGTTCTTCTTCGACGACCCGAAGGACGGCCTCTATTTCTGGAAGCAATTCATTGCCGGCATCTTCATGGTGATTGCCACCACAGGACTTGACCAAGACCTGATGCAGCGCACGCTGGCCAGCAAAGATGCCGCCGAGAGCAAGAAAGGGCTTATCGTGAGCGGCATCACCCAGTTTTTTGTGATTGCGTTGTTCCTCATCTTGGGCACCCTGCTCATGATGTATGTGAAGAGCAACGGCATGGAGATGCCCGAAAAGAGCGACGAGCTGTTTGGCTCGGTGGCTTTCGCGCCGGGCATGCCCGTGGTGGTGGGCATCTTGTTCATCTTGGGCCTTGTGGCCGCCGCCTACTCGGCCGCCGGCTCGGCACTGACGGCCCTCACCACCTCGTTCACGGTGGATATTTTGGAGGCCGACAAGAAGCAAGACAGCCAGTCGCTGGGCCGCACCCGCAAGCTGGTGCATGTGGCCATGGCCGCCGGCATGGGGCTTGTGATTCTTGTGTTTTACGCCATCAGCAATAGCGACGCCATCAGCGCGGTCTACACACTGGCCAGCTACACATATGGTCCCATCTTGGGCTTGTTTGCCTTCGGCATGATGTGCAAGTGGCCCGTGCGCGACCGCTTGGTGCCGGTGGTGTGTGTGGCGGCTCCCGTGATCAGCTTCTTTGTGCAACGCTGGCTCGACAGCCGGTTTGGCTACACGTTGGGCTTCGAGCTGCTGCTGCTCAACGCCGCCCTGACGATGCTGGGGCTGCTGGCTCTGAAAGCCAAGAAATAACAAGGACACGATATGGCGCAGAACACCATCAACCGCTACATTTGGCTCATCGACACCATTCGCCGCTATGGCCGCATCACCCTTGCCGAGCTCAGTCGGCAGTGGGAACGCTCGAGTGTGAGCGACGGCAAGCGGCTGGCCCGGCGCACGTTTTATCGCTACCGCGAGGGTGCAGAGCAAGCGTTTGGTGTCACCATCGCAGCCGACCGCAGCACCTATGAGTATTACATCGAGGATGACACCCAAAGCGAATTGCAACAGTGGCTGGTGGACAGCACGGCTCTCACCGACACCCTGCGCGACACGAGCGACATTGCCGGCCGCGTGGTGCTTGAGAACGTGCCGTCGGCCCGCGAGCACCTCTCGACCATCATCGATGCCATGCGCCAAAACCGCCGCATTCGTTTCTCCTATAAGAGCTACATGCGCTCGCAACGCAGCGAGGGCATTGTGATTGAGCCTTATTTCGTGAAAATCTTCAAGCAGCTGTGGTATGTGATAGGCTTTAACGTGAACGATGACATGGTGAAGACTTATGCGCTCGACCGCATGAGCGACCTCGCCATCCTGAGCGACCACACCTTTGAGCTGCCGGTGGGATTCTCGCCCAAAGAGTTTTTCAAGGACTGCTTTGGCATCACCACCAATCAAAATGCGCCCAAGCGCATCGTCCTGCGGGTGGAAAAGACGCAAGCCAAGTATTTTCGCGCCCTGCCCCTGCACACGTCGCAGCAAGAACAGGTGCACGACCAGTACTCGCTGTTTACCTACAAGATGCGCATCACCTATGACCTGAAGGAAGAGCTGCTCTCGCACGGCAGCACCATCGAGGTGCTGGAACCGCCCGAACTGAAGACGCTCATCGTGAGCGAGCTGAAGCAAGCTCTGGCCCTCTATGCGCCCACGGGCGAGCCACAAAATTCCTAAAAAATATGAAATGATTTGGCTGTGTGGCCCGTGCGCATTACTTTTGTCCTATATAAAATCAACTAATCACTAATAACTCAAAATTAAAACGACGAAACACTATGGCTAAAAAATGGATTTGCACAGTATGTGGTTACGTGCACGAGGGTGACACTCCTCCCGAAAAGTGTCCGCAATGCAAAGTGCCCGCCTCGAAGTTCAAAGAGCTGAACGAGGACGAGGGCCTGAAATTTGTTGCAGAGCATGAGCTGGGCATCGCCAAAGGCGTTGACCCCGAAATTCTGCAAGGTTTGAAAGACCACTTCAACGGCGAGTGCTCTGAAGTGGGCATGTATTTGGCCATGTCGCGCCAAGCCGACCGCGAGGGTTATCCCGAAGTGGCCGAGGCTTTCAAGCGTTATGCTTGGGAAGAGGCCGAACATGCCGCCAAGTTTGCCGAGCTGCTGGGTGAAGTGGTGTGGGACACCAAGACCAACTTGGAGAAACGCATGAACGCCGAGGCCGGCGCTTGCGAAGACAAGCTGCGCATCGCCAAGCTGGCAAAGGCGCAAAACCTCGATGCCATTCACGACACCGTGCATGAAATGGCTCGCGACGAGGCTCGCCACGGTCAAGGCTTCCAAGGCCTCTACAACCGCTATTTCAAAAAATAACAGACATCAACACAGCGAATTACGCACTACGCCATGAGCAAGAGTGCGTAATTCGCCATTTTTAGCAATTTATGATGCACAAGACACTCATCACCCTCGCCACAGTGGTGGCCACCATCCTCGGCGCGGCCGCCCAAGACCAGTGGTCAATAGGATTGCAGGCCGGTCTGGCCGGGACCACTCCCACCAGCACCACCAAGCATAACCTGAAAGACAACTTTGACGGTTGCGTGGCCTTCACCGGAGGTGTCACCGCCCAGTATGGCCGCGTGCGCTTCAAAGTGGACGCCACCTATGGCCAGCCCTCTTTTAACCGCTACAACATTTTTGGCGTGATGGACGGGCAGGGACACGACGCGCAAATCAATGCCACGGCCAATGCCTCGTTGACGCTGGTGGGAGTGCAGCCGGGATTCACGGTGCTGCGCACCGGCCGCTTGAGCATCACACCCGCGGCCGGTATCATGTGGAGCCACTACAGCTGGACGGTGAATGACATTGAATGGAGCAAAAACGATGCCGGCGAAGATCAATTTCAAGTTAAGGACAAGCACAACGCCACTCTGAGCCACGTGGGCTGGATGGCATCGGTGGATTTCGACATTCGTCTGCGCGACAGCTACACCGACGTGCTCGGCCCGCAGCAGCGGCTGCGCCAGTCGTTGCGCATCACCCCATGGATAGGTCAGGCCTCCTACGACAAGTGCTACCCCCACGCTAAAGGCTACCACCTGGGCTTGAGCGTCGCTTATAGCGGCATGCTCAGCTGGCTCCAATAATCCCTGTCCCACAGCCATGAAAGGATTCTTTAAGCTTCTACGCCGATTTGTGCCACCCTACAAGCGTTACTTGGTGCTGAATGTGTTTTTCAACCTTTTGGCCGCCTTCCTCACGCTTTTCTCGTTTGCCCTCATCATTCCCATTTTGGAGATGCTCTTTGGTCTGAACACAGCCTCCTACTCATTCATGACTTGGGGGCAAGGCTCGGTGAAAGATGTGGTGGTGAACGACTTTTACTACTATGTGCAGTGCATCATAGAGCGATATGGCCCTTCGGTGGCACTTGCCGCCATCGCGCTGGCCCTCATTGTGATGACGGCCCTCAAAACGGGCAGCTCCTATCTAAGCTCGTTTTTCTTGGTGCCCATTCGCACCGGCATCGTGCGCGACATACGCAACCTCATCTATAGCAAAATACTGGCCTTGCCCATTGGCTTCTTCTCCAGCGAGCGCAAGGGCGATGTGATGGCTCGCATGAGCGGCGACGTGGCCGAGGTGGAAAACTCCATCATGGCCTCGCTCAACATGCTCTTCAAAAACCCCATCATGATAGTGGTGTGCCTCACCACCATGATTATCGTGAGCTGGCAGCTCACGGCCTTTGTGCTGGTGCTGCTGCCCGGGGCCGGCTACCTGATGGGGCGTGCCGGCAAGCGGCTGCGCCGTGTGTCGCTCGATGCCCAAAACCAGTGGGGCGTGATTTTGAGCAACATTGAGGAAACCATAGGCGGCCTGCGCATCGTCAAGGCTTTTAACGCCGAGGAGAAGGTGCAAAACCGCTTTGAGCACGAGAATGAAGTGTTTCGTGCCATCACCAACCGCGCCAACCGCCGGCACGACCTCGCTCACCCCTTGAGCGAGTTTTTGGGCACCACCACCATTGCCATTGTGCTGTGGTTTGGCGGCACGCTCATTTTGAGCGGCAACAGCATCATCACGGCACCATCGTTCATCTATTATATGGTGATTTTTTATAGCACCATCACGCCGGCCAAAGACTTGTCGAAAGCCATGTATTCCATTCAGAAAGGCATGGCCTCGATGGAGCGCATCGACAAGATTTTGGGTGCCAGCAATCCCATTCACGACCCCAAGCAGCCGGTGGAGCTGCGAGCTTTGACGCAAGGCATCAAGTATGACCATGTGAAGTTTCGCTATGGCGAAAATTGGGTGATTGATGACGTGAGCATCGACATTCCGCGCGGCCACACGGTGGCCTTGGTGGGCCAGAGCGGCTCAGGAAAGACCACGATAGCCGACCTGCTGCCGCGTTTCTACGACGTGGAGCAAGGCAGCATCAGCATCGACGGGCACGACCTGCGCGACTGCCGCGTGAGCGACCTGCGTGCCCTCATGGGCAACGTGAACCAAGAGGCTATCCTGTTTAACGACACGTTCTTCAACAATATCGCCTTTGGCGTGGCCGACGCCACACAGGAGCAAGTGGAAGAAGCGGCACGCATTGCCAACGCCTACGACTTTATCATGGCCAGCGAGGACGGATTCAACACCAACATTGGCGACCGGGGCTGCAAACTCTCAGGCGGGCAGCGACAGCGCATCAGCATTGCACGCGCCATCCTCAAAAATCCGCCCATCCTTATTCTCGACGAAACCACCAGCGCACTCGACACCGAGAGCGAACACCTTGTGCAAGAGGCCCTCGACCACCTGATGGAGGGACGCACCACTTTGGTGATCGCTCACCGCCTCTCCACCATCAAGAATGCCGACCTCATCTGTGTGATGCAGGACGGACGCATCGTGGAGCGCGGCAGCCATGACGAGCTGATTGCCCGCGACGGGGCCTACAAACGCCTCGTGGACATGCAATCGTTTTGACGCGCCCGGCGTGTTATGCAACAAGTAACATTAGTAACAATCACAAATATTTTCAAACAATGAGAAAGCTGATATTTTTTCTGTGCCTGACTGTGGTGGCACTTGTGGCAACGGCGCAAAAACCGCAACGCAGCTCCACGGTGCACCTCAAGAGCGGCGAATATGTGACCGGCGTCATCACCTCGCGCAGCGACCAAAGTGTGGAAATCGTGGTGGACGATGTGAAATATGTGTATTCCACGGCCGACATCGACTACATCACCCACGAATCGCGCAAGAAAAACTACGACACCTCGAAGTTTCGCGGCTTTGTGGACTTGGGCTATTCGCTGGGGTTCGGGTCGCCTCGCAATGACTATTGGCTGATTGAAACCTCGTTTGGCTACCAGTTTACCCCCAACTATTACTTGGGTGCTGGCCTCGGGTTGCACAACATGGATGCCAAAGTCAAATCCTATCCCTACCGCTACGACAAGGCCGAGCCAGAACACATCGACCCCGACTGGAAGTATCCGTTTGTGCCCATCTATCTTGAAGGCCGCTACAACGTGCGCAGCGAGAGCCACAACACGCCGTGGGCGAGCCTGAAATTGGGTGCCAACACGTTTAATTACAGCGGTTTGTTTGCCTCGCCGTCGGTGGGTTTTCATTTTGCCACCAACGAGTTTTTCTCATTCAACATCGGCATCGGTTATGCCCTGCACACGGCAAAGTATAAGAAATGGGTGCTGGGCGACACGCCCGGAGCCAAGCGCGACGACCGTGGAGGCTACTATCTGCACGAGAATCAAGCGTTTCACAATGCCTATGTGAAAGTGGGTGTGGAGTTTTAAGCCACAGTGGTCGCGTTACATCACAGGCCACGCAAAGTGTTTGAGCTCACGCTCAAGCACTTTTTCTGTGCCATGCAGATAGGCATTAACCAGCGCGTGAAACTGTGGTGAATGGTTCATGTGGGTGAGGTGAGCCAGCTCATGGCACACCACAAGGCGCACCAGCCGCTCGGGCAAAAACATGACGCTGCGCGAGAGCTGAATCTCACCTTTGGCGGTGCAGTGGCCCAGCTTGCGCAGGCCACGCCCCACCTGCCACGCCGTGGGGCACACACCCACCTCGCGCGCCACCTCGCTTGCGTAAGGAAACAGCCTGTCGGCCATTTCGCCCTCTACGAGAGCGAGCAAACCACGAGAAATGAACTTTTTGTTTGGCTCGGCGGTCAGGTCAAGTCCCACCGGAATACCCAGCGTGAGGTGAGGGCCGTTGCGGCCCAGCACCAAGCGCGAGGCCACTTTGTTTTGCTCCACCAGCGTGATGGTGCAGCCAAAGCAGGCAATCTGCTGCCCGATGGCATAGGATAGCGGAGGGCGGCGCAAGCGCAGCTGCCGCAAGCGGGGACGCAAATTGTCGAGGCTGCGCCGCACATCGGCCGGCATCACACCCAGCGGCGCGCTCATTTCCAGATGCTCATCTTGCCAGCGCGCGGTGATGTGGCGCATGCCGCGCCGCAACGTGATGAGCACGCGCCCAAACTCCTTGTCATCGACGTAATACTTCATAAACCCACATGCAAAAATAAGAAAACTTGTGCCGCTGCACAAAAAAAGTAGTAACTTTGCAGTTCATTTGTGCAATCACATCAATCATAAGCTAATGGAAGAGAGCAAGAAACCGAAACGTACTTTGGTGACCACCGCGCTGCCCTACGCCAATGGGCCGGTGCACATCGGTCACCTTGCCGGTGTGTATGTGCCGGCCGATATTTACACCCGCTATCTGCGCCTTTGCGGCGAAGACGTGGTGATGATTGGCGGCAGCGACGAGCATGGCGTGCCCATCACCATCAAGGCCCAAAAAGAGGGCGTGTCGCCGCAAGACATCGTGGATCGCTATCACAAGATTATCAAGGACTCGATGGCCGAGCTGGGCATCTCGTTCGACATCTATGGCCGCACCACCAGTGCCACACATCGCCGCACGGCCAGCGATTTCTTTCGCAAGCTGTATGATAAGGGTGAGTTTATCGTCAAAACCTCACAGCAATTCTATGACGAAGAGGCCGACCAATGGCTGGCCGACCGCTACATCGTGGGCACCTGCCCCAAGTGCGGCAACGAGCATGCCTATGGCGACCAGTGCGAGAGCTGCGGCTCAAGCCTGAATGCCACCGACCTCATCAATCCTCACAGCACCATCACCGGCAATGTGCCCGTGCTGCGCGAAACCAAGCACTGGTATATGCCGCTCGACAAGTGGGAGCCGCGCCTGCGCCAGTGGATTCTTGAAGACCACAAGGAGTGGAAACCCAACGTGTATGGCCAGTGCAAATCGTGGCTCGACGGTGGCTTGCAGCCCCGCGCCGTGACGCGCGACCTCAACTGGGGCATTCCCGTGCCCGTAGAGGGTGCCGAGGGAAAAGTGCTCTATGTGTGGTTTGATGCCCCGATAGGCTACATCAGCAACACCATAGACCTGCTGCCCGACACTTGGGAAAAATATTGGAAAGACCCCGACACGAGCATCATTCACTTCATTGGCAAGGACAATATCGTGTTTCACTGCCTCATCTTCCCCGCCATGCTCATGGCCGAGGGCAGTTTTCAGCTGCCCGTGAATGTGCCGGCCAATGAGTTTTTGAACCTTGAGGGCGACAAAATCTCCACCAGCCGCAACTGGGCCGTGTGGCTGCATGAGTCTCTCAAAGACTTCCCGGGCAAGCAAGACGTGCTGCGATATGTGCTCACGGCCAACGCTCCCGAGGCAAAGGACAACGACTTCACTTGGGCCGATTTCCAAGCCCGCAACAACAATGAGCTGGTGGCCATCTTGGGCAACTTTGTGAACCGCGCCCTTGTGCTGACGCACAAATTCTATGGCGGTGTGGTGCCGCCGGCAGGCGAGCTG
>JAFVCX010000046.1 GCA_017478855.1 Muribaculaceae bacterium | reverse complement strand
GGTGATGCCACCTGCGTTATATTGGTTGTCCACTTGGGCGGTGTTGGCACTGCCGCTCACGGCGGTGATGAAGTCGGCCACCACCTCGCCGTCGTTCTGGCAATTCTCAATGCTGCCGTAGTTGTAACCCACGATGCCGCCTGCATAACTGACGTTGGTCTGGATGCGACCGAGGTTACGGCAGTTGACCACTTGGCCACCCACCTTTGCCGTGCGGCCCGCGATGCCGCCCACGGTGTTGTTGTAGCCAATCACTTCGGCCTCGTTCACACAGTTGTCGATGGTGGCACCGTCAATGACGTAACCCACAATGCCACCCACGTTCTGATAGCCGGTGATTTTGCCGGTCACGGTGAGGTTTTTCACCATGGCCCCATTGCCCAGAGCGCAGAAGAGGCCCACGTTGGCGTAGCTGCCTTTGCTGCTGTTCAGCACGGTGCCGTCAGTGTCAAACTTGGCACCCTCAATGTTCAGGTTCTTCACGGCATAACCGTTACCGTCGTAGATGCCCGAGAACCAATAGGTGGAATAGCTGTTGGTGCTGGAGGTATAAGCCTTTGCGCCAATGCCATAGAATGTGTTATCGTTCTCCATGTCGATGTCGGCAGTCTGCTTGAAGTAGGTGCCGTCGTAGTGCTTCACTTCCTCGTCACACATCTTGGCAAGGTTCAACAGGTCGGCCTTGTTCTGAATGAGGTAGGGGCTTTCTTCGGTGCCGGCACCTTGCCACAGCTGCGGCAAAACTTTCAGAGGCACGGCTTTCGTGTAGTCGCCCAGCGCAAGGAATGCCGTGTCGGTGCTGACGGCGCTCACGTTGCCCACACTGATTTTGCCATCGGCCACGCTGAAGGCACTGCCATTCTGCAAGGTGGCGGTCACACCCTCGGCGAGTGTGGCCTGCGTCTTGAAGTCGTCGGCCGTTTCATCGTCGGGCAGAGTGAAATAGGTGGCCGCGATGCTGGGAGCTGAAGCGGTTTGCGCAATCTTCAGCATAGGATACTTGCCTGCGGCAAAAGTCCAGTAGTCTGTGCTCAGACCCTCAAGGACATTGCCGCTGGTGATTTCACGGGTGAGCATACCGGTGATGCCGTCGGCATCGGCTGCGAGCACGGCCCACGGGCCTTGCACTTGCTTGTCAAAGTAGGTGCCGCTGGCTTTCACCATCGTAGTGGCCGCGGTGGTGGTGCTACCCACGATGTTGCCCAGCGTTTTGCTGTCGGAAATGGCGGTCACCACACCCAAGTTCACACAGCTGGTGATAATCTCACCCACAGCCGCTGTGGTCTGTGCCTGACCGGCAATGCCGCCGGCAAAAGCGGTGTTCACCGCATTGGCCACCGTCACAGCACCTGCGTTTTGGCAGTTGATGGCCTTGGCCGCCGTCAGCTGACCGGTGATGCCGCCGCCATACTGGTTAGAGCTGGTGGACGTGGCCGTGAACTTGGCCGCCGTCACGGCACCTTCATTATAGCAGTTCTCGTATTTGCCATTCTGCGCTTTGCCTGAGATACCGCCCGCATACGACAAGTCGGCTGTCACGGCACCCAAGTTCACGCAGTTGGTGATGTCGGTCATGGTGGCCGCTGTGGTAGCAGTTGCCGAACTTTGGTAAGTGTAGCCGGCGATGCCGCCCACATATTGATAACCCTTTATGGGAGCTTCGTTGCGGCAGTTGATGATGTGTGTGCCCGTGTTGGCATAGCCCACAATGCCGCCCACATACTGGTGACCTTCTACCGAGCAAGTGGCATCCACCGTGAGGTTCTGAATGGTGGCACCGTTAGCATAGCCAAACAAGCCCACACGCGAACGCGAGTTGTTGATTCCGGTGAGCATCTTGTTGGTTTCTTCGTTCATCACGATGCCCTTGATGTGCATGTTGCTGATCTTGTGGCCATCGCCGTCATAGATGCCTTGGAACGACTGGGTAGTGGCCACTGTCTTGGTGAAAGGTGTGGTGCCGATTCCTATGAAACCTTCCACACCGCTCATGTCGATGTCGGCCGTCTGCTTGAAGTAGACACCTTTGAAGTGGCTGCAATCGGCACTATTCTCCTGATTGCAAGCGTCGGCAATCTCAACGAGGTCGGCTGCTTTGCTAATCAGATACGGGTCGTCTACGGTTCCCGAACCGCCGCTCACAGTCAACGTCGCATCGGCTGCCCATGCGCTCGCTCCCACTATGAGAGCCAGCAGCAATAAGTAAAACTTCTTCATGCTTGGTTGATTTTTAGTTAGTTAATATAGATTGATAGTTCTGTCGTAAGAATAATACACTGTCGAAAAACTCATGGTTTTACTCCCTAAAACCAAGCACAAAGATATGAATAAAGTTTCATTATACAAAACACTTGATAACAAAACTCTATTTTTTTGAGAAAAAAATCCTACAAAATGAACAAAAACGGCCACCAATCGCACCACAATGTTAGGCCGTTTATGCAATTTTTGCGGCTATTTTTTGAGCAGAATGTTGATGAGGAGGTTCAGGTCGGTCACATCCACTGCGCCGTCGCCATTCAAGTCGCCTCGAGTCACATCGGGGGTGGTGATGAGCAGAATCATGTTGATGAGCCGGTTGGCATCGGCCACATCCACCTCGCCGTCACCGTTCACGTCGCCTTGCGCCCCGCAGTCGTAAATAAGCTCAATGCCGGGAATGCGCAGAGTGGCCGGGCTGCCCACGCTCAGGGGCGACACGATGAAGTTGATGTAGTTCAACCCAATGGGATAGATGCTCAAATCGCCGCTGTCGCAAAATGTATCGACGGGGATTTCGAGCGTCTGTGCGGCAGATTGCAGGCTGTCGGCAATGTCGATGGCGGTGATGGTTTGGCTGCCGGCGTTGGCATGGGTGGAGATGGTGACTTTCGACACCACGATGCCCTCGGGGCTGAAGCGCAGGCGCAGGCTGCGCGGCAAGCCGTAGAAATCAACGTTTTTGCTCAGGCGAATGTAGGGCGCACGCGACGAAGAGGTCGTGAAGTCGATGCTCATGCCGTTCTCGGTGGGCGTTACGGTGCGCCCGGTGCCGCCGCTTTGCGTCACTTTCCAAGTGGCGGGGTCGATGGGGGCGTTTTCCACCGTGGTGATGCGAGCTTTAGGATTCTCTACCTTGACCAGCAGCGTGTCGGCAAAATCATCGCTGCGGCCTATCACCCACGCGCGTCCGTCGTTCCGAGCCCTGATGATGCCTGCCTTATCCACCACGCACACCGTTTCGTCGGTCGATTCCCAGTTCACAACTTCGGGCGAAATGGGCAGTTGCTGCAAGTCACCGTTGGCCGGACGTAGCTGCACGGTGTAGGAGTGGTTAGCGTCAAGGGTCACGCTGTCGGCCAGCATGATGGCCGGGGTGGGCACCACACGCACCCATTGCCGGGTGGTGAGATGGCCGCAAGTGGCGCTGATGTAGCCCGTGGCGGCTTGGCTGCCGGCTGTGAAGTGGCCCTGCGCGTCCACGCTGCCCAGCTGCTCGTCGCAGGCAAAGGTGCAGCCATCGAGTTGCTTGCTCGTCAAGTCGCCATAGCGGTTGTAGCTCCACACGCGCAGGGGCAGCTGGCCGGCTGCGGGCAGCACATAGTCGCGCGGCTCAAAGCAGATGCTGTCGGTCGCAAAGTCGGTCGGTGCTTTCGAGAGAGCCAAAAAACAGTTGCCCACCGGGCGCACGGTGCCGTCGCTGGGAGAGTTCACCACTTGGCCATCCACCACCATGCACGACGAGCCGCCGCCGTCGAGGTTGATGGCCGTAGACACGCCGAATTGCCTCACGATGTGATAGCATTCGCTCAGCGTGGCGCCGGCCGAGGCCTATTGCCGCCCGTCGATGACAAACATGTGCACCTGCGTGCTGTCGTCGTTGAAACCTATGATGGAGCGCGGATGCCGCTCTTCCCACGTGTCGCCCATTTGGCCACTGCGGGCCACAAACATGTCCATGCCGCCGGCCAGCTGCTCAATGTGGGCCATCGAGCCGTTGTCCAGACTCACTCCGAGGGTAATCACCACCTCATCGCCTGCCGCGACATGGGCCAAAGCCTCTTCGGCGCTGCCTTTAATCCACACCACCGCTTTGCCCTGTGCGATGGCCGTGTGGCCATCGTTGTCGAAGATGCTGTCGATGGTGGCATGGATGGGCGCGTTGGATTGCCACAGGAAACGTCCTTCTTTGGGACTGATGACCATTTTCTTGCCGCCGCTGCTCAGGTTGGTGTCGGTGTAGTAGCGGTCGGTGTAGAGCACCACCACGTCGCTGCTTTGCGTGTCGGTCACATATCGGGTGGCGTTCACGTTGCTGATGCGCAGCGTGGTGCCGCCTATGGCCATCTGCCCGTTAAAGCGAAAACGGTCGATGAAGGGCCGGTTACGCTCGTCGAGGGCAAAGGCCATCATGCCGCTGGGCGACACAATTATCTCGCCATTCATGAATTGTCCGCTGTTGACCGGCTCTCCCGATAGCGACGAGAGGTCGCTGTTGATGGCACCCACCACTTGGTGGTTCTCCCGCGAGTAGCGCAGAGCCATCTGGGCCGGCACGTCGCGATTGATGGCAAAGTCGGGCATGGCCGTTTCAAGGGCATTGTGAGGGTTGGTCAAATCCACATGAATCACACTCACCCGCAGCGGAAATGCCGGCAACGCATATTGGGCATAACGAATGCCGGGCCCCACTTGCTGGGGAAATTCCACAGTATCCACATCATAAGGGTTTCCGTTGATTATCCACTGGTCTTTGGCGTGTGCGAGCGAGGTGGCCAGCAGGAAGGAGAGTGCGAAAGTGAGAATCTTTTTCATGTGATAGGTTTTTATGAGGTAATTAGTTTTTTGAAGTCATGGTTGGAAGTGTTGTCCGGCCAGCATGCAGCGCACATTGCGTTGCAGCCCTTCAAGGCCGGCACGGCGCACGGCACTGTGCCCGAATATGCGCCTAAAGTCATCGTCGCTCATTTGCAAGATGCGCTCGGCAGTGAGGGCCAAAAATTCTTCGCCGGGCTGCAAATCGGGATCTGTGCAGGGTTTTGCGTGCCGGTTGTGTGGGCAGCAGCGCTGGCACTCGTCGCAGCCGTAGGCTCGTTGCCCCATCTTGCCGGCCACCCACGCCGGCAGCTCGCCTCGGTGCTCAATCGTGAGGCACGACAGGCATCGTCGCGCGTCCACCGTGCTGTCGTCGCACAACGCTCCTGTGGGGCAGGCGGCCATGCACGCGCCGCAATCGCCGCAGGTGGCCGTGCAGGGAGCGTCGGGTTGAAATTCCACGGTGGTGAGCAAAATGCCGAGGAAGAAATACGAGCCGCGTCCGGGCACAATGAGCGCATTGTTGCGCCCTATGAATCCCACGCCGGCCTTTTGCGCCCAATAGCGCTCACGCAGCGGCACCGTGTCCACGCAGCAGCGCGTGCGGCATCCGGCGACGTTCTCCTCGATGAACTTGGCCAGCTGCTTGAGCCGCCTTTTCAGCACGTTGTGGTAATCCTGCCCATAAGCATAGTAGGCAAACTGCGGGGCTTCGGCAGGCTGAAACACCGCGGGATAATAATTCAGGGCCACCACAATCACCGATTGTGCCCCCTCGAGCACCCGCCGCGGGTCGTTGCGCACCTCGCAGTTGCGGCTGGCCCACTCCATGCAGCCGTTTTTGCCCTGCTCAATCCAGCGGTCGTAACGCGAGGCGGCATCGGGCTCCACGGCATCGGCACGCGCAATGCCGCAGGCGTCGAAGCCCAGAGCTAAAGCGTGCTTTTTAATGGCGATGTGCATGAGAGATTAGAGGGGAGAAACGTTAATCCACCGCGATGCGGTCAAATCCGTAGCCTTGCTCGCGCAGCCACTCAATGGCGCGTGGCAGGGTATATCGCAGGTTGCGCTCGGCTTTAAGGGAGTCGTGAAACACGATGATGGAGCCGTTGCGGGCAAACCGCTTCACGTTGTCGAACACCTGCTCGCCGGTGAGCTTCTTGCTGTAATCGCGCGTCACAAGGTCATACATGATGATGGCAAAGCGCGAACGCAGCACCTTCGACTGCCCCCAGCGCAGCAAGCCGTGCGGCGGGCGAAAGAGGTTGCTCCCTATCAGCTCATGCGCGTGAAACACGTTGAGCAAATAGTTGCGTGTGGTCACCTTCGAGCCTTGCAGGTGGTTCATCGTGTGGTTGCCCACACTGTGGCCGCGCCGCTTAATCTCTTCAAAGAGGGCCGGATTGCGCTGCACGTTCTCGCCCACGCAGAAAAAGGTGGCCTTGATGCCATAGTGGTCAAGGGTGTCGAGCACCCACGGCGTTACCTCCGGAATGGGGCCGTCGTCAAACGTGAGATAAACCGTGTGGCGGCGTTTGTGTATGCGCCACACGGTTTCGGGAAACAACATTCGATAAAGTAGCGGCGGTCGTTCTACCAGCATACTTCTCATTCTGCTTTTGGGTGGATAAACCGCTTTAGGGCTGTGCCGCCGTCATGCCCAATCGCTCCAAATTCACACCTTTGGCCTGCAACTTGGCGATGATAGCCTCCAAGCCGGCCTCGTTCACCTCGGCATAATACGAAATCAGGCGAGGCAAGTAGGCTCTGTCGGCATATTTGTCGGCATTGGTCAGCCGGTCATAGTTGGTGGGGCTCAGGCTCTGATAGAATCGGCAATAGTCGCCATAACGCAAAATCTCGTCTTCAAGCAGCTTCTGCGCGGTCTTGACGGCCTCCGGACGCTGGGCGTGCTGGCCAATCTGCGCATAGGTGCTGGCGATTTGCAGGCCCATTTGCAGAGCCAGCGGCGAGGCTTTCACGGGCAGCTTCACCATCATGGTGTCGAGCACGCGCAAGGCCTTGTCGTAGCGGTCGGCTATATAGGCTTTGGTGTCTTGGCCCATAAAGGTGGTCTGGCCGTTTTCAAGGGCTTGCTCGGCAATGAGAGCCTCGTCATAGAGGTTGGCGGCGAGGTCGGTCATGGTCGTGCGCATGGTGGTTACCATGCGGCGCACCGTTTCGTCGAGGTAGAGCGAACCCGGCTCCGCCACATCGAGGCCGCCCCAGCGGAACTTCGTCATGATGTTCTCATAGGCCTTGTCGGTGTTCACGGCCAAGCGGTCGGTCGCGTCAAACTTGATGGGCGTTACCTGATAGGCCACACCGGTGTTGCGCAGGTAGGGGCTCAATCCCAAGTAATAGCTCTCGGGAACGGTCATGGCAAAGTAGCAAGGACGCTTCCATCCCTCGGCGATGCTGCTGGCAATCAGGTCGAGGCTCATCATTTGGCTCGAGGTCATGCCCGAGCCGAGTTTGAGCAGATTCAGGTCGATGGTTTCTTCGCACATGTCTTTTTGCTGCTCAGTCACCACACCTGCCGCCACGGCTTGGTCGGCATTGATGGGAATGAACACGAGCGGATGCTTCACCTCACTCATGCCATAAGGATTGTTCTTATAGTCGGGGCCATAAAGTTCCTTGAGCATGGTGAGCACCGGCATGCGTATGGACGTGTCGGGGCTGATGAAGTAGTTGAATTGCCTGTCATCGTAGGCATAAGTGGTGTTGGTCGCCTGCATGGGCAGCGGTGTGCTCTCATAGGCGGCCCGTTGCATTTGCGAGATATACCAGTCGGTCGAGAGGTAGCTCAGGTTCACCACACGCACGTCGGTGCGGTAGCCCTCCACCTCTTGGCAATACCATAGCGGGAAGGTGTCGTTGTCGCCGTTGGTGAAGATGATGGCATCTTTATCCACGCTCGACAGGTAGTTCATGCCGAAGTCACGGGCGGCATAGCGTCCGCTGCGGTCGTGGTCATCCCAAGTTTGGCTCACCATCTGCAAGGGCACGGCCAGTCCTATAAGGGCGGCCACGGCAGCGAGCGGCAATGCCAGCGAGCCGTTTTCTTGTGCCTCATTGCTCTTCTTGGCTTTGGCCAGAGCGGCCAGCCCCATGCGCCACAGGCCGGCCACACCTAGACCAATCCAGATGGCGTAGGCATAGAACGAGCCGGCATAGGCGTAGTCGCGCTCTCGAGGCTGGTTGGGCGTTTGGTTCAGATACATCACGATGGCGATACCCGTCATGAAGAACAAGAAGAACACCACCCAAAATTGCTCGATGCCGCGACGGCCGCGATAGGCTTGCCACAGCAGGCCCACGATGCCCAGCAGCAGCGGCAGCAGGTAGAACACGTTGTGCCCCTTGTTGCCCTTGCCCAAGTCGTCGGGCAGCAGGCTCTGGTCGCCCAAACGCGGATTGTCGATAAACGGAATGCCCGAAATCCAGTTGCCTTGCGTGATTTCGCCCATGCCCTGAATGTCGTTTTGGCGCCCGGCGAAGTTCCACATGAAGTAGCGCCAATACATGTAGTTGAGCTGGTAGTCAATGAAGAACCGCAGGTTCTCGCCCACGGTGGGCTTAAGCTTTTGCTCGCGGGCCACCACTCGGCCGTCTTGATCCAGTTGCGTGGTAGCCTCCACGGTGGTTCCCTGCATGCCCAGCCACTCAATGTATTGTTGCTTGTGTGCCTCGCTGTGAATGCGCGGGAACACCATGTTTTGCTCGGGAGCGAACACATATTCGGTCTTGCGGCCCGTGGCCACATAGCGGTCGGGGTCGCCCGGATTTTGCTTCACCTCCTCGGCATAAAGCGTGCGCCCTTCTTTCTTCACAGGCTTCATGGTGCCGTTGCCGGCGGCCTGATACACCACATCGCTAAAGAGGGTGCGCCCGTAAAACAGCGGCGTTTCGCCATATTGCTCACGGCTCAGATATTTGGCGAGGGCAAAGGTGTTGTTGGGCGAGTTCTCATCAAGTGGCGTGTTGGCGTTGCTGCGAATCAAAATCAGGCCATAGGAGGCAAACCCGATGAAAATCACCAGAATGCTCAAGCTCACGTTGGCCAAGATGCGGCGCGGCAATTTTTTGCAATATTTGAACAGATAGACGCACAGGGCAATAATCAGCACCAGCGGAATGAGCAGGTTGTCGCCAATGAAAAGCATGCCCGAGAGCAGCACCCCTAAGGCAAACGACACCTTGATGCGCCCTTCACTGCGGTTGGCGTGCAGCTCATAGATGTTCCATGCCAGCACGGCCACGAGCAAGATGGCATAGATGAGCACACCCATGTTAAAGGGCAGGCCCAGCGTGTTCACCGCAAAGAGGTCGAAGTATTGACCCAGCTCCACGAAGCCCGGTTCCAGCCCGTAGAGAATGAGCACGATGATGGCAAACGAGATGAGCAGCGTGATGATAGAGCCTTTGGCCGTGGTGTTGTCGAATTTGCGGTAGTAATACACCAGCGCGATGGCCGGGATGCACAGCAGGTTGAGCAGGTGCACTCCCAGCGAGAGGCCAAAGATGTAGGCAATCAAGATGAGCCAGCGGTCGCTGCCCGGCTCATTGGCACGGTTTTCCCATTTGAGAATGAGCCAAAACACCAGTGCGGTGCAAAACGACGAGAAGGCATAAACCTCGGCCTCCACAGCCGAGAACCAAAAGGTGTCGCTCCACGTGTAGGCCAATGCGCCGGCCACACCGCTGCCCATAATCACGAGATACTGGGCCAGCGTCATTCCTTCTTCTTCGCCGTCCTTGACCAGCAGTTTCTTGGCCAAGTGGGTGATGGTCCAAAACAGCAGCAAAATGGTGGCCGCGCTGAAGAGGGCCGACATGGCGTTGACGCATCGTGCCACCAGTGTCACGTCACCGCCCGCAAAGTTAGCGGCAAAACGAGCGGCAAGAATAAAAATGGGGTTGCCCGGCGGATGGCCGATTTCGCTCTTAAAACCTTGTGCGATAAATTCGGGACAGTCCCAAAAGCTGGCCGTTGGCTCAATGGTGAGCAGATAAGTCACCGCCGCCACCACAAAGATGAGCCAGCCCAATGTGTTGTTAATCAAATTGTATTTCTTCATCGTGTCACTGGAAGATTGATGTTTGTGTTCTTAAGGTAACAGCATAGTGCTGCATTCTAAACGACAAAAGTAATACAATCTTTCAAATAACACCAAATTTTTTCGTCCCCTCAGGGGGCAAGCGCGTGACGCGGCTTTAATCGAAAGAAAAATCCAGCAGCACAAACGCTAAAATCACATGGATGATGAAGATGAGAGGAATGCCCACCACAAATTGCCAGTAGCGAGTCTTGTGGTGAAAGGCGGTCATGCCTATCCATGCCCCGAGGGCACCGCCGGCAAGAGCCAGTAGCCATAAGAAAAATTCGGGCACACGCCACATCTTGTGAATGGCGCAATATTTGTCGATGCCGAATGCGGCAAAGGCAAGAGCATTGATGATGGCTATGATAAGAATGGGAGACATAGCTTTTACTCTTTGTTTTACCCTTTTCTCCAACTTTAATTTACAAAATTATGAAACCACAGCCAGTTTTCCAAATAAATTGCAAGGAAACTACCGAAAAACAGCAAAAATCGCAACAAAAATGCTATCTTTGCCCCTGCAAAATGAAATTTTTGAATCAAAATGACAGTACCGGGCGCAAGTGGGCAATCTCTTTTGGACTGCTCTTGTGTGTGATGGCGCTGGTGGCTGGCGCGGTGGCGTGCCTGCCCGCGTCGTCGTCGCCCGATGTGCCCTATCGCTACGACGTGATGGGGCAGGGCAACGACCTTTTGTGCTATGAGCAAACCAGCGAAATCAATCGCCTGTACGACCTGCCCAAACTCTATCGGGGCGTGCCGCAAATCGAGGTGACCGCTTCCTATGACCTGCCGGCTTGGCAACGCTGGCTCACGGCGGTGGCCACCATAGGGCTTCCGCAACCCGCTTGCTGGTTGTGGCTCATGATGTTGGGCTGCTGCCTCTTGCTGTGCGCTTTGCGCCTGCGCCGCGCGGCATGGGGGGGCATTGTGCTCGGCTTGCTGTTGTTTTTATGCACACTCATGGGCGGCAACAACCTCCACAAGTGGCTTTTGGGGCTCATGCTGCCACCTCTGCTCGCCGCTGTGGTGTGGTGCTTCCGTCGCAAGTGGCTCTGTGGTGCGGCTACCCTTCTGTTTGCTCTTGTGGCAAGCGGCGGAGCCTATCATTTGGCTCGTTTGTCCTCGGCAAAGACGCTCGCTCACATCTTTGTTAATAAAAGTCAGCCTTTGATTGCCGACCGCTTGCCACGAGCCACGGCCGCCGCCATGCAGGTGCGGCCACAAGCGGTGGTCACCATGCTGCACACCCTCCAATCGCTCCCCGATGCCCGCTTGCAGCATGCGCTGGTGCTGCGGCATGGCCACGTCATTGCCGAGGTGCATGCGTCGCCATTCCGTTGCGACGACACGCGTGCGCTCATGTCGGTGAGCAAAACCGTCACCGCGCTGGCGGTGGGGCTTGCGGTGGACGATGGGCTGATGACTGTGACCGACACGATTTCCGCCCTGTTGCCCGATTCGCTGCTGCGGGAGGCTTCTCCACGCATGGCCTCGCTCACCGTGCGCCACTTGCTCACACTCACCACAGGCGTTACGCCCGATTGGGCGTTGCGTGGTCACAGCGACCGGTGGCTTCGCGACTGGCTGGCGAAACCCGTGACCGACCGGCCGGGCACACGCTTTCAATACGATTCCATGCCGGCCTATGTGCTGGCTGCCATAGTGCAGCACCTCACGGGGCAAACCCTGCTCGACTACGTGCAGCAACGCATCTTCACTCCCCTATGCATCACCGATGCCCAGTGGGAACTCAGTCCCGAGGGCGTGAACACCGGCGGCTGGGGCTTGCGCATGACGGCCGAGTCGCTGGCCAAAGTGGGCCAGCTCATGCTGCAGCGCGGCGCATGGAAAGGCCGCCAATTAATTTCGGCTGGCTGGCTCGACGAGATGACGAGTTTTCAAGTGCCCATGCCCCACCGCGACAAGCCGCGCGACTGGAATCAAGGATTTGGCTACAACACCTATCGTTGCCTGTGGCCCACGGCCTATCGGGCCTATGGCACGCAGGGGCAGTTCTTGGTTGTGGACCCGTCCACCGACATGGTGGTGGTCATCTTGGGCATTTTCCCCGATGAGTGGGCCGAGCTGAATGCTGTGTGGCAGCTGTTCATGCGTGGCATCACGGCGCGGCCCGCCGCTGCCGGTGAGCAAGCGCGGCTCGATAGCGTGATGGCTGCCATGAGCCGTCCCTCACTCGCTGCAAGCGACGTGGCAGACTTCCGCCCCGTAAATGTGCGGTTCGCGCCCAATGCGCACGACATAACAGCCTTGCGCATCAGCCGCAAGGAGGGCTACTTCGACCTTGAAATGACGTTTGCCGATGGTCACGACGAGCGGCTGGCGTTGGGCAACGGCGAGTGGAAATACTCGCCACTGAAAGGATTCCCGCCCTATGAAATGAATGCGCGCAGCCGCTTCGCCGGCCTGACGCGCGACTTTGTGGCGGCAGGCACATGTCGCTGGAATGCTGACCGCGTGCAAGTGCAACTGTGCTATGTGAATTGGGGCAGCGGCCTGACGCTCGACTTCCTTCCCGCGCAAGGTGCCCTGACCATTACCGACACCTTTAGCAAGCAGGAAAAGGAGGTGGTGAAGTGCCAATGAATGAAATAACCGACCTCGCCGCCGTGAAGCGCGACTACGACGTGTGGCTGCGAGTGGAAAAAGGCCTTTCGGCCAACACCGCCCGCGCTTATGCCGACAATGTGGACAAACTCATCCACTATCTGGCCGATGCCGAAGTGGCTGTGCAGCACGCCACTCCGGCCGACCTCTCGCTCTTCGTGGGCACGCTGCACGACTTGGGCATCGGGCCGCGGTCGCAGGCCCGCATCATTTCGGGCATCAAAAGCTTTTTTCGTTATCTGCGGGTGAGCGGATGGATTGAAACCAACCCCACTTCGTTGCTTGAGCCGCCACAACTGGGACGCCACTTGCCCGAAGTGCTCACCGAAGCCGAGATCGATGCCATGATTTCTTGCATCGACCAGAGCAAGCCCGAGGGCGTGCGCAACCGTGCCATCATCGAAACCCTGTATGGCTGCGGCTTGCGGGTGAGCGAGCTGGTGGGGCTGAAGCTCTCGCGCATCTATGCCGACGAGGAATTTATCCTCGTTGAGGGAAAGGGCACCAAGCAGCGCATGGTGCCCATCTCGCAAGTGGCTCTTGAACAGATAGCCATCTACCTCGACCAAGTGCGCTCCTCGCTCACCCCCAAGCGCGGTTGCCAAGACATCTTGTTTCTCAACCGTCGGGGTGGGCAACTGTCGCGCCAAATGGTGTTTATCATCATCAAGCAGTTGTGCCAGTTGGCCGGGGTGCGCAAAAATGTGAGCCCGCACACCCTGCGCCATTCCTTTGCCACCCATTTGCTTGAGGGCGGAGCCAACTTGCGCGCCATCCAGCAGATGCTGGGCCACGAAAGCATCACCACCACCGAAATCTATGTGCACATCGACCGCTCCATGCTGCGCCAAGAGATTCTTTCGCATCACCCCCGCAACAAATAAAAAGGAGAATCCCCTTTAGGGCATGACGCTTGTTAGCAAAAAAATGCGTATTTTTGTGGCCGATTATTCAGGGCGACACATGAAGACCACGCTGAAACTCATCATTGTGCTGCTGGGCATGCTGGCAATCGAGCATTTTTGCGAGCCGCAAGCCCCGGCCGCCACAGCTTGCGAGGCGCAAGGTGAACTCACCGACGCGCGCCTGTGGATGTGTGATGCCGTGTGCGACGCTGCCGATGGCATCCCCTCGCTCGTGAGTGGTCGTGGCCACCAGCAGGTGCGCCAGCACAATCCTACCGGCGGCAGCTCGCCCGTGCGTGGCCAAGCTCGCTGCCACACTTCGCAAGGAGTTGCCGGCAAAGGCCAGCATCCCTGCCATGCCCGGCAAGCAATCAATTCGCGGCTGTTGGCCGCCCATTTCCAGTGCTGCATCGCAACGGCCTACTATGTGATTGCCTTGCGGCACATCATTCGTTAGCCTCGTTTCTCCCATCCGTCAAAGTTTGTCCGCCGGCCGGCTCATCGCGAGCCGCTGTGTGGACGGTTGCCTTGTGGTGACCCCAATACCCCTTTTCAAAAAACGTAACTAATTACATAAAATCAGTGGTTACGTTCTCTCTAAAAAATGTAACCACTTACATAAAAAGAAACGATTATGGCTAACATTAAAAAACTCGAAATGGCAGCTGCGCTCATGGCTCGCCCCGACATCGAAATATCCACCTCATTCTTTGGACTTTGCACGAAGGCTGTCTATCTGCCCACCCGCAGTCCCCTCATCGTGAAGAAAAACGACTACGCCCCCGAAGCCGCCGCCCGCATACAGCGTCTGCTCGATGCTCCGGCCGGCCGTGTGGCCGCTCTGGCGCGCGACCTCAAGCTCGAGAAAATGGATATAGGCAACGTGCGCCTCGATGTGTGCGTGAGCAAAGACCACCAGTTCGCGGCCTTGCAGATGCTGCGCTTCGGCGACTATCTCTATCGGCCCGTGGGTGAGCCGCGATTCTACGAGGGCGACGATGCCCAAGCCGTGGCCTCCCTCGTGCTCTGAGCCTCCCTCAGTGTTGTGAACCATTAACCCTAATTGAAATGATATGAGTATGTTAACTGTGGCGATTATCATCGCCTTCGTTCTGAGCTATGCTTGCATAGCTCTCGAAAGTGTCACCCGCGTCAATAAGGCTGCTGTGGCCTTGCTCATGATGGTGGTGTGCTGGACGCTGTTCGTCCTCGACCCCGGCCAATACATCACCGGCGTGAGCGGCGAGTTGCTCTATGAGCAAGTGAATCACCTCATCGAGTCGCATTTGGGCGACACGGCCACCACGCTTTTCTTCCTCATGGGAGCGATGACCATCGTGGAGGTCGTGGACCAGAACGGTGGCTTCAACTTTGTGCGTGATGCTCTGAGCACCACCGGCAAGCGCACTTTGCTGTGGCGCATCGCGTTCATGACCTTTTTCTTGAGTGCCATCCTCGACAACCTCACCACCAGCATTGTCATGATTATGGTGCTGCGCAAGCTGGTGAAGACGCCGGCCGATAGGCTTATCTATGCCTCGCTGGTGGTGATTGCCGCCAATTCGGGCGGTGCCTTCTCGCCCATTGGCGACGTAACCACCATCATGCTGTGGAACGCGGGCCTCATCTCCGCCGCCGGTGTAATCAAGGAGCTTTTCTTGCCCTCGGTGGTGAGCATGGTGGTGCCGGCGTTCATGTTGCAGTTCTTCCTGCGCGGCAAGCTCGATGTGAAAGATGCGCCGGCCGAGGTCACAGCGGCCCAGCAACTCACCGGCTGGGAGCGCAAGGTGGTGTTTTTCTTGGGCGTGGGCGGCTTGATTTTTGTGCCCATCTTCCGCTACTTGACCAATCTGCCGCCCTTTGTGGGCATCTTGCTGGTGCTGGGACTCCTGTGGCTCACCACCGAGCTGTTCTATGCCCACTTGAGCCGCCGGCGTGAGGGCGACAAGATGCAGCGGCGTGTGAGCAACCTGCTTTCGCGCATCGACATGAGTACCATCCTCTTCTTCCTCGGCATTCTCATGGCAGTGAGCTGCTTGCAGGAGGTGGGCGTGCTCTCGGCTTTAGGCAGCTGGCTCGACACGGCCAGCGGCGGCAACCACTATCTGGTGACGGGTGCCATAGGTGTCATTTCGAGCATTGTGGACAACGTGCCGCTGGTGGCCGGCTGCATGGGCATGTATCCCATGGCCGCGGCAGGCGACATGGCCGTGGATGGCATCTTCTGGCAACTGCTGGCCTACTGTGCCGGCGTGGGCGGCTCGATGCTCATCATAGGCAGCGCGGCCGGCGTGGTGGTGATGGGCTTGGAGAAAATCACCTTCGGGTGGTATATGAAGCGCATCACGCCCATCGCTTTTGTGGGCTATCTGGCCGGCATGGGCTGCTACTGGCTGCTGCGCATGCTGGTGTTTTGACGCTGACTGACAACTCTTTCAAACGGCTCTTCAGTTCATGGGGCGGCATCTCACGGCAGATGCCGCCCCTGCGTTATTTTTGCGTGACAACGATTTTTTTTGGAAAAAGCTGTTACAATTTGCCTACCTTTGCGTATTATAGACGAAACGATGAGTCAGCCAGACCACATAACACCCGTGTTCAAGCAGCTGCGGGGCCAACTTTTCTCGGTGGCCAAGCGCATGCTGGGAAACGACGATGATGCCGCCGATGCGGTGCAAGACACCTTCGTGCGGCTGTGGCTCAAGCGCGACTCGTTGTGCACCACGCAGCAAGCGCAGGGCACGGCAGTGACGGCGGTGCGGCACACGGCCATCGACTACCTGCGCCGCCGAGCCGCTCACCCCACGGCCGCGCTCAGCGAGCAACCTCACGGCGAGCCTGCCGCTTCCGAACCCGTTGCCGAACAAGACCGTGAAGCGGTGTACCGCGAGGTGAACGCGCTGGTGGAAACCGCCCTCACCGAGCAGCAGCGCACCATTATTCGCCTGCGCGACATGCAGGGATTGGAATTTGACGAAATTGCCCGGCAGCTGGGCATGCAGCCCCCTGCGGTGCGAGTGCAGCTGAGCCGCGCACGCAAGAGATTGCGCGAACTTTATCAACAGAAACATTCACAGTCATGAGCAAAGCCACCCACATCACACAACCGCAATTAGAAGCCCTCATCGAGCGATATTTCGAGGGTGAAACCTCGCTGGCCGAGGAGCGCACGCTGCTTCACGCGCTGGCGCATTGCCCTTATCAGAGCCAAACCATCAGCGAGGCACAGTTTGCGCTGGGCTATCAGGTGGCCCGCAGCCGGCATGCCACAGTGCCCGGCCGCTCTCGCTCGTGGTGGGCTCCTGTGGCTGTGGCCGCCTCGCTGGCATTGCTGTTGGCCGTCGGGGTACGGGTGCTGGGCACCCGCACGGCAGGCGACGAGTGCACGGCTTGGGTGGGTGGCCTGCAGGTGATCGATGAGCGGCAAGTCATGGCGCTTGTGCAAGGCGACCTGCAAAACATGGGAGCATACTCGCCCGACGCGGCCGCGCTCATGACGACCCAGCTGGCCACGCTGGGCGAAGCCATCGAGTTAGATTAATCAAAAAAACAAAGATAAGCAATGAAACGCATTTTTCTCATCCTCACGATAGCCTGTGGTGCCCTTATGATGGCGGCGCAATCGAGGCTCCACATCGAGGCTCTCTTCGATGGGCGTTACCAAAACTCGCCCTCGGCCACCGAGGTGCTGGTCACGGGCAGCAAGGCGCAGAAGCTGGGACTTTCAGAGTATCACAGCCTCACGCTCACCGATGCCGCCCAGTTTGCCGCCGTGGAGCAAGCGGTGGCGCGCGACGGCCTCAAAGCCAAAGAAAAAGAAGTGGAATATCGTGGCGGGCATCTCTATTATGGATTCTATGTGCTGCAACCGGCACAGGCCACCTCCGTCAGGAAGAAACCGGCGGAACCGCAGCGCTATCTGTTCTACCTCAATCAGAGCCTTGCCCGCACCTCGCCGGTGGATAAAGTTACGCTCATCTATATGCGAGGCTACCTCTCGGTGGCCGAGGTGCGCAAACTCATTGGGCGATAGTGCCCTCTTTCTCCCCCCAAAAAAACATCCTTTTCCCGACAAAAATCAAGAAACATACTCATTATGAAACGAATGCAATTTTTCTGCTTGGCCATGACGGCCCTCTGGGCGGCACAGGCAGGGGCAACCACGCTTGCCGACACCGTAAAAGTCATCAACAGCCCCGCGGCTGTGGTCATCACCGAAGACCACGGCAAGGTGGGCATCCTCGTCAAGGGTGAGGAGGGCGACTCGGCCTACCGCTACCTCTATTATGCCGCTCCTACCGATAGCGGCACCGTGAAAACATCGCAACGCGAGGGCCGCGACATCGAGTTCCGCCTTCCGTTCTCCAAGACCGACACCACGCGCTGCGGCACCAACGATTCGCGCTGGGAATGCTTCCTCGGCGGCTTCTACTTTGGCGTGGGAATTTCGCGCGGTGGCGACAACAACATGGGAGGTCCCAACGAGATAGGTCTGCTCAACGCATTGGGCGTGGGCTACAAAATTCCTATGGGCGGCTCCATCGTGGGACGCATCTCACTGGGCGTGGGTTACGGTGGCCAGTACCACCGCTCTCGCCACTACATGCTGGTGAAAGAGGACGGCGTGGTTACCACGCAGCCGTGGAACGACGCTTGGCGGCACCGCTCATCAAATATCAACATCGTGCGCATGCATGTACCCCTCGGCTTCTCGTTGGGTTTGGGCAAGGGCTGGAATGTGCTGTTGACTCCCATGATGAACTGGAACTTCCATGCCAACGTCGGCACCCACTATCGCGACGGTGACCTCGACTACGACATCAGCACCCGGCACCTGCACCAGCGCAAGCTCACCTTCGAAGGTGCCGCTGCCATCGGCAGGAAGGGCATAGGAATCTTCGCGCACTACTGCCCGCAGTCGCCCTTCCGCACTGGCTATGGCCCCAGTGTGAAAAACAGGTGGACGCTGGGCTTCATTGTGGGCTGGTGACCTTTTATGGGACAGACTGCAAAACCTCACACGGGCGCGGCTCCAGCGATGGCCGCGCCCCTTTCTTGGCTCAAAATCCCTTATTTTGAGCCAAGCCGGCAATTATTTATGCTTTTTTTGCGGCAAGCATGCCAATAAATGCTTAATTTTGTAGCCGATTTTGCAAAAAGAATGGTAACACTCCACGACATCAAGCAATCGCTCGCGCCCGAGCTGCAACAGCTCAACGACATCATCGCCGGTACGCTGCGCAGCGACACTCCACTCATGAACACCATCGTGACGCGCTACCTGCTCACTAAGGGCAAGCAGCTGCGCCCCATGCTTGTGCTCTTGAGCGGACGGCTGTTTGGTGGGGTGAACGACCGCGTGCTGCACGCCGGAGCGGCCATCGAGATGCTGCACAACGCCTCGCTCATTCACGACGACGTGATCGACCAAGCGCAGCAGCGTCGCGGGGTGGAAACCATCAGCAGCGTGTGGACCAATCATGTGGCTGTGCTGGTGGGCGACTTCTTTGTGACCGGTGCCTTGCGGTGTGCCGTTAAGGCACGTGACCCACGCATCCTCGAGGCCCTTGCCGACATGGGAGGCGACCTCTCGCTGGGCGAAATCAGCCAATATGACAACGCCCGCCACCGCAACATCGACGAGGAAACCTACTTCGACATCATAGGTAAAAAAACGGCCTCCCTTTTCGAGAGTTGCGTGGCCGTGGGAGCCTATGCCAACGATGCCACCCGCGAGCAGCTGGAGCCGCTGCGGCACTTTGCCCGCCTCTTGGGCCTCGCTTTCCAAATCAAGGACGACACCTTCGACTACTTCGACGATGCCACCGTGGGCAAGCCCACCGGCAACGACCTGCGCGAAGGCAAAATCACCCTGCCGCTCATCCACGCGCTCTCTCTCACCACGCATCCGCAGCACGCGTCCATGCAGGCTCTCGCGCACAAAGAATTGCTCTCCACGGCCGACATCGAGTCGCTCGTGGATTTCGCCAAGCAAGCCGGCGGCATCGACTATGCCTATCAGGTTATGTATCGCTTGCGCGACGAGGCCGCACAGCTGCTCACCGCCTATGACGACGCACCCACCGTGCAGGCTCTGCTCACCATCTTCGACTACATCATCGCCCGCGACAACTAATCTTCCCCTCGCATAACGGCTATCTGCGACTGCAACCGGCCATTTTGAAGATACCGTTGCCGCCGCCGGTATCCACCATCATGCCGAATCACCGGTGGCGCAGCCGCCCGCGGTGTTGGAGTGTTCTTGAAAAATGATTAAATTTGCAGCCAAAAAATCGCCACACATGTTAAAACGACAATGGATAGAAGGCCGCGTGGAGGCCGGATGCGACGAGGCCGGGCGAGGCTGCTTGGCCGGACCGGTGACCGCGGCGGCCGTCATTCTGCCTCCCGACTTCAGCTCCGACCTGATTAACGACAGCAAGCAGCTCACCGAGCGGCAGCGGGCACGCTTGCGCCCCATCATTGAGCAGGCTTCGGTGGCGTGGGCCGTGGTGCATGTGTCGCCGCAGGAAATCGACCGCACCAACATTTTGCACGCCAGCATCACCGCCATGCACCGCGCCGTGGCCGCCCTGCAGGTGCGCCCCGAGTGGCTGCTCATCGACGGCAATCGCTTCCGGCCCTATCCCGGCATTCCCCACACCACCATCATCAAGGGCGATGCCACCGTGCTGAGCATTGCCGCCGCCAGCATCTTGGCCAAGACGCACCGCGACGAGCTGATGCTGCGGCTGGCCGCCGAGTGTCCGGGCTATGGCTGGGAGCAAAACAAGGGCTACCCCACGCGCCAGCATCGCGAGGCCATCGCGCGGCTGGGCATCACGCCGCACCACCGCCGCACTTTTCAGCTTTTGCCGCAACCCACGCTTTTTTGAGAAAAAGTCACTTATTCATATCATGAGAGAAGGGCCGCTTAGCGGCCCTTCTCTCATGTGTTTTGGTCGAAAAACTCCTTGCGAAGCCTCTCTCACTTAATCCACTTCACGATGTCCTTAAAGGAATTCTTCTTGCCATAGCGCAAGATGCCCGTGCGATAGATGCGTGCGGCCAGCCACACCGTGAGGATGGCGGTGGCAAAGAGGATGGCGATGCTCAGCGCCAGCTGCCACAAGGGCACCTCATAGGGCAGGCGCACCATCATCACGATGGGCGAGGTGAAGGGAATCATCGAGCACCACACGGCCATGGGGCCGCTCGGGTTCTCGGCGCAGGCGATGCCGGCATAGAGGGCGATGACCATAATCAGCATGATGGGCGTGGTGAACTGCGAGGCGTCGCTCGCTTGATCCACCGCCGACCCAAAGGCTGCGAATAAGGCCGCGAACAGCAGATAACCGCCAATGAAATAGAGCACAAAGCAGCCTATGATGTAGCCAAAGTTGATGTTCATCACCTGTTGCAGCACGCCGGCCACATCGGGGTCGATGGGCATGGTGGTGGCCGGCGTGGTGGCCATCGTAGGCAATTCGGCAGCACTGCCCATTGAGCTGAGGCCCAGCATCGAGCCGCCCACGGCCGTCAGGATGCCCAGCAGCACCACCCAAATGGCCACTTGCGTGAGTCCCACCAGCCCCACGCCTATCACCTTGCCCATCATCAGCTGGAAAGGTTTGCAGCTGCTGGCCATCACCTCCACGATGCGGTTGGTTTTCTCCTCAATCACGCCATTCATAATCATGGCGCCATACATCAGCACGAACATGTAGGTAATAAGCGAGAGCACCATGCCCAGAATCATCGCGATCTCGGTGCTGGTTTCGGTTTCAGAGCCGTCGGTGCTCCATTTCACGCCTTTCACGTCCACGTTCACGCTCGAGTCCTCTATCATCTTTTGCAGGCCCGGCACGCCATAGGAAGCGATGCGCGTGCCCGTGAGCGTGTCGCTCATACAGTCGTCGATGTGCATCTTCAGGGCGGCATTGATGGTGTTGTCGCTATACACCGTCACTTGCAACGAGCTGTCCACATCGGCTGGAATCACCACCACGGCGGCGATGGCCCCGTCGGCCTGCCGGTAAAACTCATGCGGGTCGCCCACCGAGTCGGCCGTCATGGGCACAAAACGGTAGAGGTCGCTGTCGTCGATGGCTCCGCCATAGCGGCCCGTTTCGTCGAGCACGGCCACGGTTTGCACGTCGCTGCCGCTGTCGTTCAGATAGGCGATGCCTATGGGCACGGCAAAGCACAGCACCATGGCGATGGGAATGAGAATAGTCATGAAGATGAACGACTTGCGCCCCACTATCGACAAATATTCGCGCTCTATGATGAGTTTAAGCTTCTGCATGTTGGTTCAATTTTACGGTATTGATAAAAATCTCGTTCATCGAGGGTAATATCTCGTGGAAACCGGCAAGGTGGCAGTGCTCGTTGAGCCAGCCTATGGCCTCGCGCATGGTCACACCGGCGTTGAGCCTGATGAGCGACTCGCGGCTGCCCGCCTCGCGCGGCAGCAGGGTGTAGAGCGCGTCGTTGGGCGCGAGCGTTTCGTCGCCGGCCAAGTCCACGGCAATGATGTTTTTCTTGTGGCTTTGCTTGATGGCGGCCACGTCGCCTTGCAGCACCACGCGCGAGTGGTTGATGAGCGAAATTTGCTGGCAAATGGCCTCCACACTCTCCATGTTGTGGGTCGAGAACAAGATGGTGCTGCCCTCGTCGCGCAGCGCCAAGATTTCGCGCTTGAGCTGCTCGGCGTTCACGGGGTCGAAACCGGAAAACGGCTCGTCGAAGATGAGCAGGCGCGGGCGGTGAATCACCGTGGCGATAAACTGCACCTTTTGCTGCATGCCTTTTGAGAGGGCTTCCACCTTCTTGTCGCGCCACTCGCTCAGCTCAAAGCGTTCCAGCCATTGCTCCATCAGGCTGCGGGCCTCCACGCGCGAGAGGCCTTTGAGCCGGGCCAGATACACGATGTGGTCGCCCACCTTCATTTTCTTGTAAAGTCCCCGTTCCTCGGGCAGATAGCCTATTTGCGACACGTCGCTCTCGGCAATCTTGTGCCCGTCGAGCAGCACCTCGCCGCTATCGGCGCGGGTAATCAGGTTAATGATGCGTATGAGCGACGTTTTGCCGGCGCCGTTAGGCCCCAGCAGGCCGTAGATGCTGCCCTGTGGCACGTTCATGCTCACGTGGTCCAGTGCCAAGTGTCCCACATATTGCTTCACCACATCCCGTACCTCAATAAAATTTTCCATGTGTTCTGAATCGTCAGTATAAAAGATGTATAATCAAGTTTGCAAATTTACGAAAAAAAACCCAGCTATCGGGCTTATCAAGCAAAAACCGTGCCACCCCATAAAAAAAGAACCGCCTAACCTCACGGTCCAGCGATCCATTAACTTTAGAATTATTACTTACGATATTATATGTTGGCAGAACGATGCTTGCGCATCTTGAATAAAAACCCGGTCACTGTCAATACTATTCTGTGATAAGCTTACTAATTTCATTCCTTCCATTGGAGAACCGGGTAACAACTATGTTAAAACCATGATATGGGCGATTACTCACATGTCCAGTCGAATCCACATAATAGACTTGTTTCACATTGGGTGACGTTTGCAGTGTATTCTCAATCGCAGTTGTAATGTTGTTGGTAAATTGGGTAAGAGCAAAATGATATCTCATTGTGTAAATTTTCCCATTTTCGTCGGTGCAATACACTCTCACGTGATAAGTCACGGGAAGTGCGTCGTCGCTGCCCAGCGCGCGGCCGCCAAACACGTCGGTCAGGCTCAGCGACACTTCTTTGAAGCCGCTGCCGGCCGTTGCGGTGCCTCCCGTGGTGGAGATGCCGTCGCGGGTGGGGTCACCGGGCAGGCCGTCGAAGGTGGCGTTGAGCGAGTCCATGCGCCACATGTAGCGTTCCTGCACCTCCATGCGGTCGTTGTCGTCCACATCGCGCCACACGCGCCACTTCACCACCTCGTGGTTGCTGGGTAGCGTGGCCGTGGCCAGCACCTCGGTGGTATAGTATTTGCCGGTGCGGCCGTCGGTGTACACAAAGGTGTCGCTGCTCTGAATGGCGGCGTTGGCCTCGGCTTCGAGGGTGATGGCTTGGGTGGTCTTGATGTCAGAGCCATAGGTGTTGAAAGTCACTTGGTCTTTCTCGTCCACCACATAGGTTTCAATCACACCCACATAGCGCGGTGTGGTGTAAGGCTCCACGCTGTTGTCTTCAAGGCGCACCATGATTTCGCTCTCATCGCTGCCAAAGGTGTAGTCTTGCAGCAGGTTGTCGAGAGAGCCTGCGGGGTGCGAGAGCGAGTAGGTGGTATAGGCACCGGTGGCTCCCGTGTGATTATTCTTGGCGCGGCTCACGTAGTTGCCGTTCTCGTCGCGCATCATGTAGTAGTTGTTCAGCGCGCTGTTGTCGTGCACGAGGATGTCCATGTTCACGGCATTGCTATTGTCGAGGGTGTGATGCACATCGGCCTCCACGTCCTCCATGCTCAGCGCGAGCAGCTCGGTTTCGGTCTTGAATACGGGCACACTCACCACATTGCTATACACCACGTCCACCGGATGGTTGTCGTGATCCACGATGTCGGTGCCGGTATGCTTGAGCGTCATCTGATAATCATAGCGCGCGGGATGGTCGTTGAGGCGGGTCGATACCGAGAAGGCATCGAGCACTTGCAGCCCATCCTTGCCAAAGTCCACCGGGCTGGTTTCTTTTCGACCGGTGCTCAAGAATGTTCCGTCGGTGTAGGGGTATTCCACGCCGGCCACGGGATTGGTATAGTCCACATGGTAGCCAAACACAATTCTTCTCTTGCTCTCGTCGTAGGTGTGGCTCGTGATGGTGATGGTGGCCACCTCGGTGGTGTTTTGCGGTGTTTCGGGCAAGAAGCGATAGAGCTTGAAGGCGGCACCCTCTTTCAGGTGGTTGCCACAGATGGCTTCGGCATCGTCGGGATGATTCTTCGTTGAAATCAGGTTGCGATAGCTGTTGGTTTCGCTATCCATGTCATACTGGCTGAAGTAGTTGCCGTCAATCGTCAGCACAAGGCGCTCCAAGTCGTCATAGCCCGGAATAATCACCGAGTCAAAGTTGGAAAGCACCGGCTCAAACGAGCTTTGCTGGTCGGTGCGCGGGCGAGCCGTGATCACATAGGTGATTTCACGCCCGTGCTCTTCTTGCTCCTCAAGATAGGCATAGGTGTAGTCATAGATGGGGCCGGCCATCGGAGTGCTTTCGATCACGCCGTTCACCACCTTATAAATATAGAATTCTTCTTCCACATCGTTGCCCGGGCACAGCTTGTCGATCGTGGTGCTCCAGTCGAGGGTCACGCGATAGTAGTTCGTGTCGTCGTGGGTTTCCACAATCGTGTCGCTGCGGGTGGCTTTCAGGAACACGGAGTAGATGGCCACCGAGGGGCGACGTTTCCTGTCGTAGTTTGCGTAGGGGTCGTCCGTGTCGTTGTTCTCGGCGAAACGGCAGTCGGGAATGTAGAGGCACATGTTCTTCACGGCCTCGGCCTGCTGGGCACTGGCACCGTGCATCGAGTAGAAGTGCATCAGCATCACGCAGGTGCTGCAATCGTGCGACGAAGTGTAGATGCTGCCGTTAGAAATGGTTTCATAGAACGTGGGTGTGAGCTGGTCGTTGCGCTCAGGGCCATATTGCTCAAACATGCGGTGCAGCGGCATTGACGAATGCCTTGAGCGAGCCTTTCCTTTTGAGAGGAAGAAGAAACGGTCGAAGGTGCCGTCGATTTTATAGAGCACACCGCCGTTGTTGGGCTGGCCTTCCACGGCATCGCGGTCGTTCACGCGAATGGCCTGCGTGATGAGCTGCACGCTCTCAAACGATTCGTTCATCACCCTGTAATCAGATTGTTCCTCCCGGTAGATGCCATTTTCCAACTTGATTTCTGGCTCATAGGCTTTTCCGTCATTGGCGTTGCCATAGAGGTAGCCTCTGTTGACTTTATCGTTGAAGTATTCCACATCCCATGTGTTCTTCACCGTTACCAGCAGCACCGTGTTGCCCTCTTCTTCGGGAGGAAACTGCTGCTCCACCTTGGCGAGCGCAGGGTCATTGCTGGCGCAGGAGCCCAAGTTCCAGAAGGGCATATAGCGGTCTTTTGAGGGATTATTTTCTCCATTGCTCGACATGTAGGGGTTGTAATAGATGGGGCCGCGCTGGCCGTCGGAATAACCCCAGCGATTGCCGGGCACTTTGGGGTTGCGATAGATTTCGCGCAACAGGGCCGCCATTTGGCCGGTCGTGGTAGCTTTCTCGGTGAGCGTGCTTTGGCGCACCTCGCCGGCGTCATCAATCCAGTTGTAGGTGATGCCGTCGTAGTAGTCTTTGGTTTTGATTACAGGTTCTGCTGCCGCCGCTTCGCTCCAAGCGAAGGCGCAGCACATCAAGAGAAGGGTCACACACTTCCAATCGATTCGATTCTTATTGTCCTTAACTCTCATGATTGTTTCTTTGTTTCTTCTGTCCCAGCAGGAGGAGAGCGCGAGTCCTCGCGTGGCGACAGAGAGAATGGTTTGCATTATTATAAATGATTATAGTCTTTATTTATAATGAATGTTGCGCGCTCTTGGATGGAAATGTAGCCCAATGCCCCTATTTCTCATGATTTTTGAGCATAATGGCATTGCGCCAATCACATTTCGCTGGCAAAAGTATGACCCCGATGATGAATATTTGTCGTAAATTTGCGCAGAAAATCAATATTTATGCGCAGAAAATCAAAAAAGGCGCAAAAAACAACTTTTTGGCGGCATTTGAGAAGATAGAATGCCATATATTTGCGGGGAAGTAGTATCTTTACATTCTAAAAAAGTGCTTATGGAAAAGAGATTGAGAAAAATATATGTTACGAGAGTGCTTGCTTTATGGATTATGCTTCTGCTGTGTAACAGAGAGTTAGGGTGTTTGAACGCGGCCTCGTTCACGGCCGAGGAATTTGGCCGGCAGCACAGTTCCATTTTTGCCGAATGCAAGATGAACGCCTCCGCGCTCACGGGCCCGCGAGGCAACGAAGGACATGCCACGACCGAGGGCGCGCACACGCAAACCGAATTTCATGCCGCGCAACTTTTGCAAAAGGAAGAGCAAAACCAAAAGCTCACGGCCGCTGTGGCCGTGCTTCTGATTGTGGTGTGTGTGACCATCCTCTCGGTGGTGGTTGTGGTGGGCTATAACCGCAAGGCCAAAGCCACCAACGACGCGCTGAAAACCCTCAACCGCCAGCTCAACGATGAGAATCAGCTGCTCAATGACGAGAACCAGCACCTCAACACCGAGAACCAGCACCTCAACACCGAGAACCAGCACCTCAACACCGAGAACCAAAAACTTGAGGACGAGATGAAGAGCCGCCTCACCTCGGTGGGCGAGCTTGAGAAGTTGCAGCAACGCTTGGATGAGGGCAAGCAAGAAGTGGCCTCGATTTTGAGCATGAGCGACGCGCAGCTGCTGTCGCTCATCACCTCCACCATTGAGAAACGGCAGCTGTTTCGCAACAGCGGACTGAGCAGCCGCTCGCTGGCCGAGCAATTCCACATCTCGCACAAGCGGCTGCGTCAGGCTTTCGGCAATCCGGCCAATGACAAAGGGCTTACCGAGTACCTGAACTGCCAGCGCATCGTCTATGCCTGCCAGCTGCTGCGGGGCGACGGCTCAAAGACCATCGAGGCCATCGCGGCCGATTCGGGTTTCGGAAGCCTGCGCTCGTTTCAGGTCATCTTCAAGAAACAGATGGGAGTGTCGCCCAGCGAATATCGCCAGATAGAGCGTGGTAAACCCTAAAAAGAAGGTGCGCACTCGCTGATTGTGAGGCGCACCCTTGTTTTTAGGGAGGTTTTGTGAAGAGCGGGAGAGAAATTACTCTTCTTCTTCGCCGGCCTGCATGTTGGTGAACACGTTCTGCACGTCGTCGTCCTCTTCGAGTGCTTCGATGAGGGCCTCCACCTCGGCGCGCTGTTCGGCGGTGAGCTCCTTATACTCGGCGGGTTCGTACACGAGTTCCGAGCTGCGAATCTCAAAACCGTTGTCCTCCAAATATTTCTGGATTTCGCTGTTCGACTCAAAAGCTCCGCCAATGAGCAATTCTTCCTCGTCTTGGTCGAAGTCCTCGGCTCCGCAGTCAATCAATTCCAGTTCAAGGTCATCGAGGGTGATGCCGTCTTTGGGCGTGACGTGGAAGTAGCACTTGTGCGAGAACAGGAAAGCCACGGTGCCTGAATTGCCCAGATTGCCGCCTTTCTTGTTGAAGTAGTTGCGCAGGTTGGCCACGGTGCGGGTGGTGTTGTCGGTAGCGGTTTCGACCAGCACGGCGATGCCGTTGGGCGCGAAACCTTCGTAGATGACCTCCTTGTAGTCGCCGGCATCTTTTTCGCTGGCTTTCTTGATGGCGCGCTCCACGGTGTCTTTGGGCATATTGGCCGCCTTGGCGTTGGCCATGAGGGCACGCAGGCGCGAGTTGCTGTCGGGGTCAGGCCCGCCGGCTTTCACGGCCATTGTGATTTCCTTGCCTATCTTGGTGAAGGTGCGCGACATGCTGCCCCACCGTTTCAGTTTTCTTGCTTTGCGGTATTCAAAAGCTCTTCCCATTGTAGTGTTCTGTATTTTTTAGTTTGTTAATGTTTTCTGTTGTGAGAAATGCGGTGTGGCGCGCGCGTCAGCGCAGGGTGGCTCCCAGCTCGCTCTCAAGGTTGCGGATGACCTTCTGCATGATGGCATCGATTTGCTTGTCTTGCAGCGTTTTGTTGTCGTCTTGCAGCGTGAGGCTGATGGCGTAGGACTTCTTGCCGGCTGCGAGCTTGTTGCTCTCATACACGTCGAAGAGGTTCACGCCGCGCAGCAGCTTGCGTTCGCTGGCCATGACCACCCGGCGAATGTCGGCATAGGTCACGCCGCGCTCTACCAGCAGGGCGAGGTCGCGGCGCACGGGCAGCGTCTTGGGCAGGTCAACGTACTTGATATCGCGCTTGGCGGTCAAGCGGCAAGCCGGCTTCCAGTTGACTTGCGCATAGAAGACGGGTTGGTCCACGTCGGCCTGTTTGAGCACCTTGTCACTCACCACGCCCAGTGTGGCAATCACTTTGCCGCCACGGCCGGCATAGGTGAGGGCGGGCTGCAGGGTGTCGTTTTCGGTTTGCTCCACCACGAGGTCGCCCAGTTGCAGGCCCATGTTCACCAGCACGCTTTCGAGCGTGGCTTTGAGGTCAAAGATGGTGGTGCGGCGGGCCTTGTCGGCCCATGAGTCGCCGTGGTTGTTTCCCGAAAGCCACAAGCCCAAGTGGGTTTCCTCGGAGTAGGGGGCCAGCACGCGCTCGGTTTGGTCGGCTCCGGCTTGGTATTGGTAGACGTTGCCAAACTCAAAGAGGCGCAAGTTTTGGTTCTTGTGGTTGATGTTGCGTGCCACGCTCTCAAGGCCACCGAAGAGCAGTGTTTGGCGCATGACGCTCAGGTCGCTGCTCAGGGGGTTCATGATGCGCACGCAGCGGTTTTCGGGATAGGTTTCGCTTGCCGCATACCAGCTCACGGGGGTGAGAGAGTTGTTCATGATTTCGTTGAAGCCATTGCTGGCCAGCTGGTTGCTGACGGTTTCCATCATTTGGTCGGCAAAGTCCACGTCGTCTTGCTGCGAGAGGCTCACGTGCATCTTTTGGGTGAATTCCACGTTGTTGTAGCCATACACGCGCAGGATGTCCTCCACCACGTCGCACGGGCGCTGCACGTCCACGCGGTAGGTGGGCACCTCCAGTTGCAGTTGCCGGTCGTCTTCGGCGATGATTTTCATTTCGAGCGACGACACGATGCTCTTGATGGTGTCGTGCCCCAACTCTTTGCCTATGAGGCCGGTCACATAATCGTAGCGCAGGGTCACGGGGAAACCGGGGAAGTCGTGTGCCTTCACATCGACGATATCGCCACAGATTTCACCGCCAGCGAGTTCCTTGACGAGCATGGCGGCCACTTTGAGGTTTTGCACGGTGGCGTTGGGGTCGATGCCTCGCTCGAAGCGGAATGACGCGTCGGTGTTGAGGCCGAACCGGCGAGCCGTTTTGCGCACCCAAGTGGGGTGGAAGTAGGCCGATTCGAGGAACACGTCGGTCGTTTGTTCGGTCACTCCCGAATCGAGTCCGCCAAACACGCCACCAATGCACATGGCCTGCCGGTCGTTGCAAATCATGAGGTCGCGGTCGGTGAGCGTGCGCTCCACGCCGTCGAGTGCGACGAACTTCGTGCCCGCCTCCACGGTCTTGACCACCACGCGGTCGCCCGCCACTTTGCTCAGGTCGAAGCAGTGCATGGGCTGGCCGAGTCCGAGCAGCATGTAGTTGGTGATGTCCACGATATTGTTGATGGGTCGCTGTCCCACTGCGAGCAGCAGGTCTTTGAGCCATTTGGGGCTTTCTTTGACGGTCACTCCGCGCACGGTGAGGCCGCTGTAACGCGGGCAGGCCTCGGTGTTCTCGACGATGACGGGGATGCCGCCTTCGGCGCGGTCGGTGGCAAAAGCTGCGGTGTCGATGGGCAGCAGTTGTGCTTTGCGTCCGTTTTGTGTGGCCCATGCCGCGAGGTCGCGCGCCACGCCATAGTGGCTTGCGCCGTCGATGCGGTTAGGGGTGAGGTCTACCTCGATGAGCCAGTCGTCTTCGATGCCGAAGTATTGTGCTGCCGGCAGGCCTGTGGGCGTGTCGGGCGGGAGCACCATGATGCCGTCGTGGCTGTTGCCCACGCCTATTTCGTCTTCGGCGCAAATCATGCCTAATGATTCCTCGCCTCGCATTTTGGAGCGTTTGATGGTGAACTCGTTGTCGCCGTCGTAGAGTTTGGTGCCGAGAGTGGCCACGATGACTTTTTGGCCGGCGGCGACGTTGGCTGCGCCGCACACTATCTGCACGGGCTCGTTGCCGTCGCCCAAATCCACGGTGGTGATGTGCAGGTGGTCGCTGTTAGGGTGGTCGCTGCAGGTGATCACGTGACCCACCACGAGGCCGCGCAGGCCGCCGCGAATGGTTTCCACACGCTCGAGTGCGCCCACTTCGAGTCCGAGTGAGGTGAGCGCCACGCTCACTTCTTCGGGGGTTAAATCGGTGTCGATGTAGCGTTTAAGCCATTTATAGGAGATATTCATAGTGAATGAGATTTTTCGTGACGTTTATTTCAACCTGCAAAGGTAGCACTTTTTTTTGAAGTCTACAAATTAAAGAAACGGGCTGTGCCGCGGCATGTGTGGGGTGCCGATAAGGCATTGACGAGTGGTCACTTGAGGCATGGGGTACTTTCTCGGGCCGTACCCGATGCTGTGGTTTCGTGAAAAATGCTTATCTTTGCCCCTGTGTTATGCAAGGCATGAGCGAAAAACTTCCACTATATGGCGCATTGCGCGGCTGGCGCGGTGTGATGGCGCTGGTGACAGTGTGTTTCCACATGGAGATGCACGCCTTTGACCAAGCTGTGCATGGCGCGGTGAGTTTCTTCTTCATCTTGAGCGGTTTTTTGCTGGAGCTACGGCATGATTTCGCTTCTCGCCCGGGGAGTGAAAGCCGGTGGGCGTTTGTGTGGACCCGCTGCCGGCGGCTTTATCCGCTTCACTGGATGGGTCTTGCCGGCGTGGTGCTGATTTACGCCGTGTTTCACTGCCGACCCATCAACGGCTGGCTTGTGGTGCACATCGCCTTGCTGCAGAGCTGGGTGCCTTGCCACGACGTGCAGTTTGGTTATAGCGGGCTGGGCTGGTTCTTTGGCACAATTCTCTTTTGCTACGCGTGCTTTCCCACGCTGCAACGTGCGTTCAATGGCCGCCGGCTTCGCCTGCAGGTCGCCACGGTGGCTGTGGCCGCGCTTGCGCTGTCTGTGGCGTTGCCACAGCTCCCGGCCAGTGGCCGCGACTGGTTCTACACGTTGCCGGTGGTGCGGCTGTGCGACTTTGTGCTGGGCATGACGCTGGCTCGGGCATATCGCCGCCTGTTACCGCTGCACGGGCTCACCGCCTCCCGAGTCTCCCGAGCCTCGCTGGCCGAAGTGGCCGTGGTGGCTGCCGCTGCGCTCACTCTGTTTGCCGATCGCCATTGCGCGTGGCTGCTGCCGTGGAACGATTTCTTGCTCTACTGGCCCTGCATGGGGCTGCTGGTGCTCGTGTTTGCGCTCACGCAAGAGAAAAAGGGTGTGGTGAGCCGGCTGCTCTGTGTGGCTCCGATGCAATGGCTTGGTGCCTTGAGTGCCGAAATATTTGCTCTCCAGTTTGTGGCCTCGTTGTGGGTCAACTGGCTGTTGCTTCCTGTTGTGTTTCATTTTACGGGTGTGAGTTTATACGGTCATTATTCCTGGATTATGCTGGTGTTTGTGGTGCTGCTGGCTATGGCATGGGCCACGCACCGCTGGGTGTCGCCTCGCCTGAGGCGGGCGGCCGAGTGAGTGTTTACCGGCCGCGCCGCAGGCAAAGGGATAGAAAAACCGTCACTGCTTGACGATGCGCATGTGCACGTTGGGGTAGCGCAGCACAAGGCAAGAGGCTTCGGTGAGAACAAGGGCATCCACGTTGCGCAGTCCGCTCGACTTGAGGTTGAGCTGCTCGGCGCTGAAGGGGATGTGCACATACTTGCAGATGTAATCGGGGTCGATGATGATGCCATCGGTGGCCATGTCGCACTCGTCGAACACCTCGCTGAGCATGAGATAGAGCGTGCCAAACCTCGAGCGCAGTTCGGTGAAGTCGATGCCCCACTTGCTCACGGTTTCTCGCGCGAAGACCACGCGGTCGTAGTCCATGGTGCTGAGGCTGCTGATGAGCTTGCTGCCCCCAATGAGCACCTTGCGCTTGCTGCCGTTGTTGCCGGTGAAGGCTTCGCGCATCAGTTCGATGAGCTTCTCGTGCGAGAAGGTGCCGGTGGTGTAGGCAAATTGCTTGCCCGCCTGCCGCCAAATGCCTCCTGTGAGCATGAGGGTTTCTTTCTTTTCGGGATGCCAAAGTTGCTGTTGCACACCGAATAAGAAAGATTTTTCAATTCCCAGACGCATATCGAAAATGGCGGCCTCTTCTTGGTCGGTGAGTGTCCAGCCCACTTCTTTGCTCGCCAGCTTTTGCAGCACGCTCTGCTCCACCTGCATTTTGAATATCTGACAAAAATTGCGACTTTTGTGGGGCAGAGCCTCGAATTGCGGCGACATGACGTCGAGCTCGGTGGCGGCGCGGCCCATTCTGATGAGCGCGGTGCCCTCCTCGATGTCGGGCAGGCAGCCTTTGATGCCATTGACGGTCTTGCCGTTGATGGGCATGACTTGCAGTCCGCTGGTGCTGTCGCGGCTCACGACATAGAGCACCAAATCGTCGGCGCTTTGTGTGCGCCCGTCGCCGTCGTAGCCTCGCACGCCCTTGACGAGAATGGTGTCGGTGGCACTGAAGATGTCGTCGTTGGTGGTGCTAATCTTGATGGTTGCGGCATCGGTTCCGGGGGTGACATCGGTGCCTTCGGCATAGTCTTGTGATAGTAAGGCTTGCGTGGGCTTGGTATCGACGGTGTAGTAGTCTACAATCATGGAGCCTGCCCGCTTCACGGTGGCGTAGCGCGAGAGCTGGTCGAGCGGCGTGGCCATGGGTCGGATTTTGATGATTTCGCGGTCGATTTCGTTGAGCAGCAGTTCGGGCGACGCTTGTCTTGCCAGATTGGTGGTGAGCGTGCCGTCCACGATGTGCTTTCCGTCGTCGGTTCCGGCGACCACGATGCCGGGCGCCGCGAGTGCGAGCGAGGCCATTGAGCCGCCGTCCATCCCAAAAGACAGGATGGCCACGAGGATGAAGATGATCACGGTGAGAATCACTCGATAGTTGCGGTGGAACCAAGCCACCGTGTTGCGCACACGGCGCAGTGCAGAAAAAATACTCATAGGTTGAAAAATTGTGTTTTAGGGGTTAGTGATGAAAGGTTGATAGTTTTTTTTCAGTCCCACACAGAGCGTTTGACGCGCACGGTGGGATACTGGGGAATGAGAAACGTGTCGTCGTCGGGCGGCTGAAAGGGCTGTGAGGCTTCGATTTTTTCGTTTCGGCCGCGCAGGTAGCCATCGGCATCGGCCTGCGCCACGAGCAAATCCACGCATTCTCGCTGCTCTTGAGTGAGCGTTGCCAGCGGGTCGCCGGGCTGCTGAGTTGAGTTGTGTTTTTCCATTGCGGTTAGATTTTTTAGAAGTGAATAAAAAAGTTTTGATGTGAATCCCTATCATGATTAGGACGGTGCAAAGTTAAAACACGGGGCTTGGGGCGGGCAACCCCGTCTTGCAGGGTGTGGCAGGCCGAGCCGCACGCTGCGGGAACGGCCGCATAACTCACTGAATGTGATGAAATTGCGGTGAAGCGAAGGGCGAAAAACAGGACGGAAGATTGAGCCAAGAAAAACGTAAAACGCTGAGAGAGAGGGCCTATTTTCGGGGTAATGAAAATGTGGTTTTTGGGGCGATTTTGCCGCCTGAGGGCCAAAATGTGTGATGAGGGCTCGCTTTTTTGGCCACAAATGGATGCCGGTGTGGAAGAAAACGTGTAATTTTGCAGTTTGGGTGGCACGAGCGACCCGCGATTTAACGATAAAAGACACAGAAAACGATGCTTACACTTCAATTTATCAACGAGAACCCCGAGCATGTGATTGCGCGGCTGGCTGTGAAGAACTTTGATGGCCGCGAGCCCATTATGCGCGTGGTGGAACTGGATAAACAACGCCGCGCGGCGCAAAAAGAGCGCGACGATAACGCCGCCTCGCTCAACAAGCTGGCCGCGCAGATAGGCGCACTGATGAAACAGGGCGAGCGCGAGCAGGCGCAGGAGGTGAAGCAACAGGTGGCCAACCTGAAGGCCACCAATGCCGAGATAGATGCCCGCATGAAGGCCGCTGCCGATGAGATGGAGCAAATTTTGCTCACGATACCCAACGTGCCCTATGAGGGTGTGCCCGCCGGCCGCACGGCCGCCGACAATGTGGTGGAGCGCACCGGTGGCGCGATGCCTGAGCTGCCGGCCGACGCGCTGCCTCACTGGGAGCTGGCCAAGAAATACAACCTGATTGACTTTGACCTCGGCGTGAAGATTACGGGCGCGGGCTTCCCAGTGTATGTGGGCAAAGGCGCTCGCTTGCAGCGGGCCTTGATTCAATTTTTCCTTGACGAGGCCAGCAAGGCCGGTTACACCGAGGTGCAGCCGCCCTATGTGGTGAATGAGGCTTCGGGCTATGGCACGGGCCAGCTGCCCGACAAGGAGGGCCAGATGTATCATTGCCAAGTGGATAACTTCTACCTGATACCCACCGCCGAGGTGCCTGTGACCAACATGTATCGCGACGTGATTCTCAACCCTGACGACCTGCCCAAGAAAAACTGCGCCTACTCGGCTTGTTTTCGCCGCGAGGCCGGCAGCTATGGCAAGGACGTGCGCGGCCTGAACCGCCTGCACCAGTTTGACAAGGTGGAAATCGTGCGCATTGAGAAGCCTGAGAATTCCTATGCCGCGCTCGAGGAGATGAAAGACCACGTGCAGGGGCTGCTTGAGAAGCTGGAATTGCCGTGGCACATCTTGCGCCTGTGTGGCGGCGACATGAGCTTCACGAGTGCCATCACCTTCGACTTTGAGGTGTGGAGCGCCGCGCAGGAACGCTGGCTGGAGGTGAGTTCGGTGAGCAACTTTGAGACCTATCAGGCCAACCGCCTGAAATGCCGCTATCGTGGCGAGGACAAGAAGACTCACCTGTGCCACACGCTGAACGGCTCGGCTTTGGCCCTGCCGCGCATCATGGCCGCTTTGCTCGAAAACAACCAGACTCTGGAGGGCATCAAGGTGCCGGCCGCCCTGCAACGCTACACGGGCTTCGACCTGATAGACTGACCGCCGGAAAGGGACGTTGGAAAGGCGCGCAATGCCCAGCCGCCGCTCACCCTCCCGACGATGCGGAAAATGCTCGATGAAAACGGTGCTTACTTTCTTGAAGAACTGGACCTTGCCCTGCGCCATCGTCACGGGCACGGTGCTGTATCTCATTTTTGCCTATGTGCCCGCCCTTGAGGGCGCGGCGCGGTTTTTCGACCCCATCTTTGATGCCATTTTCCCGTTTTTTATGGGCATGATTCTCTTCACCACGTTTTGCCGTGTGGAGTTTCATGAAATGCGCCCTGCGGCGTGGCACTGGCTCATCACGGTGCTGCAAGTGCTGCTGGTGGCCCTTGTGGCGTGGCTCATCATGGGCATGGGCATGACGGGCAACGACCTCGTTTTGATGGAGGGCATCTTGGTGTGCATCATCGCGCCCGGAGCGGCTGCCGCTGCTGTGGTGACGGGCAAGCTGGGCGGCAACTTGGAAACGATGACGACTTACACGTTCATCAGCAACTTTGTGACGGCCCTGATGGTGCCGCTGGTGTTTCCCATGATAGATAAGGGAGTGGACATCAGCTTTTGGAGCGCGTTTTTCTCGATTCTATATAAGGTGTGCCTCGTGCTGGTGGTGCACATGCTCGCAGCCTATGTGGTGAAGCACTACATGCGGCGGCTGCACGCGGCCATTATGAGCGTGACCGACCTGTCGTTCTACATGTGGGGTTTCTCGCTGAGCATCGTCACGGGCAGCACGGTGAAATATATCCTGCATGCGGGCACCACGGTGGGCTTTGTGCTCATTATCGCGGCCATCTCGCTGGTGCTGTGCCTTGTGCAGTTTGCGCTGGGGCGTTATGTGGGCCATTTCTTCGGGCGTGTGGTGGAGGCCGGTCAGGGGCTGGGACAAAAAAACACGGCGTTTGCCGTGTGGATTGCCTATACCTATTTGAATCCGCTTTGCTCGGTGGGTCCAGGCTGCTACATCTTGTGGCAAAACGCCATCAATAGCGTTGAGATTTGGCATCGGCGCAAGCGCGATGCGTCCGAAGGAAAAACAAGCGGATAAATCGCAGGGAAATAAGGTGCGAAAAATCGGTTAACCAATTGATTTACAAGTCGCCTTGCTCGATGCGCACGCAGATGCGCTCTATCATAGCATCTTCTTTGTTTTTGTCGGGGTGGTAGCCCTGCTTGAGGCTCACGCCGAAGAACTTGCCGAAGGTTTGCCAGAATCCGGCCTTGAAGGTGCCCAAGAAAGCCTTGACGATGCTGTAGCTGTTTTGGTTGGTTTCGCGGTTGATGAGCTTGATGAGCATCTTGCCCTGACTTTTGGTCATCTTTTTCATCGTGGGCTTGTATTGCCTGAAGATTTCTTTCTCGAAGCGTTCGAGGTAGGCCTGCTTTTCTTTCTGCGTTTTGTAGGTGCCTATGTATTCGTAGGTTTCGAGCAAGGTGCTGCTGATGAGCTTGGCGTAGGGAAGGGTGCGCTTGACGTCGCGCACGGTTTTCCAGTAGAATTCTTCTTCCTTCTTGTTGCGGAACCGCTCGGGGGGATACTTGATGATGGGATTCATGACGAGCATCATGAGGGTGTCGCCGTTCTCATCCACGAAGTGGTAGTAGCCGGCAAACACTTTTTGCAGGGGCGAGGGCACGGCCATGTCGTCGATGGCATCTTGCGCGCGGGCCACAGTGGGCACGAGGGCAAGCAGAAGGGTGAATATGGCGATGATGCGTTTCATCGCTGCAAATGTAAAGAGAAGATTCGAATCGGCCAACCGAAATTCCCTCAAATAAACTTTTTTTAATAATGTGGCACTTCGGGCCGCGGGGGCACACCTGCTGCTACAAGCTGATTTTCTTTGATTGGCGCTCCGGGCCGCTGCCGCACTGCACCATGTAGATTCCGGCGGATAGGCCGCTTATGGCGAGGGGCTCGCTACCATAGGCCGGCTTGGAGCACACCACGCGCCCGGTCATGTCGATGACCTCGACCACGGCGACCTCCATATGCTGCGGAGGGGTGACGCTCACAACGCCATCATTCACAGCCACTTTCATGTGCCCGGCGGGGGCTTCGATGCCGGTCACCGCCGAGAGGCCGGGGTTGCGCGAATATTCCGTGTTGCCATTGGCATCGATGGTGCGGTGCAAATTGCTGGTGAAGTTGCATGCGCAATAGGTGTTGTTGAGCATGTGGTAGGGCAGCCGTCCATACCATGAGCTGTCGTGGCCAATGCCCTCAATGGTGTAGATTCCCGTTTGGCCCCACAAGAATTTCTTGCGTAGCTTGCCGCCTATCGTCACCAGTTCCTCGGTGATGGTGAGGCCGGGCCATGAGGTCGTGAAAATGTTGGCCATGTCGTTGAAGTCGAAGACCAGCGCCTCATTGTCGCCGCTCCACTCTGAGTAGGTCGGTTTGGGGCTCCGGGCCAGCATGTCCTCAAATTCGCAGTCTTGGTTCTTGACGAAGTACACGCGTTTGTTCTCTTCGCGCATGAAATCGGCCAAATATTCCTTGCCGTCGTAGTTGATGTACATCTTCTTGTAGGTCGTGCCGCCAATGAGGGTGTCGCCCCGAAATTCGAGGGTGAACAATCCAAGTCCCGGTTCTTGACCTACGGATTTGTTTTCGTCAATGTAGAAATATTCCCACTTCACACCCTCGCGCACCAGCGGAACGTACTCATATTCTTGGGCTACGGCAGGGATTTGCGCTCCCCAAACCACCGCCAGCATAACCGAATATCGCAAAGCCATCTTTTTCATTTCCATATCGTTTTTAAGAGTTCAACATGTGGCTGTGAATGCCTTTTCGCATGCAAAGATGCGCAAATAATATGAATTTTTCAAGTGTTAAAGTATCAAAATATCAAAATATTAAAATATTTTTTAACACAACAGATGGTTAGGGGGTGTTGAGGTCGCCCACATAGTGGTGCAGGCGGCGATAGAAGGGGTGGCGTGTGAGCGTGGCGGCGTCGCCCAAGATGATGAGTTTCATGCGTGCGCGTGTGATGGCCACATTCATGCGCCGCAGGTCGCGCAGGAAGCCTATGTCGCCGGCGGCGTTGCTGCGCACCATGCTCAGGATGATGATGTCGCGCTCTTGGCCCTGAAAACCGTCCACGGTGTTCACTGTGATGCGTCCGCGCAAGGGTTTGAGGGCGGCGTTGTGGGCCACCATGCGCCGCAGCAGCTGCACTTGCGCGCGATAAGGAGAGATGATGCCTACATCGATGCGCTCGTCAATCACGCGCTGGCGGCCCACTTTCTCAAAATAGGCTTCGAGTGTGGCCAGTGTGAGCTGGGCTTCGGGGCGGTTGACGCGGCCGTAGTTGTCGCCCACAAACTCTTCTTTCCCCTCGACCTCGCCGGTATCGACCCACATGATGGGCACGTCCCAGTCGAGGATGCCTCGGTGCGCCACTTGGGGAGCGCTTTGCAGCCGGCCGTCATAGAACTCGCGGCTGGAAAATTGGGCGATGGCATCGTGCATGCGATACTGCACTTGCAGCAGGGTGACCACTTGGGGCTGTGTGGCCACGATGCGCTCCATGAGGGTGTGGCCCAGCCCGCCCCTGAGGGCCTCGATGCTCTTCACGGTGGGCGGCAGCTGGCAATGGTCGCCGGCCAGCACCACGCGGTGGGTGCGGCTCATGGCTATCCAGCAGGCGGCTTCGAGTGCCTGCGCGGCCTCATCGATGAAAAGGGTGCCAAATTTCATGCCGTCGAGTACGCGGCTGGCACTGCCGGCCAGCGTGCAGGCTACCACGCGTGCCTGAGCCATGAGCGCGGAGTGGATGCGCACCTCCAGCTCGGTGATGCGGCTTTTGAGGCGCTCCACCTTTTGGTGATAGGCCTCGGCGTTGCGGCGATGCTCCCGCACCTCACGCAGCGCTTTGCGCAAGGCCCACAGCGAGGGATAGTCGGGGTGGGCTTCAAATCGCCGCTCATAGGTCTGTGCGAGCATGTGGTCGGTCACGCGGGTGGGATTGCCCACGCGCAGCACGTCCACTCCGCGTTCCATGAGCCGCTCGCTGATCCAGTCGACGGCGGTGTTGCTTTGGGCGCACACGAGCACCTGCGTTTCGCGGCGCAGGGTTTCGTAGATGGCCTCGACCAGTGTGGTGGTTTTCCCAGTGCCGGGCGGGCCATGCACCACGGCCACGTCTTTGGCGCAAAGCACTTCGTTCACGGCTTGCTCTTGTGTGGCGTTGAGCCACGGGAAACGCATGGGCTGGAAGGTGAACCGCTCAGGACGGGCTTGGCCGTAAAACAGGTCGCGCAGCTCGGCCAGCCGGCTGCCGGGCCGCGCCCGCATCACACGCTCAAGGGCTTCCATCATGAGCCGATGTGTGGTTTCGTCGAACGAGGGCTGCACGCCCACTTGGCCGGCGGCATCTTGCAGGGCTGCCACGGCACCTCCTTCGGGCACAATCACTACCATGCGCCGCTCTTCGGCATAGCTCACGGTGCCGGTGAAGTTGAGGTAGCGCAAGTCGTCCAAACCCACGGTGGTGAAAAACATCACCTGCCGGCCATATTCAAAATTGTGCTCCACCTCCTCATCGGCTCCGCGCGTGATTTCCACCACCAGCTGGTTGAGCGAGTTATAGTAGCTGCGTCCCACGGCCACCGGCCACCAAGCGTCGCCCCGCTTGACTTTGCGCCCCATGCCCGTGATTTGTCCGAGCCGTTTGAACTCCTCGCGCTCGTGCTCATACTCGAGTCGCAGCAGCTCCCGCTGCCGCTCCAGAGCCAATATGACTTTGCCTTTTTCCATGCCTTGCCGGTGTGAGAACTGTTAGATGGAGAGGAAATGGCGGCACAAATCCTCGCCGGCGGGAATGCCGCATTTTTTGCGCAGACGGTTGCGTGCGGTTTCCACGCTGCGCACCTCCTTGCAGGTGATGGCCGAGATTTCTTTGGTGGAAAGCCCTTGCCGCAACAGGGCGCACAACCGCAGGTCGCCCTGAGTGAGCATGGGATAGCGTGCCAGCACGCGGCGGTAGAAGTCGGCGTTGGCCACGGTGAGGGCATCGTTGTCGTCGCCTTCGTCGGCCTGCATCACTTGGGCCGTGATTTTTTTGAGCTGCGCAAGTCCCTCGGTGGGTGTGCCGGTGCGCAAGGTGCGTTGCAGGGCTTGCAGCTCTTTGGCCGTGGCCGAGAGGAGGGCCGCGTTGCGCTCAGCGTCCATGCTGCTCGTCATGAGTTGCTGCCGCAGCTGCTCTTGCTCCTTGAGCCGGTCTTTGGCCTTGCGGCGGGCTCTCACCATCGCCCAGCCCCACGCTCCCAGCGCCAGTGCCAGCGCCGTGGCCAAAGTTCCAATCCACCACAGCATGCGTGTGCGCGATTGCTTGTAGAGGCGGGCCTGCGTGTCGCTCTTATCGGCCTCTTCTTGGTATAGGTGCGACAGCGAGGCGTTCAGTCCGCCATCGCTCTTGGTGCCCAACGAGTCGCTCAGCAGCTGGCCATACTTGAGCAGTTGCACCTCGCGGTCGCGCATGCCCATGCTGTCGCAAAACTCCGCATAGCCTTTGGTGATGTCGAGCCGCTGGGTGGGGCTTGCATAGCTTCTCATGGCAAACGCGCGCTCATAGCTGGCTGCGGCTGTGTCATAGTCGCCCAGCTGCCACTGCAGGTAGGCCAATTTTTCATAGGTGAACGGCAGCTCGCGCGTGGCATGGGTGCGCTCAAAAAAGGCGAGAGCCGGCTGCAACTGCCTCAAAGCCAGCGAATACTCGCCCATGCTCGTGTATCGGTTGGAGATGCTGCGGGCAATGAGCATGTGCATCAGGGAATCGGAAGGTTCCACATAATGCTGCGATAAAAAGCTGTATTCGATGGCCTTGTCATACTGCTTGTCGATTACATAGGCCGCCCCTAGATTGTTGTAGTTAAACACGAGCGAACTGCTGTCGCCCAGCTCAATGTTGAGCTTGATGGCTTCGCCGAGCGCGCTTATGGCCTCGCTGCTGTTGCCCATGTTCACATAGATTGAGCCTAAATTGTTGTAGATGAAGGCCAAGCTCTTTTTCAGATTCAGACTCTTGGCCACCGAGAGCTCGCGCAGATAGCTCTGCGCTGCGCGGTCGTTCAGCCCCATGGCATCGAACGACGCGTAGGCAAACGCATTCAGTCCGATGATGTTGGAGCGCATGTATTCTTCGTGCTCAATGATTTGGCCGAGCAATTTGCTCGCCATGAGCGAGTAGTTGATGGTGCGGCCATAGTCGCAGGCGGTGTAGAAGAGCTTTTCGCTCACCTGCAGGGCCGCGTTGATGGCCACGGTGTCGGGCACGCGGGCACCCAGCCGCTCGAGCGAGTCGATCTCGTGCAGCAAGGGAGCGGTCACGGCCGAGTCCATCACGGCCAAATTTTGGCGGCTCATCGTCCACAGCTCGTCATACACTCGCTGCTTGTCCACGCCGCAAGCCCACATGAGGGTCACCAGCACCGCGGTGGCCACGGCACGCTCCAAAGTGCGGATGTGAGGGATTTTTATCATAAAATTTGCTACGAAGCCACAAAAATAAGTATAAAATTTCACATGGCAAGGTCTTTCTTGAAAAATGGCACTATTTGCTGAAAAATAGCGTCTTATGAAAAATGACGTAGTGTTTGAAATGGCTGGCGTAGCCAAAAAGCGATGCAAATGTTGGCACTTTGCCGGCTTGCGGTTTTCTTTGCGTGCAAAATGGCTTTGAAAACAAATTTTATTAACCATCATAAAAACTATCGTCATGAGAAAACTTTTCATGCTTGCATGCGGCCTGCTTCTCACAGGCATGGCAGCCATGGCGCAAGCCGATGCAGGACAGTATGACCTGAAGCTGAATGTGGTGACTTCGCCCACCAGTTCGGCCAGCCTCAACCAGCGAGTCATTGTGGGTCCCCACAACCTCGGCGATTCGATTGCCGGATACACGGTGGGTGTGATCAAAAATGGCACGTTCCTCTTTGAAGAAGAGGTCAATAAGGGCCTCAACCGCAACGAATGGCGCTACGACACCCTTGAGCACCGCGTGCCCATGCAGTATGGCGCAAAGGACTCCATCGTGGTGTATGTGCGCATCGCGCAAGAAGACATCGATAAGCAGAATGACACCGTGCGGCTTAACATTGAGATGCCCAACCTCACCGATTTCCCCATGGCATGGGATGCCACGCAGTGGCGCACCAACGGCCTCGGATGGAAATACAACGCCACGCTCGACGCTTTCTACACCAGCGGCCGCAAGACCAATATGATGGGTAGCGCCAGCACCGTGGGAGTGGTGAACTTCCCTGCCGGTGAAATGGTTACCTGCAAATTTGACTATGAGGCCTCCATCACGGGCACTTATACCGTGAGCCTCGACTATGGCGACAGCACCGTTACGCTCACGGGCGAAATGCCGCAAAACACCGAGAACTTCGCGCCCCTGCAGGTGTCGTTTGTGCCTGCCGGCCCGGCCCGAGTGGTGATGTATGGCACGCTGCCGCTGGCATGGAACGGCTATGGCAGCATCGCCTATCGCAACATCACCTTTGACCGCGCTATCCTCGATGTGGAGGCGGCCGACATCACCTCGCCGCTCACCGACAAAATTGCCCTCGATGGTGAGCCTGTGACCGTGAAGGCCACATTCAAAAACGCGTCGCCGTTTGACGCTGAGAGCCTGAAGGTGAGCTACCGGGCAGGTGGCAAAACCGTGACCGAAACCATTGACGGCGGCCTGAAAGCCGGCGAAATGCTCAACTATACCTTTGCCGCCACCTACACCCCGCAGACGGCGAGCACCGACACCCTGACCGTGTGGTGCGATGCCACCGGCGACGGCAACCTCGCCAACGACACCCTCACCAAAGTTCTAAGTTATTATGAAGCCGTGAGCTTCCCCTTCATCGACAACTTCGATGAGCCTAACGCCAACTGGGCTATTGTGGATGGCAACCAAGACGGACACACATGGTCGTTTGAAACGCTGAACGGCGGCAATGGCGTGGCCTACTACTTCCAGCACAGCAACGAAATGAAGGACTACCTCGTGACGCCGGCCATCAACATGCCGCAAGGCCGCTCGCGTATCTCGTTCTACTATGCTTCGCAATATGGCCGTGGTACCGCGCAGCTGCGTGTGCTCATGGGCAAGAAACCCGATGTGGCCAGCATGACCGAAGTGCTCTTTGACCAAATGGTGGCCAACCGTGGCTGGCTCAACGCCTATCACCTGATTGACCTTGAAGAAGGCGGCACCTATTACTTCGCCTTTGAGGCCGCCGGCCGCAACGACGTGCTGGTGCTCGACAAGCTCTTCATCGACCGTGGCGAAGACATTTGCATCGACGGCATCACCTTTGACACCCAAAGCGGCTTCAACAAGACCACCTCGAAAGTCACGATTTCCTATAAGAACCACGGCGTAACACCGCAAAAGGACATCGATGTGGAATATTTCGTCAACACATTGAGCGGCACGCCCGTGCGCGAAACCTCACCGCTCACCGTGCAACCCGGCGAAACGGTATCCTACACGTTCAACCAGCCCTTCGACATGTCGGCCGCCGACTCGTCGTACACTGTGGTGGGTGTCATCGCCAGCAAGATTGGCGTGGATCAGGTGAACGACTCCATCGTGGGCCAGACCGTGAGCCACTACTCTAACCAGCAGATTCCTTACTATAATGACTTCTCCGACACCAACCGCGACGTGCAGTGGAGCTTCGAACCGGGCAACAACGGCGCGACCACATGGATGGTGGCCAGCTCGTTCCAAGCCCTCACCAACCGCATGTGCCTTGCCCATGACCGAGTGACCACCGACAGCCCCGCCGACGACTGGGCTTACTCGGAGTGCATCGAAATTCCGAAGGGAGAATATGAAATGTCGTTCTTCTATCGCACCGCGCTCAACTGGGACACCGAGGCTTATGTGCAGAACTTCTCGGTGCACATGGGCAAAGAGCCTACCGCACAGGCCATGAACACGCAACTCTTCCAATTTGAGAACTCCACCGTGGGCCGCCCGGCTTACCGCAAGTTCATCAACACCATCACCATTCCCGAAGATGGCAAGTATTACCTCGGTTTCCACGGCTATAGCCCCAAGAACAGTGGAAATACCTTGATTGACTGCATCTCGCTCAAGCCCATAGAAAGCGGCAAGGAGCTTGCTTATGAAAGCGACTTCACCAACCGCCCCGAAGAATGGACGCGCTATAACTACACTGCCCAGTTCAACCGCTGGGAGTATAGCGGCGACGGCACCGACAGCCTCTATGTGATGTCGCGCAACAACAGCAACAAGTATTCTAACTACGAGGGCTTGCTCGTGTCGCCCAAGCTGCATCTTGAGGCCGGCCGCCCTGTGGTGGTTGAGGTGCAATACTCGCTCGACACCGAGATTGACTCGCTCGCCTTCTGCCTCTATGGCAGCCCGGTGGACGACCCCGACCGCTTTGAGCTGCTCACCTCGGCCACCAACGCCGCCGGCAGCGATGCCCAACTGGTGGCCGCCAATGAAGACGGCGACTGGCGCACGCTCTCCTATTCGTTCACGCCCGGCGAAGACGAGGCCAATTACTTTGTGGCTCTGCGCTCTAACACCGAAGGAAAATATGACACCAACGTGCTTTATGACATGACGGTGAAGAGCGTGAAGGTGTATTACGACATCACCATCGCTGTGGACGACGTGAATGCCGAGTTGACCCGCATCGAGGCCCGCAACGGCATGCTCACGGTGACCTCGCCCAGTGTGATTCGCGAAGTGACCCTCTATGACCTTGCCGGTCGCGTGGTGGAGCGCATGGCCGTGGGCACCACATCGCTCAATTATGGCAGCGACAACCTGCGCGGTGCTTACATCGTGCGCGTGACCACCGATGGCGGCGTCCAAAGCCGGAAAGTGATGTTCTGAAACCCGTGCGGCCCGGCCGCTCATCCCTGACACAATGCCAAGCCTCCCACCGGTGGGGGCTTGGCGTTTTTTGTGAAAAAAAGGAAAATATGTACCTTTGCAAAAAAGTTTTTAGGTGCAATAGAATGAAAAGGTTCTTGCTGATAGGGCTGGTCATGACCTTGCTGTGGCCGTGTGCCGGCCGAGCCGCCGTCGTGGGCGACGTGACGGGCGACGGTGTGGTGGATGTGGCCGATGTGAACGCCGTGATCAATGCCATGCTCACCCATGGAGAGCTTAGTGCCGATGTGAATGGCGACGGTGTGGTGGATGTGGTGGATGTGAACCGCGTGATCAACATCATGCTGGGCTTGGAAACGCCCGACGTGACGGGCGTGGACTATGTGTGGGATGGCACCACGCTGCCCGAAATCCACATCACGGTGTCGCTCGACGAGTGGAACCGCCTGCTGGCGCTCTACGATGCCAACTCGCACACCAAGCAATACGTCATGGCCCGGAATTTCCTCTTTGTGCACGGCACCGACAGCCTTGCCATGACCGATGTGGGACTGCGCCTGAAGGGCAATACCTCGCGCCGGCGCCCCGAGGGCAATGGCGGGCAGACGCATCAGGCCGGCCGCACCGACTGGCACCATGTGCACTTCGGCATCAACCTGCGCAAATACAACAAAGACGAGGAGCACACCATCAAGGGTGTGCGCAAGTTGCAGCTCAAGTGGTTTAAGGACGACCCCACCTACGTGCGCGAGGTGTATTGCTACAATCTCTTTCGCCAAGCCGGTGTGTGGACGGCTCCGCGCGACCAGCACTGCCGCCTGTGGCTGCGCGTGGAGGGCGACCCGTGTGAAACCTATTATGGTGTGTATGAGATGATTGAGCCTATTGATGAGAATTACCTCAAGCAGCGCGACGACAGCACGGCCTTCGGCACGCACAAGGGCAACCTGTGGAAATGCAAATATGTGGGCAAACCGGCCTCGCTCACCGACCCCAACAACGGCGACTATGGCTGGGACGATGACACCGACGCCAACCACACCTACACGCTGCACACCAACACCAAACGCTTTGATGCCGCCCGGGCGCAGCTCATCGATTTTCAGCTGAAACTCAATGGAAAAGGGCGTGAAAGTTTCTACAAGTGGATTAATGAGGTGTGCGACGTGAACTTGCTGCTGCGCACCTATGCCGTGAGCGTGGCCACCGGCATGTGGGACGACTATTGGAACAACGCCAACAATTATTACCTTTACTTCACCACCGAAGATCTGTATGACTACAAGGTGTATCTGATTCCTTATGACTACGACAACACGCTGGGCACCAGCGCGCAGTGTGGCGTGCAGAACGATGCCGCCCGGCAAAATCCCCTGCAGTGGGGGCAGGACGGCTATCCGCTCATCAGGCGGCTGCTGGAATTTGACGACTTGAAGGCCCAATATGTGGCCTACCTGAAAGAGCTGGTGGATGCCCGAAACGATTTGCTGCACTATGAGGCCAGCGTGCGCCGCATCGAGGCGTGGCAGCGCGTCATAGCCCCCTATGTGGATAACGACACGGGAGAGGACACCGTGGTGGCCGACCGCCCGGCTTCGTGGGGCAACCATAACGAATACCGCCTGCTCGACACAGGCGGTAACGTGAATTTCTTCCGCGTCAAGGCGGCTTCAATCACAGGATTGTAAAATGCTGCGGGCTTCCGGGCCTACTGTTGCGGCTTCTCATGCGAGAAGCAAATGCCCTTGTAGAGTTCGGGCGTGGTGCCGTAGGTCTTCTTGTAGCCGATGACGGTGATGGTGTCGCCCGTGGCGATGTCGGCCTCGGTCACATAGTTCTGATACCATCCGTCATAGCCCCATCCGGCGCTCAAGCCATACACGTAGAGGCGCGAGTCGCCCTGCGTGATGTAGAGGTTGCCATACTTGGCGTTTGCGATGTTATCTACTGTGCCGGAAATCATGTAATAGGCATCATCGTTGTCCTCTTTGGCAATGAACTCGTCGATGGTGACGGCCTCCACCTGCTTGTGCATTTTACACGTGGGCTCCACCAGACGAGGCACTCCAAAGAAAACGCCTTTGTGCCCAACCAGAGTGACGATGTCGCCCGGCTTCATGCCGTGTGAGGTATAGACTTCGTTGCCACTGGCGATTTGCAGCTCGCCGGTGTAGTCTTTAATGTAGAAGTATCTTAAAGAGGTTCCATTACTCCAATATTCCACACGCGAGATAATGCCCGTCAGGTGGTATTGACCTCCGTCGCCCTCAATAAACTCGGCCACGGTGGCAGTCTTGGCCTGACCCCACTGACGGACATAATTATAGATATGAAAATCTTGTCCCTGAGCGTCGGTTACACTGAAGGTGAGTGATGCTTCCCGAACTGCATCGCTCTCGTTGGCATCGGCATGGAGGGTAATCACGGGGTCGGTTCCGCCGGTGTTGGAAACCACGCTGAGCCAGTCGCCTGTGCCTTCAGCCGCCTCGATCTGCACCCTCACGGGTAGGCCGCCCTCGCTGTGTAATGTGATGGCGACATCTTCGCCGGCTGCGTTGAGAAAATCGTCTGTTGACCAGCTCACCATACGCAGGGGTGACTTCTCGACCTTGATTACGGTGACATCGACCAGCTCGGTCGTGCCGTTATAGGTGGTTTTGGGACCGCGCACGGTGACGATGTCGCCCTCCTCAATGTTCATGTTCTCGAAGTTATAGTTGCCGTTAGAGTCAAGCGTTCCGTAGATGACGATGGTGCCGGTTTCGTCGGTGAGATACCAGTTGCCATAATGCGTGTTGTAGATGTTGTTGCACCGGCCTCTCACTTGGTAGACCTGCCCGTCGGGGCCGCGCTCCACCTCGATGCAAGTGACGGTGGGTATGCTCTTGCCGAGCACGATGTTGATGAGCGCGTTCACGTCGGCCACGTCGACATATCCGTCGCCGTTCACATTGGCACGGCCCTCATACTTGTCGACATCGTCTTTGCCGAGCACGATGTTGATGAGCGTGTTCACGTCGGCCACGTCGACATATTCGTCGCCGTTCACGTCGCCGGTTTTGGTCAGCGGCACGATGTTGACAAACGCAGACCATGGCGAACGGAGCATGTAGAGGCTCTCGGTGCCGTTAGGCACATGCAGCACGCAGGTGTTGGCATTGACACCATAGAAAGGATTGTCATTGCTGCACGTCACCGCGTCGGGCCGGGGGATATGGCTGTAGATGTCGGTCAGATTGCAGAAGCCGAACGCCATGTTGCCCAGATGCGTCACCGAGGCGGGCAGGGTGATGGTGGTGATGGGCAAGGCATAGAATGCGTAGTCGCCAATGGCACGCACGCCGTCGGGGATGACGGTGCTCTTGCAACCGGTGATGAGCGAATCACTGGCCGTGACGATGATGGCGTTGCAACCCTCGCGCGAGTCGAAGATGGGGTTGCCCTCGGCCACTTCCAGTGTTTCCAGCGCACTTAAGACATAAAAGGCATTGGCGCCAATGCTGGTGACCGATGCCGGGATGGTAAGTGAGGTCAAGTAGCGGCAGGCATAGAAGGCCTGACGCTCTATGGTGTGCACCGTCGAGGGAATGGTGACCGATGTGATGGGCGTGCCGTAGAAAGCACTCTCGCCGATGATGGCCACACCGTTGGGGATGACGGTGTTCTTGCAGGCGGTGATGAGTTTGCCCGTAGCGGTTTCGATGATGGCGTTGCAACCGCTGCGTGAGTCGTAGGCAGTGTTGCCTTGATCCACGGTGATGGTTTCAAGCGACAGGCAGTTGGCGAACGCATACGAGCCTATCGCGTTGACCGATGCCGGCAATTCCAGCTGCGTGAGGCCGGTGTTGTAGAATGTTTGGAGGCCGATGGACCGCACCGTGCCGGGAATGGTGATGGCGGTCAAGTCCTGCATGCCGAAGAATGCGGTCGAGCCCAGTGCCGTCACGCCTTGTGGGATGACTGTGGCCGGGCAACCGATGACAAGCGTGCCGGTAGCGGTTTCGATGATGGCATTGCAGCCGCCGCGCGAGTCGTAGGCGGTGTTGCCCTCTACCACGGAAATCGACTTCACCGCCGTGCAGCTGCGGAACGCCTCCTCGTGGATGCTCGTGACCGAAGCCGGAATGGTAATTGATTCCAGATGGTTGCAATTATAGAACGCCCACATGCCTATGCTTTCCAGCGATGCTGGCAGGGCAATCGTTGTGAGGCTCTGGCAGGCACGGAACGCGCTTTGGTCAATCCGCTTGATGGTGGGCGGCAGGGTGACCGAGGCCAAGCTGTAGCAATAGATAAAGGCATTCTCGCCGATGGCGGTGACCTGACGGGTCGTGCCGTCGTAGGTGACCTCGACGGGAATGTTGACTTCGGTGATGCCGCTGTAGTTGGCGGTGTTGCGCGCGGTGTAAGTCACTGTGGCGGTGCCGTCGTCATTCCAGTTATAGGCCACGCCGTCGACCATGGCATCATAGGCTCGTGCCGGCAAAGAGAGGCTCAGCACGCAAGCGACTGTGAGAAGAAAGGGGAGCATTCCCCATGAGGAGTGGGTAAATTTAGGCATAAGGAAAATAGGTTGTGTTAAAAGAATAGTGAGTAATTAAGGTGCAAAATTACCCAAAAATACGCGTTTTACCCCCCCCTAAATGCAAAATTAATATAAATCATACAAATAAGTGTTTCGAAAAAAGTGGCTGTGTCATGCCGTGCTCATCGGGCGGTGGCGGCAAAACCTCCACCCGGAGCCAGATGAACGGTGAGCGTGGCCGGTGTGGAGAGGCTCGTGTGCCGGTAATCCTCGGCAAGCCTATCGGCATTCGCGCCGTCGCTGAAAAGTGTCATGGTGGTGCCTGAGAGGAAGGCGAGGTCGAGCGTGAGGTCGCGTGGTTCCCAGTTGGTGATGCCTCCCAGCCACCATGTGCTGCCCTTGCGGCGCGCCATCACCACATATTCGCCCATTTTTGCGGCCAGCACACGGGTTTCGTCCCACGTGACGGGCACGCCGGCGATGAAGCGGGTGCACTCTTGGTTGGCCTCATAGGCGGTGGGTGCGTCGCACAGCATATTGAACGGCGACAGCAATATCATGTAGAGTGCCAGCTGGCGGCAGCGTGTGCCCTGACTCATGGGCTGGGTGTAGTTTTTGGAATAGCTGCGCCGCGTGGCGTTGCGCATGGCTCCCTGCGTGTAGTCCATGGGGCCTACCACTTGGCGAATGAAAGGCAAAAGGGTTTCGTGCCGCACCTCGTCGAATTCCTCAAGGGTTGACCACTTGACTTGCTCCAGCCCGGCCACGGCCTCGAAGTTGAGCACGTTGGGGAAGGTGACCGTGAGTCCTGCCGGCGCGGGTGCGCCATGAAAGTCGCAAAAGAGGTGATGGCGGGCGCAAGTGGCCGCGGCCACTTCGAGAAACCGCATGATTTCTTGGTCGTTGCGATCCATAAAGTCGATTTTGAAGCCTTTGATGCCCATTTGCGCGTAGTGGCGGCAAATGCCCTCCATGTCGCGTGTGAACGCCTTGTAGCCGGCCCAGAGCACGAGCCCCACGTTGCGCCGGTCGGCATAGGCCACCAGTTCCTCGAGGTTGATTTCGGGCACCACCTGCATGAGGTCGGCCTGCTTATTGACCGCCCAGCCCTCATCCAGAATGACATATTCGATGCCGTTGCGGCTGGCGAAATCGATGTAATATTTATAGGTGTCGTTGTTGATGCCGGCTTTGAAGTCCACCCCTGTGATATTCCACCAGTTCCACCAATCCCAAGCCACTTTGCCGGGCTTGACCCAAGAGAAATCGGCACCGCTTTGAGGCACGTCGGCAAGGCTTTGCGGAATGGAGGTGGTGAGCAGCTCCTCGTCGGAGGCCACGAGCGTCATGCGCCACGGGAATGAGCGCGTGCCCTGTGTGCGAGCGATGTGGTCTTCCCACTCGTCCACCAGCATTTGCAGGTTGTTGTGTCCGCCCTGATGCTGAGATTTGGGGCATGGCACAAAATAGGCGATGAGGCGGTTGTCCTCGGCTGGCAGCAGAAACATGCCGGGATAGTCGCGCGTGTTATATTCGCCCACCAGCAGGTGCCGTCCGTCGGGCAAATCGGCTAAAGCGGGCGCGAGCGAGAGGTGGGTGCGGCTTTGCCGCGAAACGGGCTGATGAACGTAGGTGTTTTCAAACGAGCAAAAGGCCTGCTCGCGAAAATCGTCGCTCTGCACGCGCGAGTTGGCCGGCGCCATGTAGGTCATGAGGTCGCCGGGCAGCACCCATTCGGCCACTTCGCTCTCCACTGTCACGCTGCCGGGCATGGTGGTGGAGAAGCGATAGGCCACGCCGTGGTCATAGGCGCGGAAACTCACCGCATAGTCGCCCAAATGGAGGGTGACCTGTCGCCACTCTGCGTGAGGAAATTCCAAGCTGTGAGAGCGATTGTCGCTGCGGGTGATTTTTGGGACTCGGGTAATGCCCTCGCCCAGCACCTGCCCGCCGGCCAGCCGCATGGCGATGTGGGAGGGCAGGAGAAGGGGCGTGCCGCCGCTTTCAAGTTCGTAGTAGAGGTCGCCATTGGCGACGGAAACTGTGAGGGTCAGGTTTTTGCCGGGAGAGGACACCGTGACCGGTTTCATGCTCGTTGTGGCGGCGTGTGCCGCAAGAGCCGCCGTGAGGCCCATGATGAGCGTCAAGGCCCCAATTAAGCCGTATTTATTCATTGTGGATAGAGATGGTTAACGTAATGAGTTCACAAAGTTACGGTTTTTGCTCGTGAATTGCAAAAAAGCGGTGTGAGTGGCGCGGAAATTTGCATCAGAAAGCCAAACGGATGGATTTTGCTTTTTTTAAGGAGGGGAAAGTTTCGGGTGTGCGAAAAATGTTGTAATTTTGTACGTTTTTGGGAGAAATTCCAAAAGCCGCAAAATGAAAGAGAAAATTATGGCAGAAGATTATAATATCGAACAACAAGAAGAACAGCAATATTCGGCAAGTAATATTCAGGTTCTTGAAGGCTTGGAGGCAGTGCGCAAACGTCCGTCGATGTACATCGGCGACACGCATGTGAAGGGTCTGCATCACTTGGTGAGCGAAGTGGTGGACAACTCCATCGACGAGGCTCTGGCCGGCTATTGCGACACCATCAATGTGGTGATCACCGAGGATAACAGCATTCGCGTGAGCGACAATGGCCGCGGTATTCCGGTGGATGAGCACGAGAAGCTGCACAAGAGTGCGCTTGAGGTGGTGATGACGGTGCTGCATGCCGGAGGCAAGTTTGACAAAGGCTCCTATAAGGTGTCGGGCGGCTTGCACGGTGTGGGTGTGAGCTGTGTGAACGCTTTGAGCGACTATCTGCGTGCTGAGGTGCGCCGTGGCGGCAAAGTGTATATGCAAGAATACAGCAAAGGCAAACCGCTGGCTCCGGTGAGCGTGGTGGGCGACTGTGCCGAGGAAGAGCATGGCACGATGGTGCTGTTTCACCCCGATGCCGAGATATTCCAGACCACGGTGTATGAATATGGCATCTTGGCCACCCGCCTGCGCGACTTGGCATATCTGAACGCCGGCGTGACGCTCACGCTGACCGACCTGCGCGAGAAAGACGAGGAGGGCAATGCCCGTACAGAAACCTTCTATAGCCGCACCGGCCTTGACGAATTTGTGCGCTACATTGACGCGAGCAAGGAACCGCTCATCAACGACGTGATTCACATCAGCACCAACAAGGGCGACATTCCCGTGGAGGTGGCTATGACCTACAACACGTCGTTCAACGAGAACATCTATTCCTATGTGAACAACATCAACACCATTGAGGGCGGCACCCACCTCACGGGTTTTCGCCGCGGTTTGGGCTCGACCCTCAAGAAATATGCCGAGGACAGCAAGCTGCTGGAGAAGGTGAAGGTGGAGATTAAGCCTGAGGACTTCCGTCAGGGGCTCACGGCGGTGATTTCTGTGAAAGTGCTGGAGCCGCAGTTTGAGGGCCAGACGAAGACCAAGCTGGGCAATACCGAGGTGATAGGCGCGGTGGAGACGAGCCTGCGCGAAGCCCTCACCAATTATCTTGAAGAGAATCCCAAGCAGGCCAAGACCATCGTTGAGAAGATAGTGCTTGCCGCCACGGCTCGCCATGCCGCCGAAACGGCTCGCGCCCGTGTGCAGCGCAAGTCGCCGCTGTTTGGTGGCGGTTTGCCCGGCAAGCTGGCCGATTGCTCGTCGAAAGACCCCGCCATGAGCGAGCTGTTTCTTGTGGAGGGAGACTCGGCAGGCGGCTCGGCCAAGCAGGGTCGTGACCGCCAGTTCCAAGCTATTTTGCCGCTCAGAGGCAAGATTCTGAACGTGGAAAAAGTGATGGACCACAAGGTGTTTGAGAGCGAGTCGGTGGTGACCATCTTCCGTGCGCTGGGGGTGACCATAGGCACTGAGGAAGACCCGAAAGAGGCCAACCTGAGCAAGCTGCGCTACCATCGCATCATCATCATGACCGATGCCGACGTGGATGGCAAGCACATCGCCACGCTGCTGATGACGTTCTTCTTCCGCCGCATGCGTCCCATCATTGAGAACGGCTACCTGTATATTGCCAATCCGCCCTTGTATCGCTTGGCATTGCGTGCCAAGAACGGCCATGAGGAATATTGCTGGAACGACATGCAGAAGCAGCAGTTTATCGACCGCTGGGCCGATGGCGACGAGAGCCGCGTGCAAGTGCAGCGTTATAAAGGTCTTGGTGAGATGAATCCCGGACAGCTGTGGGAAACCACCATGGATCCTGAGAACCGCATGCTCAAGCGTGTGAACATCAGCGACGCTGCCGAGGCCGACCGCATTTTCTCGATGCTGATGGGAGAGGACGTGGAGCCTCGCCGCCGATTCATCGAGGACAACGCCGCGCTGGCAAACATTGACACTTAAGCACAACCTTTCATACCACTAACGACGAGGGACCTCCGCCTGGCCAACACCAACCCCCAAGCGGAGGTCTTTCAAATGAATGAAGTGGCCGTGACCGCCGGCCGCTCACAACGATTTCTAAATAAGGGACATGACTTTTGCAACAGGGATACAGAATATCATTTTCTCGACGGAGCTGACCGTGCCGGTGGCTGTGATGGCTGTGACCGGCGCCGCACTGCTGGTGACGTATGTGCTCTGGCAATGGTGCCGCACATGGCGGCTGGAACGTTTTGTGCGTCATGAGGAGGCCGACCGAACATATGCCGAGGAATTGCCTCCGGTGTCGATTATCGTGGACGCTTGCAATGAAACCGACCAGCTCAACCGCTTTTTGCCTTTAGTGCTTGGCCAAGATTATCCTGAATTTGAGGTGATTGCGGTGGTGAATGGCACTGCCGAGAGCACGAGTGGCCTGCTGAGCGAGATGAAGTTGGAGCATCCTAACTTGCACATCACATTTGCCCCTTATGAACTGCGTGCGCTCTCGCGCAAAAAGCTGGCGCTGATGATTGGCATCAAGGCGGCAAAATATGACATCGTGCTCACGACGTGTGCCAACTGCCGAGCCACGAGTGACCAATGGCTGGGCACGATGATGCGCAACTTCACGCCCGACACCGACATCGTGCTGGGTTACTCGCATTATCGATACCATCGCGACACGAAGCGTGGTAGACGCCATCGCGTCTTCGACACGGTGAGCACGGGTGTGCAGTGGCTGCAAGCTGCCGTGAAGGGCCGCCCCTATCGCGGCACGTCGGACAACTTGGCTTACCGCAAACGCCTGTTTTTTGAGCATCAAGGATTCGCCAAGTCGATGGACTTGCGCTGGGGTGAAGACGACGTGTTTCTGAGCGAGATTGCGCAGGGTGCGGTCACGCGCGTGGAAATGGCACCTGCCAGCCAGATGCACGCCTATTATGAAGACCTGCCGCGCGCCCACCGCGTGCTGAAAGAGCGGCGGGAATTCACTTCGCGCCACGTGCGCCGCTCGCCCTTTGTGACGCAGGCCTGCATGAGTTTCGCGTGGTGGCTGGGTCACGTTGTGCTGGTGGCCGCGGCCTGCATGGCTTGGCCTAACGCGGCTGTGGCTGTGGCCGCCTGCGTGTGCCTGCTGCTGATGTGGAACTTCGCTTCGTGGGCCTTGTGGCGGCAATGCGGTGTGCTGGAAGCTCCTCGCTTGTGGTTCTCGGTGCCGTGGCTGGCCTTGTGGCGGCCACTGGTGAACGCCCGCTATCGCATGGCCGGCTCGCGCAACCGCAAAAGCAATTACACCTCTTATATATAATCGGTCACCGGAGCCGATTGCAGATGTTCCAACGAGGGCAGCGAGGCGAGAGCCTCGGTGTGCAGCACATAGGAGCCATCGGCGGGACACACTACGCATGTGGCCATGGTGAGCCGGGGCGTGGTGCCGGCAGGTGCGCTGAAGAGGCACAGGCGGTCGCCGTGGTCAACGGCTACGGGATGATGGGTGCCGGCCTGAGTCCACGGATTGTGCTGAGCCATGGCTTGTGGCTCGTGGGGAGCATAGAAATGCGTGACACTTTGTTGCCAAGAATCGAGTTTCCACTCTAACGGGCGCACGCACTGCGGCGGAATGGATGCCGTGACGCAGCCTTGCTCGTCGATGCTGAGAGTGACCTCGTCGCTCACGTCTTGTGTGGGAAGCCAGCGCGCCGGAGCTTGTGCCAGCAGCCGCGCATACCAAACCTTGATGCGCATGGTGAGCCACGCATCGAGGTCGATGCCGTCGTCGCGTTCCACCGAACATTCGCGCCGAGTGTCGTCGAGATGCAAATGTTGTTTCCAGAGATTGAGCATTTCTTGCTGAGTGAGTTGAATCATTTGGTTGGTGTTTTTCATGATGATTGAGATTTTTGCGTGAAACATTTTATTGACGCTGCAAAATTAGCGTGAGCGCGGTGTGGGCGGCAACCCCGTTTCGTGATGGCATGAGCCAAGACCTCTTGAAGGTGAGGGCGCGAACAAAGGGCTGATAATGAAAGACCTGCAAAGAGGATTTCCACATTGTCCTTGAGGGTGAAATTTGATAAATGGCTGATTTTTAGATGAATTTTTGGGGTAATGCGCGCAAGCGAGAGCAAAAAAGTTGTCAACTGTGGAATAATTTGTAACTTTGCCGTGTGATTTGGTGCTCACCACGATGGTGAGTGAAAAGGGAATCGGGTGAAAATCCCGAGCAGACGGTGCTGCTGTGTGTTCCTGTGCCACAAGGCACAAATAACCCTGACGCAAGTCACTGCTCCCTCAAGGGGGAGTGGGAAGGTGCGCGTCGAGCCAAAGGCGAGGGGTAGGAACGAGCCAGAATACCTGCCAAATCAGGATTAAAGACCCGTGACTCGTTATGCGAAAATTGTTGGTTACCGTCTTGTTTCTGTTGTGTGTCGTGGGCACGAATGCTCGCGACAGTGTGGCCGTGCGCACAAGCAGCATCGACTCGATGCAATATTTGAGCACCGTGGTGGTGTATGGCGTGAAACCTTATGATGAAGTGATACCCGCACAGGTGCTGAGCGGCAAGGTGCTCGAGGGGCTCAACAGCCACAGCGTGGCCGATGCAATTCGTTATTTCTCGGGTGCGCAAATCAAGGACTATGGTGGTGTGGGCGGCCTCAAGACGGTGGACGTGCGCTCGATGGGCAGCAACCACTTGGGTGTGTTTTACGACGGCATTCAGCTGGGCAACGCGCAGAACGGGCAAGTGGACTTGGGCAAGTTCTCGCTCGACAACATTGAGCAAATTTCGCTCTATAACGGCCAAAAGAGTGACGTGTTTCAGAGCGCTCGCGACTTTGGCTCGGCCGGTGCCATCTATCTGCGCACGAAACGGCCCAAATTTCAGGACGGGAAACCCTATAATTTGAACTTCACCATGCGCACCGGCTCTTTTGGGCTGGCCAATCCCTCGCTGCGCTGGGAACAGAAACTGAGCAGCCATGTGAGCATGGCGTTCAACAGCGAATTCACTTTTGCCACCGGTCAATATCACTTTCGTTACCGCCGCCTCTTTAGCGACGGCACGCTTGCTTGGGACACCACGGCCGTGCGCCACAACGGCGACCTGCACGCCCTGCGCGTGGAGGGCGGCCTCTTTGGGGTGATGAGCGAAGGCTCGTGGTACTGGAAGGCATACTACTACGACAGCAAGCGCGGCATTCCGGGCGCTGTGGTGAATAATGTGTGGAAAACCGCACAGCGGCAATGGGACAGGAATTTTTTCACGCAAGGTTCGTTTCGCCGGCGTGTGGGCGACCGCTATGAAACGATGTTTAACGCCAAATATGCCCGCGACTATCTGCGCTACCTCAATCCCGACACGACGCTCATGTATGTGGACAACCGGTTTTGGCAAGACGAGCTGTATGTGTCGAGCGCCAATAAATATACGTTGCTCAACGACTGGGATGTGGACTTGAGTGTGGATTACAAGTGGAATTACCTGAACTCTACGCTCGACAATTTTGTGTATCCCACGCGGCACACCTTGCTCGCGGCTGTGGCCACTGCCTATACATGGCACCGCATCAAGATGCAAGCGAGTGGCTTGTTCACGCTGGTGAACGACCGCCATCAGAGCCGCAGCAATGGCGTGACGCTGAAGCATCATTCCAGCTATATGCGCCGCTTCATGCCGGCGGTGTTTGTGAGCTATCAGCCGTGGTTGCAGCACGACTTGAACTTCCGGGCGTTTTATAAACGCATTTTCCGCATGCCCACGTTTAACGACCTGTATTATACTGATATAGGAAATATTCGGCTGAAACCCGAATATGCCACTCAATATAATGTGGGCTTCAAGTACCAGCGTTTCTTTACCCACGGCCTCGTGAATGGTGTGAAACTATCGGCCGATGCCTACTACAACGTCATTACCGATAAGATAATAGCCGTGCCTCGCGGTTCGGGCCAATATCGCTGGATGATGATGAACATAGGCAAGGCCAAGATACGCGGCATAGATGCCAGCGCCACCCTTGCCCTGCGCCTGCCGGGGCAGGTGCTGATTGACCTGAACGCGTCGTACACCTACCAGCGGGCGCAGGACTACACCACGCCTGCCGACCGTGGCTATGGCGGCACCTATAAGGGCCAGATTGCCTATATTCCGTGGCACAGCGGCTCGGCCATCGTGCATGCGGCTTGGCGCGACTGGGGGCTGAACTACAGCTTCATCTATGTGGGTGAGCGTTATCACACGAGTGCCAATATTCCCGTGAACCACGAGGAACCGTGGTACACGCATGACCTCTCGGCCAACTACACATGGCACGTGGGCAAGGTGAAGCTCAAACTGGCATTGGAGGTGAATAACCTGCTCAACCAATACTATGACGTGATTGTGAACTACCCCATGCCGGGCAGGAACTATAAAATGACCCTTAAATTTGACATCTGATGAAAAGACCGTTATTACAGATAGCCCTCCTTGTGCTGATGGCCGCCACTGTGGTGGCATGCCGCGATGAGCAAGTGATACTCTTGCCTGAGATAGAAAATGTGTCGCAACCCGAGTACACATCGGTGCGCGGCTTCTATTTGCTCAACGAGGCTAACATGGCAAGCAATAAAGCCTCGTTGGACTATTACAATTACGCCTCAGGCCGGTATAGCCGCAATGTGTATGAGCGGTTTAATCCCGGCGTGGTGATGAAGCTGGGCGATGTGGGCAACGACATCGCCATCTATGGCAACCGCCTCTATGCGGTGATTAACTGCTCGAACAAGGTGGAGGTGATGGACAAGAACTCGGTGGCCCGCATCGGGCAGATTGATATACCCAACTGCCGCTACATTCAGTTTCACAAGGGCTATGCCTATGTGACGAGCTATGCCGGCCCAGTGGATCTTGACTTAAGCAAACAGCAAATAGGCTATGTGGCGAAGGTGGACACCGCCACCATGCAGGTGGTGGATCGCTGCCTTGTGGGTTACCAACCCGATGGGCTTGCGATTGTGAACGATCGCCTGTATGTGGCCAACTCGGGTGGCTATAATCCTAATAACTATGAGAATACCATTTCGGTGCTCGACCTCAACACGTTCACCGAGGTGGCGCGTGTGCCCATTGCCATCAACTTGCAATATTGCTTGGCCGACCGGCGCGGCATCTTGTGGATCTCGTCGCGCGGCGACTATTATCATCATGCGAGTGGCATCTATGCCTACGACACACGCAAACAGCGATTGCTGGGCCACATTGACTGCCAGACCGGCAACGTGTGGATGGACGGCGACTCGCTCTATGTGGTGGGGAAAGGTTACAGCAAAATCACCGAAGACTATGGCGAGAGTTCCTATATCATCATTAACACCCTCACGATGCAGGTGGTGAATCAGCGATTTATCACCGATGGCACCGACCAAGCGATTGCTATTCCCTATGGTGTGGCGGTGAACCCTATCACCAAAGACATCTATGTGACCGACGCCAAAAACTATATAACCCCCGGCCGGCTTTACTGCTTTGGGCAAGACGGAGTGAAAAAATGGGATGTGCTCACGGGCGACATTCCCGCGCATTTTGTGTTTTTGGGCGAAAACCTGAATGATAATTAGTGAGAAATCCGCATAAACGAAATGATTATGAAAAAATTGACATGGATATTGCTCCTTGTGGCGCTAACACTGAACGCCACCACCGAGCGCAAGCATTATGTGACTCGTGTGTATGACTTTGTGCCCGCTCCCGGGCAGTTTGCCAACAAGATACCTTACTTTTATGCCGGTGAGCCTCGCGACAGCCTCATCAAGCGTGCGGCCGATGCCATTTGCGGCCGTGTGGTGATAGAAGAGTATGAGCGCATGGACGGCACGCTGGTGACCGACACCACACTTGAGATTTGCCCCAGCATGGTGAGCCTCGGCTCGTATGGCGGCTACATCGTGTTTGGCTTTGACCATCCTGTGGTGAATGTGCCCGGTGAATATGATTTCCAAATTTTTGGCAACGCATTTCAAGCTGACAATTCGTCGTCATCAGGCGGCAGCTGTGAACCCGGAATTGTGATGGTGAGTGAAGACGTGAATGGCAACGGCATCCCTGATGACCCGTGGTATGAATTGGCCGGCAGTGAATATAACCATCCCACTACGGTGCATGGCTATGAAATCACTTATTATATGCCCGATGAGAACAAGGTGAAAACACCGAATGGCAATTTCATTACCGACACCACCTACATTCGCTGGATGAGCAATGACCCAGACCCTGCCTTGCGCGAGGGTTACATTGATCGCCTGTCGTTTCACACGCAGCCCTATTGGCCCTTGTGGTATGAGGGAGAAACGATGACATTTACCGGCACGAAACTGCGCAATAACTATGTGAATGAGCGTAAGCCGGGTGACCCTAATGATTATTTTGTGCTGCATTTCTTCGATTGGGGTTATGTGGATAATCGGCCCGATTATGACTGGACGGAACCGCTCACCGACTCCATTCAATCAAAGTGCAACTTGGGCTTCAAGATTGATTGGGCCGTGAATGACGCCGGGCAGCCCGCGAACTTGCGCAAGGTGGACTTCATCAAGGTGTATAGCGCGTTGACGCAAAAATGCGGCTGGCTGGGCGACACCTCGACTGAAGTGCGCGGAGGCATTGACATTCATCCCGATGCCGAATTGCCGCCCTTGACTGGCGACGTGAACGGCGATGGCGACGTGGATGTGGCCGATGCGAACCTTTTGATTAATATGGTGTTAGGCTCGACGAAAGCCAACTCTGTGGCCGACGTGAATGGCGACGGCAGTGTGGATGTGGCCGATGTGAACACCCTCATCAATATCATTCTTAATTAAATTATCTAAAGATGATTGATGGCAGAGAAAAAAATCTTTTGTAATTTTGCTGCCGAAATATTGAAGCGACAGGTTCTATAGGAGTAAATCCTTTAGATTAAAAGGGAATCAGGTGTGAATCCTGAACAGAGCCCGCTGCTGTAAGCCCCAAAACAGAAATCGTTTCACAAATGCCACTGGTCGTAATCACCATTACTGACTACATCAATGACTGGGAAGGCGTGAAATTAGCGATAGGGGACGAGTCAGAAGACCTGCCTGTTATGCTGTGCCTGCAAGGAAGTTCACGTGGATTTTGAACTTAGGCCAACGATGCAAAAATTGATGTAGTCATAATTACGCACATCATCATTTTGTTTGATTGCCGCTGCATTTGTGCACGTGCATTCCCTTGTGGGCCTTTATGTGAATGGAAATAACTTATTGTTTAATAATTCAAAAGGTTCATTCTTATGAGGAAAATCTTACTTTTTGGAATGCTGTGTTGCATGGCCTTGCCCACCTCGGCTCAGATGAAGGTGCAGGGTGTGCCTCGCAGTGACGTGAAGCGTTTGCCTGTGGCACCGGTGGCTCCAAATGCCGACACCTTTACCATGGCGACATTAAGAACTGGAGTGGCGAGGGTGAAAAAATGGTTGAAACTATTTTCAAAAATAACCCTTGACTGTATTGTCTTGCTGAAAATGGTACGACCTGTGGAAGCACTTTTGCCGGTGCGTGTCGGGATGTGGACGGTAAAGGCCTTGTAGAGCGTTATGCCGACGACTCAATGAAATCTTATAAAACAATCAAATAAAACAACAAGAACAATGAAAAAAATGATATTATCAATGGCTGCTGTGACGATGGCACTGGCCTGTGCCGCGCAGAGCTATAGCAATGGCTACTATATTGTGAATGAAGGTCAATACGGCAACGAACCCGGTTTGCTTATTTTTTACGATAAAGAATCGGGCACGATGGAGGGCGATGTGTATGCTACAGCTTCGGGCAATACATTGGGTACTACCGCTCAATTTGCTGCTGTGGGTGATGGCAAATTGTTTGTTTGTTCGAAACAGCACTATGGCAACACAGGAGGCAGGCTGGTGATAGCTGATGCCAAATCGCTGCGCACATTGGCCAGCTACAAAGAAATTGATGGAGAAGCTGACACGCGTGGCGTGTGTGTGGCTCCTGCGCTGGAACGTTTTTACGTGGGTACCACTGCGGGTGTTTATGCCTATGATTTGGCTTCGCTTCAACAGCTTGGCGTTGTGGAAGGAACTGCCATTGAAGGCGCAGGGACATACAGTCCGGGCTCGGGCGACATGGTGGTGGCCGGAAATCTCTTATATGTGGCCACGCCTGAAGGTGTGCAGGTGATAGACATGACGCAAAACCGATTGGTGTCGACGGTAGAGCTGGCCAACACCACTTCTGTATTCAAAGTGAATGGTCAGGTGTATGCGGCGATCAATAGCAGTACGGGATGGGGAACGATACCCGGAGAGAATGACACCGAACAGTTTGTGCCTATCAGCAATGGTGTGGCAGGAACACCCATTAACGTGCCGGCCGCATCCTACAACCCGTGGTTTACTCCTAAACCTTGTGCTCCGGCGGCATTGGCCGATGGAAAAAGTATCGTTTATAGTTGTGGTGAGAATACAAGCAACTTGATTAAATATGATTTTTCCACCGGGACATATACGCAAAATTTCATCACGTTTGATTCACCTCAAAAGATGTACGGCCATGTGGTGAGCGTGGATGCGAAAACGGGCGATGTGCTGGCTTGCACTTACCAAAGCTATGCAACGAAAAACTATTGGTTGAATATATATGACGCGACCGACGGGCAACTCAAGAAAAGTGTTAAGTTCCCCACTACGCATTACTGGTTCCCCTCGATGATTCTGATGGCTCCTGATGACACGGCCACAGGAATTGATGGCGTGAACAAGGCAGAACGAGAGGTGATTGGCGTGGAATATGTAAATTTAGCGGGTTGCCGCTCTGCAAAGCCGTTTGATGGTGTAAACGTTGTTTTGACCCGTTATAGCGATGGAACAAGCTCATCTGCCAAGATGATATTCTGATTTCTCTGTTAATTGTATAATAACTTGATGGGTGTTGTGTGGGAAACCATACGGCACCCATTTTTATAAGTGGATGATGTGGTGGGGTCTAAAAGAGCTGGCGGGCTTTGATTTCGAGGTAGCGGTTGATGATGTCGACCGAGAGTTGCGCCGGCGTGGTGAGCAGCGACTGGATGCCTTGCTGCTGCAGGGTGATGGCGATGAGCTGCTTTTCGCGTGCCACTTTCTCGCCTATCACGTGCTGGTAGTATTCTTCTGTGTCGGCGGGACGCTCGCTGAGGAACTGAGTGAGCTGCTCATCCTCAAAAAAGATGACGAGCAGGCGGTGGTTGCGGTTGAGCTGGCGCAGGTAGGGCAGCTGCCGGTTGAGGCTGTTGAGGCCTGAGAAGTTAGTGAAAAGCAGCAGCAGGCTGCGCTTGCGCACCAAGCGGTTGACGTTGACGAGCATAGCCGAGTAGTCGCTCTCGCTGAAGTCGGTTTGCTGCGCATAGAGGGCTTCGAGCAGGTTTTGCATCTGCGCTTGTGAGCAAGCCGGCGGCACGAAGTCGTGCAGCATGTCGTTGAAGGTGATGAGCCCGGCCCGGTCTTGCTTGCGCACGGCCACATAGCTCAAGATGAGGGTGGCATTGATGGCATAGTCGAGCAAGGTCATGCCGTCGAAAGCCTGCTGCATGACGCGACCTTTGTCGATGACGCTGATGATTTGCTGCGAACGCTCATCGGTGTAGACGTTCACCATGAGCTGGTTGCGCCGTGCGCTGGCTTTCCAGTTGATGGCGCGATAGTCGTCGCCCTGCACATAATCTTTGATTTGCTCAAACTCGGTGTTGTTGCCCGCGCGGCGAATGCGCTTGATGCCCATCATGGTGAGCTGGTTGCTCATGGCCAGCAGCTCGTAGTGATTGAGCATGAGGTAGCTGGGAAACACTTTCACGTTGAGCGGCGAGCCGCAGGTGTAGCGACGTTGCAGCAGGCCGAGGCGTGTGGCGGCAAAAACCCTGATGCGGCCGAAACCGTACACGCCGCGGCGAGTGGGGCGCAGCCGGTAGGTGATGGTGGCGGTGCCATGCGGGGCGAGAGCGTGAGCAAAAAGAATATCTCTGCGCTGAAAAATGTGGGGCACTTCATCGATAACGGTGAGCCGCGTGGCAAAGGGATAGCGGCTGGCGATGCGCAACCCCACCGCATTGTCGTCGCCGCAAGAAAAACGCTCGCTGCACCGGCGCTCGGCTGTGATGCCCTTGCGGTGCCAGAGCAGGGCAAAGTCGGCAGCGACAGCCACAGCAAGGATGGCCAGCAGGGCGATGCCCACAGGGAACAGCCATGCCCACCACGCCCCGGCAGCCATTATGGCTACCGCCGCAATGAGAATCCAGTAGAAACGAGCCGGCAGAAACATCTTTGAGTTTTTTGGGGAAAGGGATGAGTGTGGAGAAGATTATGTGGGCACCTGCACTTTGTCGATGAGCGTGAGAGCTACCGAGAGCGGGGTGAAGCCTTGCATCTCGGCCTCGGCGGTGAGCACGAGGCGGTGTTGCAGCACGGCCGGCGTGATGGCCTTGATGTCGTCGGGTGTGACGAAATCGCGGCCTTGCAGCAGAGCAAAAGCCTTGCTAGCTTGCAAAATGGCCACAGCGGCGCGTGGCGAGGCTCCGAGGAAAACGGCCTTGCTTTGGCGCGTGAGCTGAATGATGTTGACGATGTAGCGCAACAGCGATTCCTCAACGAGCACCTTGCCGAGCATGGCACGGAGTTGCAGCAGCTCGTGGCGTGTGATGACGGACTGCACGTCGTCGAGCTTCATGAGGCGTGTGTTGCGTTGGTGGCGGCTCAAAATGTCCACTTCTTCCTCGGCCGAAGGATAGCCCATCACAATTTTCATCATGAAACGGTCGAGCTGCGCTTCGGGCAACTTGTAGGTGCCCTCTTGCTCCACGGGATTCTGGGTGGCGATGATGGTGTAGACGTCGCCCATGCGTCGGGTGGTGCCATCGATGGTCACTTGCCGCTCCTCCATCACTTCGAACAGGGCGGCCTGCGTCTTGGCCGGAGCGCGGTTGATTTCGTCGACGAGCACCACGTCGGCAAAGGCCGGCCCTTCATGAAAACTGAATTCGGAGGTTTTCATGTTGAACACGGTGGTGCCCAGCACATCGGTGGGCATGAGGTCGGGGGTGAACTGAATGCGGCTGAACCGCGCGTCGATGAGCTTGGCCATGAGCCTTGCCATGAGGGTTTTTGCCACACCGGGCACCCCTTCGAGCAGCACATGCCCATCGGCAAGAATGCAGGTGAGAATCAAATCCACCACATTGTCTTGACCCACAATCACCTGCCCGATGCGCTCGCGCAAAAGATTGACTTTTTCGGCCATCAGGTCGAGGTCTACTCGATGTTCGTTGTTTTGTTCCATAGTATATCAGAGCAAATTAGGATAATTTCTTAATGAGGTTGTTCATAAAATCGATGCTGCGCATGAGCACGAGGTTTGCCGGCTGCTCTCCGCTATCAATCCACAGGCCTATGCTGTGCAGGTTTTGCTTGATTTCATCGCGGTCGAGGCCAGAGCGTTGCGACAGCAACAGGGCGTTGTCGTCGCGGTGCGTCGCGTCGTCGACATCGATGAGTGTGAGCTTGCGCACCTCCTCGGTGAAATAGGCAAACTTCTTGGCCAGCAAGTCTGCATTGTCATGCCGCTGAAAGTAAAGGGAGCCTATGTGGCGCACCATTTCCAGCGAAACGTTGGCCGGCGGCTTGATGACGGGAATCACGCGTTGCCTGCGCCGCGCGGTGAAAATAATGGCCAGCAGCACACCTATGAGTGCCGCGTAGAGTGCCCACCGCAAAGGTGGTCGCTCGAGCAGACCGCGCAGCACCGACTCGCTTTTGCCGGTGAGAGCAGCTCGCTCAGAAGGATTGATGCGCACCACGGGCACGTCGGCCACAGGTGAGAGCAGTCGCATGGCCAGCGATGCCGTGCCGCACGACACAAAACCGAAATTGGAGAAAATGGCCGGAATAGCCACCAGCACGATGGTGCCTCGTCCATAGCTGATGCTGGCTGCCACCGTGTCGGTAAACTCATAGTCAATGCGTTCATCTACAGTCCATGAGAAATCACTATAAGTGCGGGTGACGAAAACCTGCATGGGTTGGTCACGCTTTGCTGAAACGAAAGAAGAGGGCACGGCATCGGGCATCTGCCAGCTGCAAGTGTCGTCGTAGAGCAATGAGGGGCACCACTTCAGATTGAGGTATAGCGCTTCAGAGTAGCTGTTTTTCAGATGACGCACAGAAAAATAGGTGTCGTAGAGAATGCTGACACCCAACTTGTGCGACAGGGTATCGTCCTCTAAAGCTGTGGTGGCAATAACCACATTGTGGCCGCGTTCGGCCAGTTCGAGCAGCGGAAGCCCCTGCAGCGGATGATTGTAGTCATCAAACTGCCGATTCACCACAAGGAACGTGTGTTTCTGGGCAAAACCTGAGTCATCTCTGATTTGCGCAAAACTTTTGGGGCTCACTTCGTAGCCGTTGGGCAATGAAGCGGCCAGCAGCGAATCGACCAACGCACACCCGAAAGGCTCATCGGAGGTGTGGGCATAGGTCTGTTGCCATGAAAATCTGCGTGGAGTCATGGCCTCGATAATGATTATCACGAGCATAACCACCACGAGAGCGGCAATGAATACACCCGAATGCCTCATGCGTCACCTCCTTTCGCTTCTTGCTCATCGTCGTCGCGTAAGAGCTGTGTGGCGCGGTCACGCATGAGTTCGTAGGTGCGTGCTGTGGCGGTGCGGTTGCCATAGCGCACACGCATAAACTCATGAGTCATTTCGCGAAAAACGGGAGAGCGTTCCTCGCGGGTGTATTGTGTGGGCGTTTTGTGCAGTGCCCATGCGATGCGATGCCCGTCGGCCAGCCGGCGTAGCGTTTTCAGATAGGTGAGGCGTGTCGCCTCGCGATGGTCGCGCCGCTCAACGGCTTGTGCGATGCGGCCGTCGAAATCGATGCCATAGATGTCATCGTCGGTCACATCGTAGGCAAACTCCGCTTTGTCGCCGTCGCGACGGAACAACGCGGGCTTATAAAGGAAAATGTAGATGCCTGCCGCAATGAGAATCACCACTGCCACCACATACCACATGGGGCGCATCTCGCTGCTGAAAGCGTGGTGGAGCGTGTCGTTGAACATCCGGTCGAAGAAACGCGTGATGTCGTCGATGAGAGATGGGGCGTTTTCCTCGGCCAATCCGCGCAGCTCACGGGTGTAGTCGTATTGCGGATTTTGCTGCAAGGTTTGCAACAAAACGGTATCGGTCATGAGGGTGTCGACAGGCTGTAACATGGCATCACAGGTTTTCAAACTGATGAATGTCCTCGATGAGCGAAACGTCGTCGCGTGCTTGCGTGGCACTTCCGTAGACGAACCCCACGGTGATTTCGACCAAGCAAAAGGCCACATACAGACAGTAGCAGAGGGCGGTGGAGGTGAGGCTGAATCCCGCCTTTGTGAGCAGGCCGGCCTCGTCGGCAGCCGAGAGCGCATGAGGGTCGCTCACAAGAGTCCCAAAGAGGTAGAGCGTCACGGCCCACGGAATGAAAACGATGAATTCGAGCACATTGACCAGCACCAGCAATGTGATGCCCGTCATGAAAAGGGTGCCCAAATTATTGAAACCCATCTTGAAGGCCTTGCGCACGGCCTGAATGAGGCCGGTGGAATCTTCAAACAGATAGATGGGGGCAATGAGCAGGATAGGAATCACGGCCACACCATAGGCCAGCGCGACAAAAGGCATAATGACGCTGGCCACGAGATAGACCGACAGCAAGGGGGCACTCACTAACGTCATGATGATTATGACGGGCACCATGCGCCACAGGGTGCGTCGCAGCACGGGCCACGCTTCGTGCCATTTAAGGTCGTTCAGGCCGCCGTTTCGAGTGGTGTGCAGCTGCATCATGCCCCACACCAACGCATTGACGAGCCAGAATCCCACCACAAGCATTATCAGGGTGACGGTGAGCGATCCGGTCATACCGCCGTCGGTATCCTCAATGAGATTGGCAATCATCCACACCACTCCGCGACTCTGCACCACTGCCACCGGCAGCAAAAAGAGGAGAGAATAGGACAGGAGCGTGCGCCATGAACCGCGCACGAAGTCGGCCGTGGCGTTCATGCACTCACTGGCAGTGCGCTGCACATAGAGTTGCACTTGTTCTGGCTGGTTGTGGTCAGTTCTCGTTCTCATGGCTGCACCGATAGGGCAAATAGACGTAGTAATACAGAATGAAAGCGGCCGACATCACGATGATGCCCAGTCGGAGCGAGGAAGCCCAATGAGTGTAACGCGACAAGTAACCCTCGATGAGAGCGGCGCAAAGCACCACCGGCAATGTGCCCACCACAATTTTCAGCCCGCGTTTGGCGCTGCGGCGAAACGACACCATGCGGCTATAGGTTCCCGGAAAGAGCCAGCCGTTGCCCATCACGATGCCTGCACCGCCCATGAGCACGATGGTGGAAAGCTCAAGGGTGCCGTGCAGCATGATGGCCAGCATGGCGTTGCCCATCACTCCCTCATTGTGAAACAGAGCCGTGAACGCTCCTACCATGATGCCGTTGCTCATCAAGTAATAAACGGAGCCGAGGCTGGTGAATATTCCCAAGGCAAAAGCCATGAGCGACACCATGACGTTGTTGAGCGCGATTCGAAGAAATGACTCGGTGTTGCCGCCGGTCTGGTAGACGGCTGCCGGGTCGCCTCTTTTGATGTTTTCGATGGTCATGTCCACATAATAATCGCCCAAAATGAGGCGGGGAAAGTCCATGTCGTTCACGCTCGACCAGAAACCGATGGCCACAAAGAGCAGAAACAATCCCAGCGAGAGCAACAAGGCGCGTCGGGCATCCCACACGGCCAGAGGCACCTCATGGGTCCAGAACCTGACAACGCGCGACCATTTCTCGCGACGATTGTCGTAGATGCTGGTGTGAAGTCGCAGAGTGAGGTTGTTGAGGTATTGAGTGGTGCGTGAGGCGGGATATTGCGTCTGAGCAAAAGCGAGGTCGGCGGCAAGGTCGTGGTAGATGTCGGCAAGCTCGTCGGCCGGACGTGTTTCGGCCATCGAGATGACGTATTCATATTCGTGCCACTTGCGCAGGTTTTGCTTGATAAAGACGGCTTCTCTCATGCTTAAGCGATGTTTTGCCTAAAAAGATGCGCAAAGTTAATGAGAATAATCGTAACTTTGCATCACTATAGTAAAAAAGATGGCAAACAACAGCATCGTAACGGGCGATTATGTGACCCTCCAGCAAACTCCGGCGAGCCTTGCCGACCGCATTGTGGCTCGTTTGATTGATTTCGCCATTCAGGCCGCCTATGCGGGCCTGTCGCTCTTGATTTTGTCTCAGCTGAACTCGTTGCTGAGCGATAACGAAAGGGTGGTGTACTATGTGTGCGTGTTTATGTTGCCCACGATTCTTTATCATCCGCTCATGGAGATTTTCCATCATGGGCAGAGCGTGGGCAAGCAGGTGATGGGCATCCGCGTGGTGCAGGAAGATGGCACGACGCCCACTGTGTCGTCCTATTTGCTGCGTTTCATCCTCTCGCCCGTCGAGATAGAGCTGACAGGTCTGGCTGTTTTGCCCATTTTGTTTTCCCGCAAGCATCAGCGCTTGGGCGACATGGCGGCCGGCACTATCGTGGTGAAAGCGCGCACGCCGCTGGTGGCGCTGCCCAGCTATGACTACACCATGCCCGGTTATGAGCCCACCTATGCCGAAGCGGCCGACCTCTCGACCGTCCAAGCCCAAGTGGTGACGCGCGTGCTCAACAACAGCCGCCCCGACCGCGAGCACCTCATTGCCCAGCTGGCCATTAAGATGCAGATGATGATGCAACTGGTGCCCACGCAAGGCACACAAGAGCAATTCCTCACCACGGTGCTTAACGACTATTATTACTATTGCTCCACCGTGGAGGTGTAGTGCCGCGCCGCGTTTGGGTTTTCTGAGGCAGCGTGCAAAAAAACACAGGGAGCGAATGGCTTGATGCCCATTCACTCCCCATTTTTTGTCTTTGCTCAAAAAAGCGGAGAACGCTTTTGGCGCGTGAGGTCGCCGGAGTTACTCCTCGGCGTCGCGCAGGTGCTGCACGTAGACGGCCTTCATCATCTTCTTACGGTTGATGACCGAGGGCTTTTGGAATGCTTGGCGTGCGCGAAGCTCTTTCACGATGCCGGTCTTCTCATATTTACGTTTGAATTTCTTCAGGGCGCGTTCGATGTTCTCGCCTTCTTTTACGGGTACAACGATCATGATGTTGTTTGGTTTTTGAGTTATTTTTTGTTTTTGATTTTTTTCGGGCTGACCACTGCCGCTTTCCACTCGTTGTGCGGTGGAACGCGTTTTTTTGTTGTGTGGAAGTCGGCGATGTGGTGGCTGGTGGAGGAATTTTTTGCCATTTCATAGCAGGCCATGCCGCCTTATCGCGGTTCTGACCTGTGCGGACTTGCGTTAGGGGAAGTGTCCGCTATGGCGTTGAATATGTGAAGTTTGTCGTTCTTCTTGGGGTGTTAAATCAACCTCCTTTCGGTTTTTTAGCGGGGCAAAATTACAAATAAATTCTTTATTCACAACAATAAGCCCGCATTTTTTCAGATGCATATTGCCAGTTTTTTGTTTTTTTGATGCGCTGTTCGGGTTCTGGCGTTTGTGGATGTGGATGCCGCTGCGGTGGCCCAAGAAACAGCCTCCACCCCCACCCTTGCCGTGGCCTTATATATAATGTGTCGTGGTTTTGGCCGGCGAATTGTAGAGAGAGGGGGTGCGCTGCGGCGTGTGTGCGGCAAATGCGCTAATGGGGGTATTTTTGGCAAGTTTTCGCTTTTTGGAGCCATATTCCTTTCGGGTGGCGTAAATTTTCTGTTAGTGATAAGGTGTTGGTTCTGTGTTTCTTATTTGTTTGTTGCGAAAACGCGGCAATTTTTTTTTGAAAAAAAGTTGCTGAAAAATTTGGCCGGTATGGCGAAAAGGCAGTAATTTTGCGTCGCTTTTCGCCCCTCGCCGCGCGTCGGCGCCGCGAGGTGCCTCTGTCTGTCACGCCGTGTGCGTGCGGTTTTTCGGGGTCCTTGGGCGCGGGGCCTGAGTTCATTGAAGTGATTGCGAACAGCCAATACAGGAAAAGGAAAGAAGTACAGGAGAGGAACGCGCGTCCCCTCCCGCGTCCGTGCGGGTGGGGCCGGGCGGAGCTCCCGTCACAGAGAGATTC
>JAFVCX010000045.1 GCA_017478855.1 Muribaculaceae bacterium | reverse complement strand
TGCGTGCTGTAACGGCCTTGTCGCTATTTGATGCGCATTTCTTGATATCGCAATTTGCCAGTGTGATATATGTGTCGAATCTGCAGCTTTCGGCGATTATCTTGTGGCACGTGCCGGCCATCAGACGTTATTATAAGAATGACCTCTACGTGGATGTGACGTTCACTTTCTTTTTGGCTTGGACCTTTGTGAGCAATTTGCTGTATTGCGCTCCCTTCTTGCTGATCAGACCCTTTGATTTCTTTAAGCTCTATTCCCTCCCCTGTGTGGCCTTTTTCCTGAACTATGCTTATCAAAACAAGCGATATAGCCTGCTGGCGGTGTCGCTGCTTTTGGCCGGAGTCAGCACCTATGTGTCGGTTAGAATATTCTTGACACCTCTTCCTTAAAAACAGATTTTGCCATGATGTTGAGCATAACGGTATATACGCTAACGGCCATCGTGCTTTTCGGGCTTGGCTGGCATGTGGCCAAACGCGAGGAGAGGTCACTTCGCGCCGGAGGAGGAGAATTGCCGTTCGCGAGCTGGGAGATCGTGCTATCGATCATCCTGTTTGCTTGCGTGGCCGGAGCGCGCTACCACACGGGTTATGACCATGCTGCCTACTTGAACCGTTATATCATGTATGGCACGTATGGCTACTTTACCCGTAGCATGGAATGCGGGTTTGATTTCATTACCATCGCGTTTGTTAAGCTGGGCATCCATTACTTCTTTTACTTTGCCCTTTGGGCCGCCTTGCAGATAGGGCTTATATACTATGCTCTGCGCAAGCACAAGCATCTGTTGCCGTGGGTGGGAGCATTGCTCATGACAGGATATTATTTCCTGATGATGATGAACTCTATTCGTCAGTCGGTGGTGATGGCCATGCTCATGGCTTCAATGCCACTGATTGAAAACAGGAAGTTCTTCAAGTTTTTAATAGTGACGGCCATGGGGTGCTTGATACACCAGTCGGCCATACTGTTGCTACTGGTGTATTTCATACCCAAACGTCCGCGCTTCATGGACAATCTGAAGGTGGCTCTGCCCTTGTTCCTGCTTTTTGTGGCATTGGGATGCTTCCCCTATTGGATGAAACTGCTGGATGGCGTGGCCTCCTGTGCCTCATCAATCTCATACGACCGATATTCCAGACAAATTGAGCTCATCTTGAACGGAGGCTTCAGGAGCACGCATTGGGGGCCATCGCGCATCATGTGGATTATCAATGTGATCGTGATGATTGTCATGGGACGTGCGGTGTGCAAGTTCTATAAATCCGACAGTCTGATTGTGCGGTCATTCACCTTTTGCTATGTGGGTTATTGCTTGAGCAATCTGTTTATCAACACATCGCCTTTCATGCTGCGCCCGTTTGAATACCTCACTTCATTCTCGCTCATTGTGATTGCAAGCGAGATACACTATTTGTATAAGAGTAGGAAATATGTCTATATGGTGCCTCTCGCGCTGATGAATTTTTCCTATGTGTATTTTGAGATTTATAAAGCGGTGTATCGGGCTTCTGACGTGACTCTGCCCACACTATATAACTTGTTCTTCCTGTCATGAGCCAAACGATGAAGGTGAGCATAGTCATACCGGTGTATGGTGTTGAGCGACGCGTGGAACGCTGCATTCGCTCAGTGTTGGGGCAGACGCATGAGCTGATGGAGGTGATTGTTGTGAACGATTGCACCCCCGACGGCAGCATGCGTGTCATAGAAAAAGTCATGGAAGACTATCCGGCCCGCAAACCGCAAGTGAGGCTCATAGACATGCCACGAAACAGTGGCTCGGCAGCGGCTCGCAAATGTGGAATGGAGCTGGCCACTGGCGACTATGTGATTCATGTGGATGGCGATGACTATGTGGATGCTGATTTCATCAGCAAGATGGCATCATGCGCATGCAAAACCCAAAGCGATGTGGTGATGTGCGACATCGTGAAGCACGATGCAAATGGGACCACTCATGTGATGAGGAACAAGACTTGCGCTTCGGCTCACGAGTATATGGCAAGTGTGATTGACGGCTCGCTGCATGGCTCGCTGTGCAACAAACTGATAAAAAGGTCGCTTTATGCTGAGCACACTATCTTCCCGACAGAGGGAATGAATATGTTTGACGACAAGTCGGTGGTGTTTCGGGTGTTGTATTATGCACAAAAAGTGACACCGATTGCCGATGCGCTTTATCATTATGATTGCACGCAAGAATCATCGCAGACCAAAGGAGATAAAAGGTTGGAACTTGAGGCCTGCAAGAAACTCTTGAACTTAATGGATGATTTTTTTGAGTCGCACACAATTGATGCATCAGCCCAGCAAGCGTTGCTGCGCTACAAAGCCATTGTGCAAGGTTTGTACCTGCTATATGGTGCCGAGGGCGACATGCAAGGGCTGAAAACGCCTATTCCTAAAATACCCTTGCGCCTGCTGGTCCATAACGAAAGAATGCCGGCCACCTACGCATGGGCTGTGATTTTGCATCAGTTGGGATTACCCACCAGATGGTTCTCGCACAGCTATAGGTGGCTGCGCAAAAAAATAAAGTAGAATATGCTTGACAGAGCCAAATACATATTACTTCAAAGCCTGCTGTTCATTGTGTCGCCCATTTGCAGTTTCGCCGTTTCGCTGCGCTTTTACCGCAATGCGATTTCGCAACTGTTCATGATACTGTTTGCTTATTACTTTGGCTACTATTGCGGCTTTGTGTTTGACTTGATGACGCACTATCGCGACATTAAGCTCATCTATTATGGAAGAACCCTCACTGAGATACTGAACGACCCACGCGCATATTTTTTAGGGCAAGATTTCTTTCACATCGCCATCAAGTATGCGGTGTCGCGCTTCTCCGACTCTGCGCAGGTTTTTGGAGGCGTGGTTGCCGCTTGCTATGCGTCAGTGTTCCTGTTTTTCTTCAGGCAGTTTAGCCGATACTACAAGGATAAGCTACCCTTGCTGTGCGGTGTGTTGCTGCTGTGTGTGGTGTGCGTGGTGGAATATTATTGGTATCAAGGTGTTCGCTTCTGGACCGGTTTATTCTTTTTTGCCGGTTGTTATATCAGGTTTGTGAACACTCGCAAAACGATTTACTTTATTTTGTCATTGTTGTGCCCGGTGTTCCATTATTCACTTTACACTCTGGTGGCAGCAGCAATAGTCAATCAACTCCTGATGCTGTTCCATCCGTTCTTCAGATATCTTTTTTTAGGATTCTCACTGTTTATCAGGACGCTGGGACTTGACTTTGTTCCCTTTATTTTGAAGAAGTTTAGTTGGCTGGGTTTCATGAATATTTCGTTAACCGATATTAGAATTCGAGAAAATGTGGTGAGGCACATGAGCGAGTATCGCGCATCGGCCAGTTTCACATATCTGCATCGCAATGATGTGCTGCTCGCTTTCGGGCTAATCATTATGGGATTTTTCTACCGTAATAAATTGACAGTGAAATCTTCGGGAGTGGCGATCTTATTCTATATGGCTCTCACATTGTTCACGTTTGCCAACATCGGCTATACAGACATGACCTTTTATGACCGATTCTATAAAGCGGCCGTCTTGTTGCTATATAGCTACATCTTTATTTCGGCTGCGACGAATTACGATAAAATCAGCAAGAATTCTCTATTTTTGAGCATCATTGCATTGGCTCCGTTGGTGTTTGCCTTAGCCACTGCTATCGTTGCGCAACGTGATTTCTTGTTCCACAAAGAATTGCTGCTTGGCAACTTGTTCCTTGATTGGGATGGGAACGCAAGCAATTATGTGCATTATTGGCGCTGATGAAAAATAAGATACCGCAAGACATATCAAGCCAGATACTCACCATCGGTTGTGAGTATAAGAAATCGAGGGGTGGCATTGCCAGAGTTCTCTCGTGCTATCAGGCCTATGTGTATGAGTCATTTCGGTTTGTCGCCAATTCGGGTGATGGAACAAAAATCCGCAAATTGTTGTGGGTCATCACAGCATTATTTCGCAGCGCAATCGCTCTCATAAGGCACGAGGAAGTGCGAATCGTGCACATCCACACGTCATCCTATAATAGTTTTCGCCGTTCTGTGTGGTTTGTGCGATTGGCCACATTGTTCAACCGCAAGGTCGTGATGCACATTCACAGTGGCGCATTCAAAACCTACTATCGCGATAACGAGGAGTTTGTGAGGCGCATTTTGCTGCGATGTGATGCCATAGTGGCGTTATCTGATGAATGGAAGAACTTCTTTGAAAATGAAGTGGGTCACCCCAGCGTGTTCGTGATTAATAATGTGGTGAGCGAACCCTTTAAGCTGGATGATGCAGATGAGCGAAAAGATGAAAAATTGCATTTGCTGTTCTTGGGACTGATTAATAACGATAAGGGAATATTTGATCTGTTGCAATCATTTGCGCAATTAGGCGACTCCGTTAAAAACAACTTGGTGCTTCATGTGTGTGGAGCGGGAGAAACTGAACGACTCAAAAACATGATTCAGTCATTGCATTTGGAACACTCTGTCGCCTTTGAAGGGTGGGTGAGTGGCATGGAAAAAGTGCGGTTGCTTAATTGTTGTGATGTGTTTGTCTTGCCGTCCTATTATGAAGGTTTGCCCATTTCCATACTTGAGGCCATGTCGTATGGAATGGCTATTGTGTCAACTCGTGTGGGCGGGATCCCTTCGGTTGTGACAACGGAAGAAAACGGATATTTGCTCGAACCGGGTGAAACAAAAGCCCTTGCTAAAACAATAGAAACATTAGTGGAGAATCGCGATCTGGTGCAGCGGTTAGGTGCCTCATCTCTCAGTCGAATTTCCGCTTACTTCCCCAACGCTGTGTCGTCACAGCTTCGCAACATGTATAATAATTTATTAAATGAAAAGATGACATGAGTAGAAATATAATTTCTCTGACGAGAATTCTGTTGCTCATCGCAGTGATGGAATTTGTGAGTTGCAGCTCGGTCATGGCCGTGGAAAACTATTCGCAATCTAACAAGACTTACTATATCACTCAGGTGATTTCTAATAAGCAGATTAAGCTGGGTGCGAATAGCAAGTTGATATTTAAGGGTGGAAGTTTCAGAAACTGTACCCTTGTGGGCAACAACACCGTGGTTGTGCCCGATGGTGAATCAGTGATTTTCAGTCATTGCACGTTCAAAGGAACGTTTGCCGACAGTAAGGTGTATGCTACCAACTTTGGCTGCGTGAACGACATGAAATCAAAATCATATTCATGGAAATTCAAAAAACGCAAAGCGCAAAACACAAAATTGCGTTATGGCACCGACAACAAAACGGCTCTTGATGCTGTGGCGGCATTTTGCTCCGGCAGCAAAAACGTGAGTGTGAATTTTAATGGCCAGTTCTATACTCCTGTGGTGGATAACCGGCCCGGCAAGAGCGAGGGGAATTCCAATAAAATGGTGATTTCAAATGCGTCGGGGTTGGAACTTTACGGAGGCTCGTTAATTCAAGGACTGTATTTGGTTGATGCACAAAATGTGAAGATTCACGATATGCGTTTTCTCGGTCAACATGAAGTGCATGATTTTCCTCCTTTGTACTCAAGTAGCGACATCTTTAACAAGAGCAACACTCATGCACGAGTGAAAAAACTGGGCTTGTCGCAAGATTTGTGCTACAATATTTCTAATGACCAATACAATGCCTGCGGGCTTGCCCCTGAAGCCATCTATTTTGTCGCAACGACCAAAGGCGAGTGTTCGAATATGCTCGTGGAGAATTGCCATGCCGAGATGCGCATGTCGGGTATTGTGGCGGGTGCACGTCGCGAAAAGACGAATGTGAAAAAACTCACAATAAAGAATTGCACCTTCTCGCACATATATTGGCAACCGATAGGACTTCATTCGAGCGAAATCATAGTGGATGGCATAGAGGCCGATTATTGCATGCAGGGTGTGGATATGTCGAATGGTGCCAATAGGGCCGTCATCAAAAACTCTCGTTTTATGAATTGCTTTACCGGCCCGAAACAACAAACATACAATAATGTTTCAGGTGCCCCCGATTGGACTTACGGAAACGTAATGGAAAATTGCTACTATCAAATTAATTCAACGGTTGAATATGTAGATAGTGAGCCCTATTTATTCTATGCCAGTCAGGCAGCCAACGAGGATTATTGTGAATTGCGAAATATGACCTTTGATGTAAATACGAATCGCCGCACATCGGGTTTCATCAGCCTTGCCTATGGACTGAAAATCACTGACCTGAAACTTAACCTGACAGTAAATTCTCAAGAGAGCAATTATGATATCCTGCGTCTGACCGCTCCGCAAGGATCTTTGGTGAACGCAAAATACACGACACCTCAAATTATTATTAATGGCGCACAAATCAACCTTAATGCCCGCGTGGCTTACTTTGCCACAAACAGTGGTTCTCAGTTGAACCTGCAACTAAAAGATGTGGTGGTGAATGGTTCCGGTCAGTTCACCTATCCATGCTTTAATACGTTGACCTTGGTCAGCATCGACAAAATGCAGATGAATGTACCCTGCAAAGGCTTGTTTGAACGCTGCAAGGAATGCAACGTGAACGCCCTCAATGCCCTCAATGTGAGTGGCGTGCTCTATTCTTCTGCATCGGTTGATGCAAAGAGCGTCAGTTTTACGATGAAAAATTCGGCGATTAAAACAACGGCCGATGCCTTCAAACTGGATAACGCCATCACACATAAGATCAATGTCAGCCAAAATCAGATAAGTTGTGCCAACTTGGTGAACTTTAGAAAGGTGGGCGATTTGCAGCTGTCCATCACCAATAATCGCATATTGTCATCATCACCGCAACTGATAACGGGCATGGCGAACCTTTCGACAAGTCAGTTAAAGAGCAATAAGTTCACGGTGACAGGCAATGTGTTTGATGGCACGAGGCAGGCTGTGGTGTGCGACCGTGCCTACTTGAACAAATATTCGAGTCTGTTCAAAAACAATCAGGCCACAAGCAAAGTGTCTATTAAATAATAGAAAGCAGTCAGATGGATGCCATAAGCGCTTTGAGCACGCTGCAACATTATTGCGAAAAAGAGCACTATAAAGGATGGGATCCTTACGATGGTCTTAATTCATTAGTGTTTAGGTCATTGCCCGGATTGAAACATTCGGCAATATGCCGCTTGGTCGTCATTCAGGGTTTTAAGAGATTTCCCATTAATCTGCGCAGGCTTGCTCTTGTCAAGAAAGACTACAACCCCAAAGGTATAGCGTTGCTGCTGAATGGATACTGCAATTTGCTGGAGCTGGTGAAGGATGTGCCGGAAAGAGCATCTGCTTTTGGAAATGAGGCGAGTTTGCTTCATAAAATTCATCATTTGGCCGATTTGCTTATCTCGTTGCAATCTCATGGCGACTATCATGGCGCATGCTGGGGCTACAATTTTGATTGGCAGGCTCGCCGAGTGTTCTTCTTTCCCCGATATACACCCACAGTGGTAGTCACTTCGTTTGCAGCTGATGCTTTATTTCATGCATATGAATTAACTCGAGAGCAGCGTTACTTGGAAGTTGGCTTGACCGCGGCCGACTTTGTGCTGCATGACCTCGCTCGCACGCCTTATGGTGGAGGATATCTGTTTTCATATAGCCCCATCAAAGGCAATGACACCGTTTTCAATGCCTCACTATTGGGCAGCAAGCTGTTGGCGCATGTCTATTACTATACTCAAAAAACGGAATATCTCAATGCTGCCCGTGCCTCGGTGATTGCATGCTGTGCCGGTCAGCAGGAAAATGGCGCATGGATTTATGGTATGCTACCCGTGCAATCGTGGGTTGACAGTTTTCACACAGGATACAATCTTGATGCTTTGGCCTCCTATGAGAAATTCACAGGTGACCATCAATTTCATTCCTATATAAGTCGAGGGCTTGGCTACTACTTGAAAAACTTTTTTGAGCAAGATGGGTGTCCAAAATATTATGACAAAAAAAAATATCCGATCGACATTCATTGCCCGGCACAATTGTTTGTCACACTTTCTGTTTTGGACGAGATGAAGAACAACTGGCAGTTGGCTGAAAAAGTGTTTGGCTGGACAATGGCAAATATGCGCCATGAACGGAAAGGATATTTCTATTACCAGCTTAAACAAGGACTAAGTTCAAAGATTTCTTATATGCGCTGGAGCAACGCGTTCATGTTTTATGCCTTATCACATTACGTGAAAGCGACTCCAACAACTTAAAAGATTTTAGAAAAAACTTTTCGGGCCATTTCCCGAAGTCCTCGAGGAGCGCATGCAATAAGTACCAGAGTCGCAACTACCAGATAAGCGGCATCTTGCCATGTGGCTGTGGTCTTGGCAAAGGGCACGGCGCTTATCACCATCATGATTAAAGGCAGCCATGATGCGCGATAAAATGAAATGGTGTAGTATCGCTTTTTGGTTTCAATCCACCTATATGTGATGAGCGTGAGATAAGCAATGATAGAAGAAGCAATGGCTCCATCAATTCCAAAAGTAGGAATGAGCGTGAAATTGAGCAACAGGCACACCGAAGCCGTTAGAACTACCGAGGGCAAGGCGCGGCCTGTTTCTTTTGAGCATTGATAACCCAACTCAAAGAAAGCCGTAAGCGCATAAAGGACGGTGGCCGCTCCTAATGGATAAATATATTTGATTCCGGCCTGATAGGTTTCGCCCACAAGCCAACCCGAGCAAATTTTTACAATAAACGTGTAGCCGATGAGCAACAAT
>JAFVCX010000044.1 GCA_017478855.1 Muribaculaceae bacterium | reverse complement strand
GGCAAGGTCATTTGCGCGGCTTCTTTGCCGTCGGGCACCGTAATGAGGCCCGCATTATAGCATCGCTTCACCTCGGCTTTATTTTGCACTCTGCCGGCAAGACCCGCCGCATATCCATTGGGGGCCATGACGTTGCCCATGTTGTAGCAATCCAGCAGGTGACAGGATCCGATACCCCACAAGCCGCCAGCATTGGCGGCAGTGGTTCCGCAGGCACCACGAGCCGTGATGTTGCCCACATTGACGCACTCAATAGCCGTTCCCGAACCGTTTCCGCCCAGACCGGCCACTTGATAGCCATCGCTCTCCACATCGCCAAAGTTGACGCTGCGCAGTGCCATGCCGCTAAAGCTGCCGGCAAGACCCGCCACATTATTGCCCGTGGCCACCACTTTGCCATAATTGGAACAATCGTTCATCAAGGCATGGGTGCCCAAGCTGCCGGCAACGCCGCCCACGTTCTGCCTGCCACCCACGATATCGGCCCGATTTTGGCAACGTTCTATGTCCTGCACGCACTCGGCATCGCTTTCCATCGTGCCCACAATGCCGCCCACATAAAGCGCATCGTCAGAGGCTTTGACCGAACCGTCATTCACGCAATCGTGAATCTGCATGCCGGCATACATGCGACCGGCAATGCCACCGGTGTAGTATGCCCCTGTCACCATGCCCTCATTGCGGCAGTGGCTAATCACCGATGGCGTGAGGCGCTTGGAGCCGTTAGATGCCGCTATGCCGCCACAGTTGCTGCTTGTGCTTGTGATGGGCGCGGCATTCACACAGTTAATCACCGAGTCGCCTCCCGACGGAGAACTCACGATGCCCGCCACCGAGCCTCGGCCACTGATGGGCGCGCTATTGACGCAATCTTTGATTGTGCCATAGTTGCTGGCGGCGATGCCTGCCACACTGGCCGTGCTGGTAAGCACGCCCACGTTTTCGCAATCCGATACCAAACCACCATTTTGCACAATCGACACAATACCTGCGGCCATCGACAAAGTGAAGCTCATATTGGCCTCATTGCGACAGTGGCTAATCACGCCATCGCGCATCACCTGAGCTGCAATACCGGCTGTGCCCAAGAAGCGGGTAGTGGTTATTTGGGCGCGATTCACGCAGCTGTCCAAACGGCCATACACTTTTCCGGCGATGCCGGCTGTGTAACGGCTGCCTGCCAATGTGCCGCTACTTAAAGTCAAATTTTTCACTTGGCCATTTCTGCCAATCGTGCCAAACAGTCCGCGCCATTCTTCAAATTCGGGAGCCGTGTAATTAATGTTGAGCAAGATGTGACCGGCACCGTTAAAGATGCCGTCGAACTGATGGCTATCTACTCCCACCGGATCATAGGCAGTTGTTCCAAAGTCCACATCATTCGTCATTTGGAAATAGCGGCCCGTGCAGCGGAAGTCCTCGGCATTGGTGAGCTGTGCCAGCCGCAACATGTCTTCTTTATTACGAATCAAGAAAGGATTCTGAAGCGTGCCCTCGCCTTCAAAAGGCAACAGGGCCGCACAGAGCGGTATGCGCTTCTCATAACCGCCACAAACGGCCACGAGCGTGTCGCGCACGGTCACTGCATCGGCTACCGCATGAGGTTGTAATGTTTTTTCATCAATAGAAAAGTTCACACCTGTGGCAAGCGTCCATTCCAAGCCTTCGCTTTCGCTCAACGTGGCTTGGGTTTGCACATCGGCCATCGTTTCGCCATCGGCCGCAATCACCACCATGCGGCGGTGAGCCTTAGCGGCAGGCATATCCTTAAATTGCTTCACAACAGGATATTGGCCGGCAGTCCAGTCATATTTGTCGGCCGCAAACCCATCGAGTGGCGTGCCTGAAGTGAGCGAACGGGTGAGCGTGGGCAGCATGCCACGGTAGGGAGCACATGCTGCAGCATCACATGTTTGCACTTGCGCGTCATAGCAGTTGTTCTCACTCATTGAAGTGGCCGGCGTGGTGGCACTGATTGAACCGCGCGACGGGTCGTTAGGGCTATCGTCATCCACCATGCCATAGTTGAGATTGTTGCGCAAAGTAATGGTTGCCGCCCCTATGCCGGCCAAAATGCCGCCGGAGTTGGTGTAGGCCCAAATGCGTCCCGCATTGATGTTTCCTTCGACCACGGCATCGCCGTAGTTGTCCACTGTGATGCCGGCAGCATTGCTTTGCACACCGGCTCGCTTATAGGTGCTCAAAGAGTCGGCCCGCACCTCGCCATCGTTTTGACAATATTGCACAAGACCTCGGTTATAGGGCACAATGCCCGCAGCCGCCTTAAAACCCGCCAAAATCGTGCCCGCGTTGTAGCAATCGGCAATCACGGCATCGGCATCGTTATAACCGGCTATGCCGCCGGCGTAGGTGTCAATGGCCTTGACCGAGGCCATATTGACGCAGTTCTCAATGCGTCCGTAGTTATGGCCCGCTACGGCACCACAATAATCAAAACCCGATATGCTGCAATTTGCATCGATGATGAGATTGCGCACGGTGCCCGTTGCCGCGACGAAGCCAAAGAATCCGGCATTGGTGCGCGATTTGCGAGTGTCGATTTCTCCGTCCTCGGTTTGAGCCACTCCATTGATGACCAAACGGCTGATGCGATGGCCATCGCCATTATAAGTGCCACCAAACACATGGCGCACATTGTTGTCGGTGCCGATACCCGAGAAGCGATTGCTTTCTTCCAAATCGATGTCGGCGGTTTGCCTGAAATAATCGCCAGCATAGTTTTGTGCCTTCATCACGCCTTCGTTGAGTGTGATCAGATCGTCAATATCCTGAATCAGATAAGGGTCATCTTCGGTACCCGAGCCCACGAAACCTTTTGGATTCACCGTTTCCAAACTGATGAGTTTGCACGGAGAGCCACCACCGGCGGGAGCGGCCACCAGCATTTCGCTTGAACTGATGTCCTTCAAGTTCACCTGATTGCCCTCCATGACGAGTCCCGCAGTTTCTTTCACATAGGCACTGGCCTCGCTATCAAAAAGTCGCCACTGCACTCCACCGGCAGGTGAGAGCGTGAAGGTGGATTTCACTTTGCGTGTGGTTTCGTTGCTGTTAAAAAACACCGGTGCCGCACTCACCACAGCCGCATCGGTAGCGTTCATATTTTTGAGCGTGGGGTAAATGCCTTCACCCGAAACCCACACATCAGCCGCCATGCCCGGCAAAAGGTTGCCCGAAGTCATCTGTTGGGTAGAGAGAGCTGTGTGCCGCATAGGTTCGGGCATGATGTTGCCCGATAGCTGCTGGTCGAAATAGCAGTTGACAAACACCGAATCGGCATAAGTTTCTCCATAAAGTCCTTGTGTAGGCATCACTATGGGCATCAGCACTTGCCCATAGTTGTAGCAATTTTCTATCAGAGCCAGCCAGTCATAACGCGTGCCGCCACTGCCTGTGATGGTGAGTGGAGAGCGCACATAGCCTATCACTCCGCCCACTTGCCCCGAAGGGGTGGTATTCAGCACTGTGTTGGCGTTATAGCAGTTGCGAATGGTGGCGCCCCATGTGGTGCCCACGATGCCGCCCACAGCTCCATCGGGGACTCGAGCCGATTTGTCGCCCGAATAAGTCACGGCGGTTTGAATAAGTCCCATGTTATAGCATCGATTGACCGTTCCACTAAAGGCTTCACCCACAACGCCGCCCACGTCACCATGAGCCGAAGCGTCGCTCAATGAGGCATCGCTGTAACACCCTTCCAACCATGCGCGCTCGCTGCCACGGGGCGAGATGGTGCCCACCACTCCACCGAGTCCCCGGTGGGTATAATCGGCCAAACCTCCCAGTTGCAGGGTGCCGTGGCTTTCGCTGTCATATAAGTTTCCTGTGAGCACCCCCACGATGCCACCTTGCCTGCCATAGCCCACCACGCGGCCATTGAATATAGCACGGCGCAGTTCGGGACCACAGTATTCGCCCACGATACCACCACCATACATATTGTAGTGCAGCAGTTGACTACCTGTGACCGACACATCTGAAATGCGCCCCCAATCATAACCGGCTATGCCGCCGGCCCACTGCCCGATGCTCGCTAACCGCAAATTTGAAAGCGTCACATTCTTGATGACGCTTGATGAGTCGGCATAGCCAAAAAGTCCCGCATAATCTTCGGTCGTAATCATCATGATGCCTGCAATGGTGTAACCGAATCCATCGAAGGAGCCACGCCAAGCGCGACCGGCATCCACGCCTATTTGGCGCCACATGCTGCGGCTGGCACTCATGTCGATGTCGTTGCCGAGGCGCACATACTTGCCACGGAAGTCATCGCCTTGATTCACCATATCGGCCAGCAGAAGAAGTTCATCGGGCTGCGTAATCACATAGGGAGATGATTCGGTGCCACTGCCAGCCCAAGTGACTGCGCGCGGCTGCAACGGTTTCACCACTCCTTCATCATAGGTTATAGTGGTGCTTCGTGCCAAATAGGCTATCAGGCGTGTGCTGCCATTCACAAAGATGCCCCAACTATTGAGCTGAAGGGTGGTGTTTGTGACGGTTCCCTTCACATTGCCCTTGTTGAGCATCACCGTGCCATCAGCTATGGTGCAGGGATAGGTGAGGAATTCACCTTCGGCATTCGAAAACACATATTGACGTGTCATTTCCACGGTCCCATCGCTGTTGAGCAGCAATTCTAGCGAAGTTCCATTATTGGCCACATTCTTGATGACCAGCTGGTTCTCGTAGGGTTGCTCAATGCGCACGCGATAAGTGGCCACCGAGTCGGTTTGCGACGGATAATCGTGCAGCACTTCGGTGACGGTGGCATTAAAGGTTACCGAATCGGCTTTTTGCCGAAAAAAAGATTCACGCGACGGCATCAAGTCTTGCGCCTGCGCAAACGATGCCGTCAGGGATAAGATTGCTAAAAGAAAGGAAAATTGGTTTTTCATATTTGCAAAATTTTAGCTGAATCTGTACGGCAACAAAGATAGGTATACTTTTTGAAAAAACATTCATTTTTCAGCGAAAAATAGCGGGCAAAAAACAAGCATAAATCTCTTTTTTCACAAAAAGGAGGGTGCGACACTTGTTAAATTGTCGCACCCTCTCGGTCAATCCTATTCGACTGTTCCCTTATATGCCGGCTCCATCGGTGAAATGAGGAAGCTCTATGAGTTTGCCCTGCTGCACACGCGAGTGAGGAGGCACATCGTGAGTGACCCACACATTGCCGCCAATCACGCTATCGTGGCCAATGCGGATGCGTCCCAAGATAGACGCATTGGAGTAGACCACCACCCTATCTTCCAAGATGGGATGCCGCGGCACATCCACAGGCACTCCATTCTCGTCGCGCACAAAGTTGCGTGCTCCCAGCGTCACTCCTTGATAAAGCGTCACGTGATTGCCTATGATGGTGGTGGCTCCTATCACCACACCCGTGCCGTGGTCTATGCTGAAGTACTCACCAATCTGTGCTCCCGGATGGATGTCGATGCCGGTGTCGCTATGCGCCATCTCGGTGATGATGCGGGCAATAAGAGGCACTCCCAGCGTGTGCAGGGCGTGAGCCACACGGTAATGCGTCATTACCCTGACAACCGGGTAGCTATACACCACCTCTACATGGCTTGCGACAGCCGGATCGCTTTGCGCCATCGCCTCCACGTCGGTGAGCAACAAGCGACGCACCTCGGGCAGCAGTGCCACAAACCGTACGGCCATATCGTGAGCGGCCGCTTGGCTTTTGGCCGCATCGCAGTGCTCGCAGAACACCACAGCACGCCCAATTTGCTGTTTGAGAATGCCATAGATGCGCTCCACATCCATGCCTATGCGGTATTGCCGCATGCGTGCCGTGACCGTTTCGCGGTCGAAAAAGCCCGGAAAAATCACTCCCGTGATAAGGGTCATCATCTCACGAATGGCTTCGACCGAGGGCATCACGCCGTTGTGGCGCAGTCCCATGGCCTGCTCCGGCTCGGTGACGTGGAGCAACTGCTGCGTCACGGCAAGTAAGGTTTCATCGGGATTCATGGCTCCTGTCATGTTATTCAAATAGCAGCTTCTTTCTCATTACTCAAAACACGCCGGTAGAGAGATAACGCTCACCGGTGTCGGGCAGGATGGCCACAATGGTGCGTCCGGCATTTTCGGGACGACGGGCAATGCGCAAAGCGGCGGCATAGGCCGCACCGCTCGATATGCCCACCAGCAAGCCCTCACGGCGCGCGAGCGTGCGAGCGGCTTCCATTGCCTCTTCGTCCTCAATGGTTTCTACATAGTCCACCACCTTGGCATCGTAGGTGTCGGGCACAAAGCCGGCGCCTATGCCCTGAATCTTGTGTTTGCCCGGCACACCTGTGCTCAACACGGCCGACGAAGCCGGCTCAACAGCCACAATTTGCACATCGGGGCGATATTTGCGCAAGGCTCGGCCCACACCCGTAACCGTGCCGCCCGTACCCACGCCGGCCACAAAGATATCGACCTCGCCGGCCGTTTCGCGCCAAATTTCTTCGCCGGTAGTGCGCTCGTGCACCGCAGGATTGGCGGGGTTGACAAATTGTCCCAAAATCACGCTCCCCGGAATTTCCTCATTAAGGTGCTTGGCTCGGGCAATGGCACCCTTCATGCCATCGACACCCGGCGTAAGCTCTAGCGTTGCCCCATAGGCTTTGAGCAGATTGCGACGCTCCACACTCATCGTTTCGGGCATAGTGAGAATCACATTATAGCCACGTGCCGTGCCCACCCAGGCCAGCCCCACTCCGGTGTTGCCACTGGTGGGCTCAATGATTGTTGCGCCGGGTTTGATGAGGCCGCGCTGCTCGGCATCGAGTATCATGGCCAAAGCAATGCGGTCTTTCACGCTGCCGCCGGGGTTAAAGTATTCCAATTTGAGAATGATACGAGCCTGCTGGCCCTCTTGTGAAGTGGCCTCGAGCAGTGGAGTGCTGCCCACGAGTTGAGTCATGCTTGTGTAAACCATACTTTTGAAATTTTTCTTGATTGATAAAAACTGTTTGTTATTGAGATTTGCGAATCTGTCAAAATAAAAAAACTGCCAATCGCAATTATTGACGATTAGCAGATGATTCCTTAATATAATATTTAAGCACGCGCACACACAAAACTGCTAATCATCATGGCAATGATGACAACAGCAGCAAGTGATGTGTGTGAAACGGATCATTTTATAGCGTTGATTGGTTATAAATCGCAGCAAAATTACAACATATTATTGAAACATGCAACTTTTCTGAGCTTTTTTCTTCAGCAGACCTTACCTTCGCCAAATTGGCTCAACGCTTGTGAGCAAGAAGATACTGACCAATCTGCACGGCGTTGAGGGCCGCGCCTTTCTTGATTTGGTCGCCCACCACCCAGAAAGTCAAGCCATAGTCGCTGCTCAAATCCTCGCGGATGCGACCCACATACACCGGATCCTTGCTTGTGCAGCCTATGGGCATGGGGTACACGTTTTCGCGAGGCTCATCCAGCACCACAATGCCCGGAGCCAGTTGCAGGGCGGCACGCGCTTGGTCGGGGGTAATGGGATTCTCGCACTCAATCCACACGCTCTCGCTGTGGGCGCGCATCACCGGCACACGCACGCAAGTGGCGCTCACGCGGATGTCGCTATGCATGATTTTGCGCGTTTCGTGATACATCTTGGCCTCTTCGCGGGTGTAGTTATTGTCGAGAAACACGTCAATGTGAGGAATCACATTATAGGCCAGCTGATGCTGGAAGTGCTTCACTGTGGTTTCCAGCTTGCCATGCGCGATTTCACTCTGTTGCAGTGCCAACTCATCCATCGCCTCAAGACCGGCGCCGCTGGCAGCTTGATAGGTGGCCACCTGCACATTTTTGATGTGCGAGAGGTTATCGAGCGGCTTCAAGGCAGTGACCATGAGAATGGTGGTGCAGTTAGGGTTGGCAATGATGTGGCGAGGCGCGTGCAGGGCATCTTCGCCATTGACCTCGGGCACCACCAAAGGCACGTCGTCATCGAGGCGAAAGGCACTGGAATTGTCAATCATCGTGCAACCATACTTGGTGATAGTGGGTGCAAACTCAATGGCCGTCTTAGCTCCGGCCGACACAAAAGCGATGTCAATGTCCTTGAAATCATCGTTGTGCTGAAGCAACTGCACCACATAGTCCTCGCCACGGAACGTGAAGATGCGGCCGGCACTGCGTTTTGAGCCAAAAAGCACGAGTTCGTCCACGGGGAAATTCTGCTCATCGAGCACACGCATGAATTCTTGTCCAACAGCGCCGCTGGCGCCAACGATTGCAACTTTCATCTTAATTGGTTGAGAAATTATAAACTATGAGAATACTTGGGGCAATCCGCCCTGCCCGGCCCATCGCATTGCAAGTTTCGTGCCAACTGTGCCACGCAGTTTCCCTCATCGGGAATATGGCTGCCCTCGCCTTGCAAGTCATCGTGCTGCAAAGTTCGTGATTTTTTGGTTTTCCACCAAAGATTTAGCGGCATTTTTTGCCAATGCCAAGCTACTTGATGTGGGTGCCGCGGTCGCGGTGAGTAAGGTTGGTGGCGTTGGTTATCACCACTTCTTTCACCCCGTGGTCAATGGCACTGAAGGCATTGTCGAGTTTATTGACAAACCAGTCCTTGATAATCTCCATTTCGCGAAGCGTCTTGTACTGGGTGCGTTTCAGCACCGGCACCACGCTATCGGGATCGTCCACATTGAGCAGCACGCCATTTTTCTCAAAGCAATAAATAAGGGTCACTTCATAGCGCAGGGCCAACGCTTTGGCCATCTCGGCCGCCATAGCATCGGTTTCGTTATAGAGCAAGTTGCAATTGCCGTCGTGGGTGATGGGTGCCATCACGGGCACCACTTTTTTATCGAGCAACGAGGACAGCTCTTGCGTATTGACTTGCTTCACGGCACCCGTCCAGCCCATATCCACCCCGTTAAGGCCCTGACGCACGCTTTGCATCAGGTTCAAGTCGGCTCCCGTAACGCCCAGCGCGTTCACTTTGCGCCCCTGCAGCAAGGCCACAAATTGCTTGTTGACCAATCCGGCATACACCATGATGAGCAGATTCAGCGTGTTGTCGTCCACCACAGGGCGGCCATCCACCGTTTTGGTGTTGATGCTCATACGGTTTCCTATCTTGCTGGCCAAGTTGGCACCACTATGAATCAAGATTTTTCTGCCGGGAATGGAAGCGAACTCTTTCACGAATACCTTCAGCGTTTCGGGCCGCTCCACAATTTTGCCCGAAACCTTGATGATGGTCAGTTTTTCTTTTTTGATGTCAGGCATAACGCGCGAGGTTTAAGAATGTGCCGTGTCGCTAAACTCCATGAGGTAGGCCTTGATGAACTCATCGATGTCGCCATCCATCACGCCGCCCACGTCGCTTGTCTGGTGATTGGTGCGGTGATCTTTCACGCGCCGGTCGTCGAACACATAGCTGCGAATTTGGCTGCCCCACTCTATCTTCTTTTTGCTGTCTTCCACCTTGCGCTGCTCTTCTTGCCTGTGTTGCAACTCCTTGTTATAGAGAATTGATTTCAGGTTGCGCAACGCGTTCTCGCGATTCTTGGGCTGGTCGCGCGTTTCAGTGTTTTCTACCAAGATTTCCTCCTCCTCGCCCGTGTAAGGGTCTTTATACTGATAGCGCACGCGCACACCGCTTTCCACTTTGTTCACATTCTGGCCGCCGGCCCCACCGCTGCGGAAGGTGTCCCACGAAATGCGAGCGGGGTCGAGGGTGATCTCGATCGTGTCGTCGACCAGCGGGGTGACGAAAACCGACGCAAACGAGGTCATGCGTTTTCCCTGCGCGTTATAGGGGCTCACGCGCACCAGCCGATGCACGCCGTTTTCGCTCTTGAGGTAACCATAGGCAAACGCGCCCTCGGCACTGATGGTGACACTCTTGATGCCGGCCTCATCGCCATCCACCATGTGCTCGATGGCCGTTTTGTAGCCATGACGCTCACACCAGCGCAAATACATGCGCATGAGTATCGATGCCCAGTCTTGGCTCTCGGTGCCGCCGGCTCCCGAGTTGATTTTGATGATGGCATCCATCTTGTCTTCATCACGGCTGAGCATGTTACGCAGCTCCAGTTTCTCCACCTTATCCACCGCGTCGGCATAAAGCGCGTCAAGTTCGGCCTCTTCCACAAGTCCTTCCTTCACAAAGTCGAATCCTGTGGCCACTTCCTCCACAGCTTTGCCCACCTCGGCGCAGCTGTTAATCCAGAAGTGTAGCGTCTTGATTTTCTTCATCTGCGCCTCGGCCGCTTTTTGGTCGGCCCAGAAGTCGGGCACATGAGTGCGCAGTTCTTCCTCCTCGACCTGTATCTTCTTGTTTTCGATGTCGAGATATTTGTTCAGTGCTTCGGCACGCTCCTGCAATGCCTTTAGTTGATCTTGAGTAATCATGGTTGCTTGTCTTATTTTTTCTTGCGGAAGTCAGCGGCATACATGGCATCGATGAGCATCGCGTAGCGTTTGTTGATTACGGCACGTTTTATCTTCAATGTGTTGGTTAGCTCGCCGGCTTCCATGGTGAACGGCCGC